>CBINDO010000342.1:0-8625 GCA_966249405.1 uncultured bacterium | reverse complement strand
ATCCGCGAGGGTGGCCGGACCGTAGGCGCAGGCGTCATCTCCAAGATCATCGAGTGATCCTCGCCTGTGTTTGGAAGCCGTACACATAAGACACGAAGGGTGCAGGTCACCCTCTCGTGCCTAACGTGCGGCTCCCGAAACTACCGCACTTCACGTCCAGTGAAGGAAGGCTCTGAGCCGCTGGTCCTCAAGAAGTTCTGCAAGGCGTGTGGCCAACACACCGAACACCGCGAAGCGAAGTGAAAGGGAATAACTGCCCCCGAGAGTAGTTAGTCCCCGAACGAGCCCAACCGACGCAAACGGAAAGCCGAAACAGAACGCAGAGACCCCAGCGGCTCAAACGCCAGAGGGCACCGAAGAAGAGAGAATCAACGACGGGATACCGTCAATAGGGGTGTAGCTCAGTTGGCAGAGCAGCGGATTCCAAATCCGCAGGTCGTAGGTTCGAGCCCTGCCGCCCCTGCAAGTAGTCCCTCCCGAGGCAACACATGGCAAACGACGACGTCAAAAGTGATCGCAAGAACGACCGATCCTCCGATGAGGAGAGCGCGGCCGTCGTGGTGCGTTCCGAAGTTGACGGTACCGAAGCCGCTGATCAGGAAATCGACTTCAGCGGCAGCGCGTTTGCCAACTTGGGTACGGAACGATACGTCAACGCTGCCTTCTTTGCCGGCGGCGTGTTGCTCGCGTTCCTCATCGGCCGCACTTTGGCGGGCTTGTGGAATACCCTGGCGGAGTGGCCCGCGGCGGTCCGCGCCGTGCCGCAGGTCCTCGCTTACGCCGAGGATGAGCGTCCCGGGTATACGATCGTGGTTGGAGCGCTGCTCGCGCTCATCATCGTGATCTCCATCTACCGCAAAGCGCACGTTCGGCAGTGGGCCGACGAGGTCGCGACCGAGCTCTACAAAGTGCACTGGCCTGATCGGGAAGTCGTCACGAACGGGACCATCGTCGTCATCGTCGCTAGCCTGTTTGCAACGATTTACGTGGGAATCCTCGACCGGATTTGGGGCTTCATAACCAACTTGGTGTACGGCGCATGACTTCAGACGAAACCATCGAAGAGCACAAGGCTCCCCAAAAGAAGTGGTACGTAGCTACCGCTTATTCGGGTTTTGAGAACAAGGTGAAGCTCGCCCTCCAGGAGCGCATTCGCCAGTTCCACATGGAATCTAGCTTTGGCGAGATCATGGTCCCGTCGGAGACGGTGACCCAACAGACCAAAGACGGCAAGAGCCGTGTTCGCAGCAAGACCACCTTCCCGGGCTACGTGTTCGTGGAGATGATCATGAACGAAGAGACCTGGCACCTGGTGAAAGACACACCGAAGGTGACCGGGTTCGTCGGCAATCAGAAACCCCAGGAAGTGAAGCCGCCCCAGGTCGAAGACCTGCGTCGTGGCATCACCGAAGGCGCGGTCAAGCCGAAGCCCAAGCAGCAATTCGCCGTGGGCGACGAGGTGCGCGTCACGGTGGGCGCATTCGCGAACTTCTCCGGTACCGTTCAGGAAGTAAACGCCGATAAGCAGAAGCTCAAGGTAATGGTGAGCATCTTCGGCCGCCCGACGCCAGTGGAGCTCGAGTTCGGGCACGTGGAGAAGCGGTAACGCACAGTCGGGGACGGTAGTCGTGAGGGTGGCCAAGGCCACCGAGTGAGTTTCGGAGCAACAGCTCTAGTTTTTACGAAGCGCCCCACCAGGCGCACTGCAAGGAAGTCAGCACCATGGCCGCAGCCAAAAAGAAAGTAACCGGTTTCATCAAACTCCAGCTTCCCGCCGGCAAGGCGAACCCCGCACCCCCCGTGGGTCCGGCGCTCGGTCAGCACGGCGTGAACATCATGGGGTTCTGCAAGGACTTCAACGCTCGAAGCGCCAAGCTGGGTGAGACGATCGTTCCCGTGGAAATCACGGTGTACGCAGACCGTTCCTACACCTTCATCATGAAGTCGGCGCCGGCGAGCGTCCTTCTGAAGAAGGCTGCTGGCTTGCCCGCTGCAAAGAAGCCGGGTTCGGGTTCGCCCGAGCCGAACCGCAAGAAGGTCGGCAAGGTGACGCGCGCGCAGGTCGAGGCGATCGCCAAGGAGAAGCTCGAGGATCTCAACACCCGCAACGTGCAGAGCGCGATGCGCAGCGTGATGGGCACTGCTCGCAGCATGGGCATCGAAATCGCGGATTGATTTCGTGGGGGCCGTGACGACCGTTGCCGCGCAACCACCGTCACGTCCCACTCGTAGTGGAGCTTGCATCAGCCAGTCTGGTTGGTGATTGACCTCCGGGCAATGGGGCTCGGAGGTGTTTCTGGGAGGCTCTTGGAGCCGCAAAACCAGAAGGAGACTGAATGGGAAGAATAAGCAAAAAGCGGAAAGAAGCACTCGCCGGTTTTGACCGAGCGAGCGTTCACGCATTGGAGGAGGCTGTTGGCATCGTAAAGAAGATTGCCTTCGCCAAATTCAACGAAAGCGTGGACGTTGCCGTCCGCCTTGGCGTCAATCCCAAACACGCAGACCAGATGGTCCGCGGTGCAATCGTGCTCCCGCACGGCACCGGCAAGAGCATCCGCGTTGCAGTGTTTGCGAAAGGCGACAAGGAGAAGGAAGCCCTCGAGGCAGGTGCGGACGTAGCGGGGTCGGATGACCTGGCTGCTCGCATCACGGAAGGCAACATCGACTTCGATCGAGTTATCGCGACGCCCGATATGATGGGTACCGTCGGTAAGCTGGGTCGAATCTTGGGCCCCCGTGGTTTGATGCCCAACCCCAAGGTTGGCACCGTAACCATGGACGTAGGTCGCGCTGTGCGCGAAGCGAAAGCTGGTAAGGTTGAGTACCGCGTCGATCGCGCGGGTGTCATCCATTGCCGCGTCGGCCAGGTGTCGTTCGACCAGGCTAAATTGGCGGAAAACGTCGCGGCTCTGATCTCGGAGCTGCTCGCCAAGAAGCCGTCGACTGCCAAGGGTGTTTACCTGCGGTCGATCACGGTATCGAGCACCATGGGTCCCGGCGTTCGCGTCGACACCAGCTCGGTTGATAGTTCGCGAACGGAGGAGAGCTAATGCTGCGCTCGGACAAAGAGACGGCGATCGCCGATATCAAGTCGCGTTTCGAACGCATGTCTTCAGCGGTTTTCGTTGATTACTCGGGCATGACAGTGGCCGAGGTCAGCAAACTCCGTGACGTGCTCCGTGCTCGGGGTGTGGAATACAAGGTGCTCAAGAACACCTTGGTGAAGCAAGCCCTGTCCAAGGAGCCGTACGCGGCCAAGCTGTCGGCGAACCTCAAGGGTATGACCGGTGTTGCGTGGAGCTTCGAAGAGCCGAGCGCCGCTGCCCGCGTACTCAAAGACTTCGTCAAAGAGAACGAGAAGCTGAAGATCAAGGCAGGTCTACTCGACGGTCAGGTCCTCGACGCCAAGGCGGTCGAGAACCAGCTCGCCAGTTTGCCAAGCAAGGACGAAGCGCGCTCAATGTTGCTCGCTACGCTCATGGCGCCCGCTCAGCAGTTCGTCATGCTCATCAACACCCCCGCCGGCAACATGGTTCGGCTTCTCCAAGCCAAACAGGACAAGGGCTGAGCCTCGTTGCCATTCCCAGACCGGCAGCGCCGGTCGACCCAATCCCAACGCGACCAACGCGTCGCACAGAGACTTTAAAAGAATTCAGGAGTTATTAAGAAAATGGCTGAAATTACCAAGGAACAGGTTGTTGACTTCCTCTCCAACATGCCCGTGATCGAGATCGCTGGCCTCGTCAAGGAGCTCGAGACCAAGTGGGGCGTGAGCGCCGCACCGGTCGTGGTTGGCGGTGGTGGCGGCGGTGCCGCTGCTCCGGCAGCTGAGGTCGAGGAGCAGACCGAGTTCGACGTCATCCTGGCTGACGGTGGTGCAAGCAAGATCACCGTGATCAAGGTGGTTCGCGAGATCACCGCTCTCGGCCTCAAGGAGGCCAAGGAGCTCGTCGAAGGCGCTCCCAAGCCCGTCAAGGAAGGCGTGAGCAAGGAAGAGGCTGCCGACATCAAGAAGAAGCTCGAAGAAGCCGGCGCCAAGGTCGAAGTCAAGTAATCCGGACTCGGTGGGAGCGCGTGCGTTTCCACCGAGATTTGCAGGTTTTTTAGCGGCACGCTCGCATCCGTTGCGAGCGTGCCAAGTGCGTTAAGAGAGCATGCGGGCGTGCTCTGCCGTCGGACTCAGTTCCACGGCGAATCAGCCCGAATCCAGAATTGCAAGAGGAGCTCTGATGGCGTCCAAGGTCCAGTCGAACTTTCGGTATCGCACCAACCTCGGGAAAGTCGATCCGGTTGTCGCAATCCCTAATCTGATCGATATCCAGAAGAGTAGTTACGACAAGTTTCTGCAATCAGATGTCGAGCCCAGTGCACGCAAGGACATCGGGCTGCAAGGGGTATTCAAGAGCGTCTTCCCGATTCGAGATTTCGACGGGACGAGCGAGCTCGTTTTCGTTTCTTACCACTTGGACAAGGCCAAGTACGACGTCGAGGAATGTCGGCAGCGCGGCATGACGTACGCTGCGCCGATCAAGGTCACGACGCAATTGATGGTCTACGACACCATCGAGGGTGGCGAGCGCATCGTTCGCGACATCAAGGAGCAAGAGGTCTACTTCGGCGAGATCCCGCTGATGACGGACACGGGCACCTTCATCATCAACGGCACCGAGCGCGTGGTGGTGTCTCAGTTGCACCGCAGCCCGGGTGTGTTCTTCGACCACGACAAGGGCAAGACCCACTCCAGCGGCAAGTTGCTCTACTCGGCCCGCGTCATCCCTTACAGCGGCTCCTGGTTGGACTTCGAGTTCGATCACAAGGACATCGTTTACGTCCGCATCGACCGTCGTCGTAAGATGCACGCTACCGTGCTGCTGCGTGCGCTCGGGATGTCGACGCAAGAGATCCTCAACTTCTTCTACGAACGCGAGACCGTCTTCTTCGGTGAAGAGAAGTTCGAGAAGAGCGTCAACTTCAACTTGCTCGCGGGCCAGCGCGCCACCAACGACATCGTGGTGGACGGCGAGGTGCTCGTGCGTAAGGGCACCAAGTTCACGCGCGCCGCGATCAAGAAGTTGACGGCCGCCGGCGTCGAGCGTGTAAACCTCGAGCTCGCAGAGCTGATCGGCAAGGTCTCGGCAGACGACGTCATCGACGAGGAGACGGGCGAAGTTTTGCTCGAGTCCAACGAAGAGGTGACGGAGGTCACGCTGGAGCGTCTGCGTGAAGCGGGCGTCAAGCAGTTCGACGTGTTGTTCATCGACGGTCTGAACGTGGGTCCGTACCTGCGCGACACGTTGATCGCGGACAAGGTCACGGCGACGGATGAAGCGATCATGGAGATTTACCGCCGCTTGCGTCCGGGCGATCCGCCCACGCTCGAGACGGCGAAGGCTCTGTTCCAGAACCTGTTCTTCAACCCCGAGCGCTACGACTTGTCCCAGGTCGGTCGCCTCAAGCTGAACTACAAGTTCTACGCCGACTTGCCCCAAGACCAACAGCCGCGCCTCGAGGAGACGACGCTGACTCAGAAGGACATTCTGATGACGCTCAAGCACCTCTTGGCCCTCAAGAACGGTCAAGGCTCGGTCGACGACATCGACCACCTGGGTAACCGCCGCGTGCGCGCGGTGGGTGAGCTCATGGAAGTTCAGTATCGCATCGGTCTCGTGCGCATGGCGCGCGCCATCAAGGAGCGCATGAGCGTCTCCCAAGAGATCGACACCTTGATGCCCCACGACTTGATCAACGCCAAGCCCGTCGGCGCGGTGGTCAAGGAGTACTTCGGTAGCTCGCAGCTGTCGCAGTTCATGGATCAGACCAACCCCTTGAGCGAGGTGACGCACAAGCGTCGTCTGTCCGCTCTCGGTCCAGGTGGCTTGACCCGCGAGCGTGCAGGCTTCGAGGTGCGTGACGTTCACGCCACTCACTACGGTCGTATCTGCCCGATTGAGACGCCCGAAGGTCCGAACATCGGTTTGATCGCTTCGCTCTCGACGTTTGCCCGCGTCAACGAGCACGGCTTCGTCGAGACGCCGTACCGCACCGTACGTGAAGGCAAGGTCGAGACCGGCGTTCGCTGGTTCAGCGCTCTGGAAGAGGAGGGCAAGTTCATCGCTATGGCCACCTCGACGATTCAGGGTGGCGACTTGACGGACCCGCTCGTGAGCGCCCGGTACGACGGTGACTACCGTATGGTCGGCGCCGACCAGATTCAGCTCATCGACGTCGCACCGAACCAAATGGTGAGCGTGGCTGCGGCGCTCGTGCCCTTCTTGGAGCACGACGACGCAAACCGTGCACTCATGGGTGCGAACATGCAGCGCCAAGCCGTTCCGTTGATCCGCACCGAGGCTCCGCTCGTCGGTACGGGCATGGAGCGCCGCGTGGCGGTGGATTCGGGTGTGTGTGCGGTAGCGCGCCGCGCAGGTACGGTCGATAGCGTCGACGCGACGCGCATCGTGGTTCGTCCCGATCCCGGTGAGGGCTCGGAAGTTCCCGACATCTACCCGATGATGAAGTTCCAGCGCTCCAACCAGAGCACCTGCTACAACCAGAAGCCGGTCGTGCGCCCGGGTGAACGGGTCGAAGCTGGCGACGTGCTCGCCGACGGTCCCGCCTGCGACATGGGTGAGATCGCCCTCGGTCAGAACGTGGTCGTGGCCTTCATGCCTTGGCAGGGTTACAACTTCGAAGACTCGATCCTCATCAGCGAACGCATTGTCAAAGAGGACATCTACACCTCGGTTCACATCGAGGAGTTCGAGTGCATCGCGCGCGACACCAAGTTGGGCAAAGAAGAGGTAACTCGCGACATCCCCAACGTCGGTGAAGAGGCGCTCAAGGACCTCGACGAGGCTGGCGTCGTGCGCATTGGCGCCGAGGTCAAGCCTGGTGACATCCTGGTCGGCAAGATCACGCCGAAGGGCGAAAGCCAGCTCTCCCCCGAGGAGAAGTTGCTCCGCGCGATCTTCGGTGAGAAGGCTGGCGACGTCCGCGACAGCTCGCTGCGTGTACCCCCGGGGGTAGGCGGCGTGGTCATCGACGCGCGCATCTTCTCACGCAAGGGCACCGACAAGGACGAGCGCGCTCGCACCATCGAAGACCAGGAGCGCGCTCGACTCGAGCGTACTCGCGACGAAGAGGTGAGCATCCTCCGGGACTCTTACTACCGTCGCATGCTCGAGTTGTTGGTGGGGCAGTCCACGGACGCCAAGCTCGTCAACGACCGCGGCGAGGTCCTCCTCGACAAGGGCGTTGCGCTGAGCGCAGCGAGTCTCGCCAGCGTTCCCCGTAAGTACTGGGGCGAGATCACCGTCGGACGCGACATGGACAAGATTGCCCAGTTGCTCCACGACCTCGAAGAGCTGGTGCGTAGCCGCGAAGAGCACTTCCGCGACAAGATCGACCGCCTGTCGAAGGGCGACGAGCTGCCGCCGGGCGTGATCAAGATGGTGAAGGTGTACATCGCCATCAAGCGCAAGCTCCAGGTCGGTGACAAGATGGCCGGTCGTCACGGAAACAAGGGTGTGGTCAGCCGCATCATTCCGGAAGAGGACTTGCCGTACTTGGCAGACGGTACCCCCGTCGACGTGGTGCTCAATCCGCTCGGCGTTCCCAGCCGTATGAACGTGGGCCAGATCCTCGAGGCTCACTTGGGTTGGGGTGCTCGCAACCTCGGTCTCAACGTGCACCGCATGCTCGAGGAGAACTATGGCGCCGACAAGATCCGTCAAGGGATCCTCAAGGCGCTGCCCAGCGACGAGAAGATGAAGAAGCTCGTCGAAGGGTTGGACGACGCTGGCGTGAAGAAGCTCGCCAGCAAGATGAAGACGGGTGTGTTCTTCTCGACGCCGGTGTTCGACGGCGCCGCAGAGGAAGACATCAAGACGGCGCTCGAATGCGCGGGTCTGCAGCGGAGCGGTCAGAGCATCTTGTTCGATGGCCGTACCGGTGAAGCCTTCGACCAGGACGTGACCGTGGGCATCATGTACGTGCTCAAGCTCCACCACTTGGTCGACGACAAGATCCACGCGCGCTCGATTGGTCCATACTCGCTGGTTACGCAGCAGCCGTTGGGCGGTAAGGCCCAGTTCGGTGGTCAGCGTCTCGGTGAAATGGAAGTTTGGGCGATGGAGGCCTACGGTGCGGCTTACGCACTGCAGGAGTTCCTCACCGTCAAGAGCGACGACGTCCAGGGTCGTACCCGGATGTACGAGGCGATCGTGAAGGGGGATTACACCCTCGAAGCGGGCCTCCCCGAGAGCTTCAATGTGTTGATTAAGGAATTGCAGTCCTTGTGCCTCAACGTCGAGTTGGTTGAAGGCGTGGACGCCCCTGCAGCGGAGGAATAAGACAAGATGCGCGACATTTTCTCCTTTTTTGAGAAGCCCAAAGATCCGCTAACGTTCTCCGCGATGCGGATCTCTCTGGCCAGCCCAGAGAAGATCCGTGAATGGTCACACGGCGAAGTAAAGAAGCCCGAGACGATCAACTACCGCACGTTCAAGCCGGAGCGTGATGGCTTGTTCTGCGCCAAGATCTTCGGACCGGTGAAGGACTACGAGTGCTTGTGCGGCAAGTACAAGCGCATGAAGCACCGCGGCATCGTGTGCGAGAAGTGCGGCG
>CBINDO010000341.1:0-8685 GCA_966249405.1 uncultured bacterium | reverse complement strand
ACTGCTACATTGCAGAGTTCGGTTCAGCTGAACCGAACTCTGGGGTTATATCTTCGAACGGCTTTCCGATTCCGGGGTCGTGCTGGTTTGGCAGGAGTCAGGAACCGCCCAGTCCCATATCGACGGCCAAACACTCCGCGCCGATCGGCTGAACACCCCCTGATGTCCAAGTTTGGAGAGGCCAAACCGTGCCGGCTCGATCCACAACTGTTCACGGGGGGCATCACGGAAGGTTGCCAGTAGTTTGTTAACATTGGCGTGGGTGGCGATCGGGTCGTCCACGAAACCGACGGATCGAATCGGACTGCGGACCTCTCCGTATTGTCCACCCACGTCGATCGGTTCCGAACTCAAACACCAGCGCTTCCATGTATCGAACAGCATCGGGTTGAGGCTTTCCCCGCGCCAGAGCCCACCCTTGGGCACGTATCCGAAAAGCTTGATGCATGCCGGGCCGTAACCATGCCAGAACAGTAGCTCTTGGGCCGCAAACCACCTGGGCTTGTTCCGCCAATAGGGCCAGCAAGAAGCCAGAAAGACGTGTCCATCGCATCGCGCATGATTGTCCGCGAGCACAAGGATCTGACCGCCGATGCTGTGGCCCATCGTCGTCATGGGCAGCCTGGGGTAACGTCGGTCCATCGCATCAATCGCTCCTGGGAGATCCAACGTGCCCCACGCGATGAAGTCCACCTGGTCGTGTTGGATTGGACCGAGTTTGGATCCTCCCTGACTTCGATAATCGTAGAGTAAGACCGCTGTGCCCCGCTCCGCGCCGTAGCGCGCAAAGTTGAGGTAAGCCTCCTTTGCGACCGCGGTACCCGACGAGAACACGACCGCACGCGTTGGCACTTCACTCGAAACGAGGACGGCGGCCAGCGCCCTATTGTCGCGAGCCTTCACGGTCACCTGCTCCACCACGACTGCCACCATCGGTTGGACAGTACGCTCGCTGAGCCCCGGACGTCGAGGCGAAACCGAACCGGCTCGAGCGAGCAATACACTCCTGCGACCACCGAACTGGAAGCGACTTCGTCGGGCTCTGTCAACGTTTGGTCACGCCCCCGTGTGGAGCGTTTACCTGATACGTGCGCTAATCTTCACGGCGCCGTCCTCACCAATCACCGCGGCGCGCGCGACGACTTTGCTCGGCGCCGCGTGAGCACCAGTGCGCCCAATGCGAGCCAGCCCCAGTGGCCGTTGCCCGACGCAGGCGTGGAGGAGGAGCCAACATTGCAGCCACCGTCGGCATCGTTGGGCGTGGCGTCCACCGCCTGTTTGGGCCCATCATCCCCGGAGCCACCGTTCGTTGGGGGATCATTTGCTGGGACGTCGTTGCCCGGCACGTCGGTCGTCGGAGCTGCTGTCGAGGAACCAGGCGCGATGCGCTCGTTGTAAGCGGCAAGTTCGGTCTCAATCAGGGTCTCGTTGTCTTCGAGCACTTTGCCTTCACCAGTGCTTGCCTGACGCATGATCGTCTGGTTTGCGGGCAACGCCGCAAGGCCCTCGGGCCATGTCCCCGAGGTTGCGGAGCTCAGATCTGAAGCCGTGCCGCGGATGACTCCCCCGTTCGGCAGCTCGATGCGCCAGGGGGCGTCGAACTGGGTCACGTCTGGAGAGCACTCGATCACGCGGTCTGCCGTGTGGATGTTGCTGAAGTCCGGCAATTCTTTGTTGAAGGTGAATATCGGATCGATGGTCATCTCTTCTGCCGACAGCGTGGTGTACAAACGAGTGACGGTGGGGTGCGCGTTAATCAATCGTTGGACTACGCGCATCGGGTCAATCACGTTCTCCTCGACTGCAGCGAAGAGTTCAGCGGGAGAAAATTCGATCTGGTCCGTGTAACACGAGGGGCACGACTTGAAGTCTTCAAAGTTGACCGAGGCCGAGAAGGTTACGCTCGCTTGAATCGCATCCCAGAATCCATCGAAGGACCCATATGCATAAAACAGCGTGTTGAACAATTCATCGAACGAGTCGTATTGCGTCGTGCTGAGGTCCTCCCACCGGGTTTCCTCGTAGATCGACCACACGACTTCGGCGAGGGGCTCGCTGGGGCCGGCAAATTCCGTCACGAAGCCTTGGCCTTGAGCATCGTTGGCCGCTTCAGTCACCACTTGGTTGTAGTTGCTGGCAGCGTTGAACCAGTTGATGCGGGCCTCGTTGAGTTCGAGCGCTTGGTAGTTCTCTGGTACGCCTCGTCCGTCGCCGAGCAGCCACGTCATGACGCCCATGTCGTCGTTGGCCGCAACGGAGGTGAGCTTGACGGGAATGATCGGCTTATCTGCGTCATAAGTGAGCACGATGGGACGGATCGAGCCAGTGTCGGCTCCCTTCGTCAACCGGAGTGCCAGCAGGAACAGGCCATCCTCCAGATACGGCCCAAGTAACCCAGGAGCGCTATCTGGGATGTCGTAGCCGTTGTCCTTCAACCAGGTGACGGCGTCTTGCGCAGGTTCGTCGGCGCCGTCGGCCACCGAAATCACCGTCCAGTCGAACGGCCCCACGGAACCAGATGCCTCCACATTCACGTTACCGCCGCCTTGAGAGACATCGCCCGAGTCCGCCGCCAGCGGGGGTAAACTCCCGTTGGGGGCGGAGGGGGGAAGCGGTAAGCACGTCCCCTCGATGCGCGTGTTCAAAATATACTGCGGGTTGGTTGCTCCTTGAAGGCGCTGGAATGCGAGATCGGAGGCGACTTTTATCTCGTCCGCCTGAGGTGCCGTCGAGATCGGCAGCAACCACGAGAAACTCTCGGACGGCCCTTCGTATTGGATCTGAATTACCGCAGTGACCGTGCCATCGCCGTTGTCGGCAAAGACTATGCGCTCGGCGGCTTGATTGACGGGTTGCGCGGTTGAGCAGAAGAAGCCACCGCACGCCGCGGCCGGGGCAACGTGAGCAGCGAGCGTGAGCAACCCAGCTGCTCCCGATAACAATGCCTTGAGAGATGTATTCACGTGATTCCTTTTCGATTGCGTGAGACTCCTTCTGAGTCTGCTTTGCACCAGTCTGTCGAGCGTCCCGTGTCCGGGTGCACTGCTTGATTGCCGAACCGTGGGTTTAACACGAGGCGCGGCGTGAGCGATGTCGCCGCAGCGTCATCACCAAGCCAATGGCCATCAACCACGGCCAGTTCGTCGTCGAGCGCGTCGCACTAGCAACCGCGCACCCACCATCGGCCGAGGGGCCCGAGGGGATCGTGCCATTGTATTCTGCAAGCTGCTCGGCAATCGTCTCGCGGTTGTCTTCGGCGACGCGTCCACTACCCGACGAGCTCAGCTTGGAGACCGTGCGGTTCGAGGGCAGAGCCGCCAACGCAGCCGGCCATACACCGCTGTTCAGGTCTTCCGGTTTGCCGCGGACCACATCGCCTTGCGGCAAGACGATGCGGAAAGGAGCCTCTCGCTGCAGCACGTCTTCATTGCATTCGATGACTCGCTCCGCCGTGTGTACGTTGCTGACGTTGGGTAGGGCGGTGTTGAAGGTGAATGCCGGATCGACGGTCATTTCTTCGGGCGACAACGTGGTGTAGAGCCGCGTCACATTGGGGGCCTCGTCGAGCAGATCTTGGATCAAGCGCATCGGCTCGATCACGTTTTCTTCCAGCGCTGCCAGCAGCTCACTTGGGGCAAACTCGACCTGATCGGCGTAGCACCCGGGGCACGCCCGAAAGTCTTCACGAGAAATCGACGCCGATAGCGTAACACCCTGCTCCAGCGCGTCGAGGTAGCCGTCGTAACTGCTCCAAGTGTTGTTCAGCACGCTGTACATGGCTTCGAAGCTGTCGAACGTCGTGCTACTCAATTGTTGCCAGTTCGCTTCTTCGTATTGCGTCCAAACGACGTTGCTCAGTTGGCTTGCGGCGTCCGCATATTCCGTCACGAACCCTTGTCCGCCGGCTTCGTCGGCGGCTTCGGTGACGAGCGTGTTGTAGTTGCTCGCCGGGTTGAACCAATTGAGGCGTGCCTCGTTCAGCTCGAGCGACAAGTAGTTGGTCGGCACGCCGCGCCCTTCCCCCAAGAGCCACGTCATGACCCCCATATCTGGGTTTGCGGCTACCGAAGTTGGCCGCAGCGGGATCATCGGCGTGGTGCCTGGATAGGTGACCACGATTGGTCGAATCGAACCCGTGTCGGCGCCTTTCGTCAGCTTGAGCGCGAGCAGATACAACCCATCGCTCAGATACGGCCCGAGTAAACCCGGGGCGCTATCTGGTACGTCGTACCCAGCTTGCTCGAGCCACTCGACCGCTTCCTGTGCCGGCTCGGAGGTCCCTTCGGCCACCGACAGCACCGTCCAGTCGAAGGGTCCGACGTTGCCCGATGCTTCTACCGTGACGCCACCCGCGTCGTTGCCCCTGGGTGCCGCTGGACTGCCGGCGAAGGCGGGGCTCGCGAAGGCCACGGCCACATCGTCGTCTTGACGACACGTGCCCTCGATGCGGGTGGTCAACGAGTACTGCGGGTTGGTTGCCGTTTGCAGGCGCGCAAACGCCTGATTGGAGCTCACACGCAGTGTTTCCGGTACCGCCCCGATCGGGAGCAACCAGGAGAACTCGTTCGAAGGCCCGGCGTACTGGATCTCGATCACCGCCGTTACGGTATCGTCAGCGTTGACGGCGAACACGATGCGTTCGGCGGCTTGGTTGACTGGTTGGGTGGTAGAGCAGAACAGCCCCCCGCACGCGTGTGCCGAAGGTTGCAGCGTCAGAGAGCCCAAGAGGCCAGTCAGAAGGGATGCTAGGGTGAGTTGACTACGCATGAGAGGACCTTTTCCTTCGGGAGCTCGGTGTGGCACATAATCTGGCACAGCTTGGCGCGATGGCGTGAAGATATGTCAGAGAATTTGTGCCAAGGAGGTTGTGCCTGAGAGTAACGACAGGGGATACTGCAAAGATGGTGCCGCTCGTGGGCCTTGGTACGATTACTGCTTTAGCTCATCCTAAGTTCGTGAGTTATCGCCTCCTTTCCTCGATGAGTGCGCTGGTGTTGGCGCTGGGTTGTTCGGATGTGCCGAACACCGGCTGTGCCATGCGTGAAGGCGACCGCTGTGACACCGGAGGCCCCGACCCCGAAGGCACCACGGACGCGTCCGACGGCGGAGTCTCGCCCGAACTCAGCGCCGAGATCGGGGTCCCCGGGGGACCGGATGGCCTCGACTTCGCGCCACTGGAAGCCGGGACCGAGCTGCGGCTTCAGACCCTTGGGCAAGGGGGCACTCACCTATTCTTCGCCATTCGAACGGTGGGGTTCGGCAACCGCGCATTCGTGACGGTGAAGATGCGCAATCTGGTGAGCGGCAAGGAGATCCAATCGCCAGCGCCGCCTCGGCCGCAACTTCTGTTCTGCGACGACGCGCAGGTGGTGTGCGATTTGGTTCCTCTCACGGTCATGACCGGAGGGATCACCGATAGCGACGAGGAGCGCGACGGACTGCACGTCGCGATTGAAGCGGAAGTCCACAATGAAGCGGGCGCTCAGGCGTTCGCCAGCAACGAGGCCGTGTTGAGCACGGCCGATCTATAGGGAACGAGTCATGCGGTTTGGTGAAAACGTGAGGGGCGTGAGTGCCGCCTTGGGCTTGCTGGTGTCACTTGCTGCGTGCAGCAGCCGTACGGAATTCGTGCCCCAACCATCGGACGCTGGTGAAGACGCGGTCGATGCGGGAGGCGTTACGCCCTGGGCGTGGGTTGCCAAGAGTGACAAGGCAGCGTTGTTGTCGGTCCACGGAACCTCCGCTCGGGACGTATGGATGAGCGGCGCGGACGACGGCACGGGGCCCGTCGTTTTGCATTTCGACGGGCGCGGTTGGCAACGACTTGCCACCGGAACGCGCGGTGACTTGTGGTGGGTTTACGCCGTCGAGGACGGACCAGTATTCTTCGGTGGCTCCGACGCCACGCTGCTGCGGTACGAAGACGGCGTGTTTGCGCGTGTGCCGACGCCTGGTCTCGGGAAACACACGATTTACGGCGTTTGGGCCGCAGCCAAAGACGATCTCTACGCCGTGGGGTCGCGCGCCGGCAGCAACGGATTCATCTGGCATTACGACGGAGACGAGGTCGTCGAGGTGCCGCTGCCAACAGGCATCCCGACCGACGACAATCGAGACGAGCCGGGGTTGTTCAAGGTGTGGGGCGCGTCCAAGAACGACGTCTGGGCGGTTGGCGGTCGCGGCGTGATCTTGCGCGGCAACGCCCATGACGGCTTCGGGGTCGAGCGCACCGGCGCCGACGAAACCTTGTTCGCGGTCGCATCGAGGAACGACCAAGTCGCGGTGGTGGGCGGAACCAGCCAAGGCTTACTTTTGGAGACTGGCGCGTCGGAACACAGCAACGACGAGCTTGGTGAACGCACACCAACGGACGCGCCGTTGCTCCAAGGCGTTTCAATCGGTCCTGACGGCACGGTTTGGGCCGCAGGTGTGGGCGGCGCCATCTATCGAGGTGCTGGTGGAAAGTACACCCCGGTAGATCCCGGATTGGACTTCGCCGCTGCCGAGTCGATCCACTCGGTGTGGGTAGATCCGGACGGCGGCGTATGGGCCGTGGGAGGGGACGTCCTCACGCCCGAACTCGACCAAGGCCTGGCTCTGCACGTTGGCGCGGAAGTTCCGGTCATCACCGTGGAGCCCCCGCCAGAGCAAGAAGCCGTATGCCCGCCCGATGAGGTAGATCCGGAGCCCGACGCGTCGATTGCTCGGCGTTGGAACGAGCAAGTGTTGGCCGCGATCCGCCGGGAGGTTCCGCAGCCAACGGTGCATGCGCGCAATCTGTTTCACCTGTCCGTTGCGCTCTGGGATGCTTATGCGGCGTACGAGCCCAGCGCCAAGGGTTACCTCTTCGAAGAGAAGCTCGAAGTGGGTGATGCGCCCGCCGCTCGGCAAGAGGCGATCTCGCACGCCGCCTATCGCGTCTTGTCCCATCGTTACGCCACGGCAAGTGGTGGGGGCCGAGTATCCAAAGCGTGTTTCGACGCACTGATGGATCGCTTGGGCTACGATCCCACTGACACGACGACCACCGGCAATTCACCGGCAGCGCTGGGAAATCGCGTCGGTGGCTTGGTAATCGCGACGTTTGCGGACGATGGGGCCAACGAAGCCAACGCTTATGCAGATCCGGAGGCCTATGATCCGGAAACTCCGCGGCTCGTGGTCGATCGACCTGGAACTTCGGCTACCGATCCACTGAAGTGGCAGAAGCTCATCCTCGCCAAAGCCGAAACCCAAAACGGCATTCCCGTCGGGGCCGGCGCTCAACCTTACATCGGCGCGCATTGGGGGCACGTGACGCCGTTTGCGCTCGAGCGTCCCGCTCCGGGCGCGGCGTATCTCGACATTGGCACGCCGTTCACGGAACTGAACGACGAGCTCGTCGAGCAAGTCGTCGACGTGCTCAGTCGTTCGGCGATGATGGACGTCGAGGACGAAACCACGATCGATATTTCCCCTTCGGCCATGGGTAACAATCCGCTCGGTACGAACGCGGGCGCGGGGTATGCCAACAATCCCGTGACCGGTGAGACGTACGCTTCAGCGGTCGTCAGGCGGTCGGATTTTGGTCGTGTTTTGGCCGAGTTCTGGGCAGATGGCCCCAATTCCGAGACGCCTCCCGGACACTGGAACACGATTGCGAACACTGTCGCTGACACGCCCGAGTTCGAACGCCGATTGTTCGGTGAAGGCGCCGCGCTCGATCGGCTGAGTTGGGACGTCCGCGTGTATTTCGCGCTCAACGGAGCGCTGCACGACGCGGCGATCGCGGCGTGGGAGCTCAAACGCAAGTACGTTTCGTCACGGCCCATCACCTTGGTGCGTTACCTCGCGGGTCTCGGCCAGCGATCAGAGCCGGAGAACGCTTTCTACCATCCGAAGGGCTTGCCACTGGTTCCTGGATTGATTGAACTCATCACCGAAGACAGTTCGGCCCCGGGGGAGCGGCATGCTCACCTCGCGCGCTACGTCGGGGAACTCGCCGTACGCGCATGGCAAGGCGAGCCGGGCGACCGCAAACACGAGGTGGGGGGCGTGGCCTTCGTCAGAGCGTTGGAGTGGATCCCGTATCAGCGTCGTACGTTCGTGACGCCAGCGTTCCCGGGCTACGTCTCGGGGCACAGCACGTTCAGTCGTGCCGCCGCCCAGGTGCTTACAGGTCTCACGGGGTCGTCGTACTTCCCGGGCGGGAGCGCCGGTGTCGATTGCCTTCCTGGCTACCTGTTCTTCGAACAAGGCCCAACGGCGCCGGTTCGCCTGCAATGGGCGACCTACTTCGACGCGGCCGATCAAGCGGGTCAATCCCGGATCTGGGGCGGGATCCACATCGCTCAGGACGACTTCGATGGCCGTCGCATCGGCGACCGCGTCGGCACGGTGGCGCTGGCCAAGGCCGTCACGTATTTTGCGGCGGAGTGACGGCAGACGGCGTCGAGTCATGCTGCTGGCTCCCGGAAGCGGGGATTGAGCCAGCATAGGTGGGGCACTCGTTCGTGCTTGCTCGCACGGGTGCAACGTACTAACTGCTCCTGACCTTTCCCCTCGGAGCCGGTTGTGACCAAGAACGACGTCCTACGTAGAGTTCGCTACACCTTTGACTTCAGCGACTCGAAAATGATCGCCCTGTTTGCGCTCGGCGGCGGTGAAGTGTCTCGAGAACAGGTGAGTGACTGGCTGAAAAAGGAC
>CBINDO010000340.1:0-8696 GCA_966249405.1 uncultured bacterium | reverse complement strand
CGGTGTTGTGCGTACCGATTGGGTCTTCGCCCCCGCTCGGAGTCGTTTACTTGCAGGGTCGCGACGGGAAAGGGCCGTTTACGGAAGACAGCACCAATACAGTCGCCAAGTTGTTCGCGCGGCACCACGTGCCTTTGGCGCAGCGCTTGTTCGCTCGGTACAAGCTCGACCGCCCCGATCCTACCCGCGTGTTCCGCAAGCGGATGAACCTCGAGCAGCTGGTAGGCTCATCCGACGCGCTCGCTCGCCTGTTGCGCGACGTCGAAGCGGTGGCGCGCCTCGACGTCAGCTTGATGATCACGGGTGAGACGGGAACCGGCAAGAGCCAGCTCGCGCGCATCATCCACCAGAACAGCGCGCGAAAAGAGGGCCCCTTCGTGGAGCTCAACTGCGCGGCGATCCCAGAGAACCTGCTCGAGAACGAATTGTTCGGCGCGGCCGCAGGTGGACACTCGGGCGCGACGACGAAGGTCGTGGGGAAGGTTACTGCCGCAGAGGGCGGTACGTTGTTCCTCGACGAGATAGCAGAGTTGCCGTTTTCCGCGCAGGCCAAGTTGCTCCAGTTGCTGCAGACGAAGGAATATTACGCCCTCGGCTCGTCCCGGGTTGCGATCGCCAACGTTCGGGTGATCGCCGCAACCAACGCCGACCTTGCGGCACGCATCAAGGAGCAGACGTTCCGCGAGGATCTCTATTATCGCCTGCAGGTCTTACCGCTCCGGATCCCGAGCCTCCGCGAACGGCGCGGCGACATTCAAGAGATCGCCCAGTACTTCTGCAACAAGGTCGTGCAGCAGCACAGCCTTTCGCGCGTCGCGCTCTCGCCAGCGGCGCTCACCGCGCTCACGCGCCATCCGTGGCCCGGCAACGTGCGTCAGCTCGAGAACGCGATCGTCGCGGGTACGATCCGCGCGGCGAGCGAAGACGCCGACCAGGTCGAGGTCCAGCATCTGTTCCCGGAAGAGGGCAACCAGCCAGAGTCACGCCCCACGAGCTTCCAGGAGCAAACCCGCAAGTTTCAGCAGCGGTTACTCGAGCAGACGTTGAAAGACAGCGACTGGAACATCGCCGCGACGGCCCGCGCGCTCGACCTCACTCGGGCGCACGTGTACAATCTGATCAAGCAGTTTGGGCTTTCTCGTAGCAAGTAAACGCGCCGTTCAAGCCGTCACGCGGTAGCGCCGGGTGACGTCCGAAGGTGCAACCAAACCAACAAAAGACGAACGAGCGAGGTCACACGTGGAGACCGTCGCTCGCCTGTCGAACCAACGCCTACTTCGGTCGCTTCCTGGGAAGCGCTCGAGCTGCGGGCCTGGTTACTTCACGCGCTCATGAGCGTCGAGTTGGGGGCGCTGTCTTGGTAGAGGACGCGGATCAGGTCGAACCTGCCGCTCGCGTTTACTTTGCGGAACAACGATGCGACTTGATTTTCGACCGTGTGCACCGAGGTATCACGCGCCTTGGCGATCTCGGTGTTGGACTGACCTTCGATGATGGCGAGGGCGATAGAGCGTTCGCTCTTGGTCACCTCTTGGAATCCCGACCAATCCGGGCGTGGGGAGCTAGCCATGTACCACTCGCCGCCACCGATCGAGTAAATGTTGCGCTGCGGGTACGGGCTCGC
Source organism: uncultured bacterium (assembly GCA_966249405.1). Lineage (GTDB taxonomy): Bacteria > Myxococcota_A > Polyangia > Polyangiales > Polyangiaceae > SZUA-265. The sequence continues at coordinate 7,072 of CBINDO010000340.1, read as the reverse complement.
GTTTTCGGTGCCGTTGGCCACGATCAACGTCGCGAGCGGCGCTGCATCCAACCGGTCCTCGAAGCCCAACTTCACGCGCGCCGATTTCAGACTGTTGGCGACCGTGGAAGCGGCGATCTTCGCCTCGGCGGCGATCAACTTCTGGCGTTCACCTTGGAGCGTACGCACGAGCACCGTGCGCTCTCGGGCCGTCAAACCATAGTGACGTGACGTCGGCGCGTTGCGGCGGAACACGGCGATGCAGCGCCCGTCGTTCCATACGGCCTTCTTGAACCGCAGCTCCGCGGCGACGAGCCTGGTCCAGATTTCGAGCCAGCTCGCCGGCGTGTAATCCATTGGCCACGCGGGCTCTGCATCGCGGAACTGGGGAGCCTGGGGTTGTGGCTGGGTGTGGAGCGGGTAGGCCGCCTGAACCAAACGTTGGTTGGCATCAAAGGAGGTCGTGGGAAGCGGGGCTGCGCTGAAAGCGTTCGACTGCCCGGCCGCGATCGCGGTCGGCGGAACGTGGGCTGCGTGAAACGGAGAAAACTGAGCGGCAGAGGCGGTGTGAGCGATCATGCTCATCCCTAAAGCAAGCACCGCGCCAACTCGCACGAGGGGAAATGCCCGTAACTTTTCTCTACGAGTGTCCACTGGGCTTTACACTTGCCCTGGTTGGGGTGTGCATTCCGCTAGACGCTTGGGAGTTTAATCCTCTCGTCGACTCCCAGATCTACGCACCAAGAACGAAACGGATCTGGAGCAAATCCCCATCGGCCGACGACCCGCCGACCATCAATTGGAACTCCCCCGGCTCGAGGACGGGTCTGCCGTCGCGGCCGACGAAGCTCAATTCCCGAGGGGATAGCTCGAACTCGACGCGTTGAGCTTGGCCAGGTGCGAGCGAGATGCGGAAGAAGCGTCGCAGGAGCTTGGAGGGGGTGCTCAAGCTCGTATACACGTCGTTGAAGTAGAGCTGGGCGATCTCGAGCCCACTGCGAGCCCCGGTGTTGCTCACCACGAACGAGCCGCGGACGGTGTCGCCCAGGCTGACGTGGGTGGTTTCGAGCACCAGGTTCGAGTAGCGATAACTAGTGAACGACAGACCGTAGCCGAACGGGTACTGAGGAGTCGCGTCGTAGGTGCCGGTCTTGTTGCCGTGCCAGCCCGGGATCTGCTGGTAGAAGACGGGCTGCTGTCCAACGGACTTGGCAAACGATACGGTTAGCTTGCCCGAAGGGTTGAAGTCCCCAAACAACAGCTCGGCCACGGCGCGTCCTCCGAGCATTCCCGGGTTGAAGGCCTCGACGATCGCGTGAGCGTGCTCGGCGACCCACGGGATGCACAGCGGTTTGCTGTTGATCAAGACGACGATGAGCGGCTTACCCGTCGCTGCTAGTGATCGCAGCAACGCCAACTGGGCGCCGCTCAGCTCGAGATCGCTGCGGTCCTTCTCCTCACCGGCCTCGTCGAGGTTGTCGCCAACGACCGCAACGACTACGTCGGCAGCGGAGGCGGCCGCAACGGCATCCGGGATCTCGCTCTCGTCGGGGTTACCGACCCGGCAACCGCGCGTGTAGGTCACCACCACGCCGGCGTCTGCGGCGCGCTCCTCGAGTCCGTCACGTACGGTCTTGACCAAGTGTCGCGGGTGACCTTCGGTCGTTAGCTCGGCTTGCCCGCTGCCGAAACTCCAGTCGCCGAGTTGCGCGATGTGGTCGTCGGCGTTCGGGCCGACTAGGGCAATGCGCCTGACCTCGGGGCCCAGCGGCAACAATGGGCGCCCCCCGACGCGTCGGTTCTCGAGCAGCACGAGTGACTCGCGAGCCGCCGGTAGTAGGTGTTCGCGGTGCTCGGCAGAACCCACGATCTCCGAACTCCGGTGGATTTCCGGGTACCGCTTGTGTTCGAACAAGCCGAGTTCGAACTTGTGGCGCAACACGCGTTCACAAGCGCGATCGACGTCAACTTCGGCTAACGTCCCGTTCTTTACCTGCGAAAGCGCGGCGTCGAAGAACTCGGGCGTGACCATGATCATGTCGTTGCCGGCATGGATCGATTGAGCAACGGCGTCGTCGATGCGTGGGAAAAGTGCTTGTTGCTTGTGCGTGCGGCCGACGTTGTCCCAGTCGGTGACCACGAACCCCTCGAAGCCCCACTCGTCGCGGAGCACCTCGGTCAGCAGCCACCGGTTGAGCACGCAGCTGAGTCCGTCGATACACTGATAAGCGGTCATGAACGTGCGGCAACCCGCTTTGGCCACGTGCTCGAACGGCGGCAGGAAGTAGGTCCGCAACTTGCGTTCGGTGAGGTCCGCCTCGGTAGCGTCCCTGCCACCGAGGGTCTCGGAGTAGCCGGCGTAGTGTTTGGCGCACGCGAGTACACTGTCGGGCGCGCCAACGTCCGACCCTTGTAAACCACGCACGAGCGCGGCGCCCAGTTCGCCGATCAGGTACGGGTCTTCGCCGAATGTCTCGCCGACGCGCCCCCATCTCAGATCACGGGTGATGCACAACACCGGCGAAAACGTCCAGTGGAGACCGGTGGCGAGCATCTCTTTGGCCGTCACGCGTCCCATGTGCTCGAGCAAGGCAGGGTTCCATGCGCACGAGAGCGCCAACTGGGTCGGGAACACGGTGGCGCCAGGCCAGAACGCGTGGCCATGGATCGCGTCGATGCCGAAGATTACCGGGATGCCGAGCTGCGACTCCGCCGCGATGCGCTGCAAGGCTACTGTCTTCTCTCCCAAAATGTGGAGGAAGGAGCCCGCTCGTCCCGTCCGCACCAACTCCTCGGCGTTGACACGGCCATCAGCTTGTACGAGCTGGCCGAGCTTCTGCTCGAGGCTCATACGTGACAGAAGATCGCGGGTACGTTCGGCGGCCGGAAGCGCGGGATTTTGGTACGGGAAAGTCACCACCGACGCATAGCGAACTCCCTGACGTCACACAGCCGGAAAATGCGCGTCGTGCGGTTAGCGGGGAGGCCCCGCTGAGCTCCCCGACTACTAGCGCGTCGAAGTACGTCAGCCGCGTTCCAACTCGCCGTTCTTTTGCCAGGTGAACGACTGGGTGGTGAAATGGTCGCGGAGCGGCGCCTCCAGCTCGGGCTGCATCACCTTGGCCGATGGCAACGCATGGAATGTCACAGTGAGGGCGTCTGCGCTAGCTTCCACGAGCGCGAACCCATTGCTCTTCAAGTCGCTGTACGACACGTGCCGGTTCGACAGGGTGAGGATCGCCCCGGCAGCAGGTGCGATGTCGTCGATGCCTTCGATCTGGACGAGCCCGCCCAGCAATCGTTCGTAGGTCGCCGAAGACACCGCGCCACACACGAACTCGACGGGCTGCTGGGTGCTCATCTCGCCGACCCCGGGTGTGCCCACGAAAAACGAGTGGATGTCTCCCGTGACGATCGCGAGATTGGTAACTTGCGACAGTTCCTCGAGCAGCGCGAGTCGCTCGTTTGGCGCGCCGTCCCAGTCCTCGACCGACAACAAGAACCGCTGTCGCAAGCGTTCATCCGGTACCGGAAACTGCGACAAGTCGGCGATCTTCTGCAGGAATGTATATTCGTTACCCCAAACCTTCCAGGTAGCGTCGGAGTTTTGGAGCGTATCGAGGAACCAGGCTCGCTGCTCCTGCCCCATGACGAGCTCACTCGCCCCTTTGGTCTGCGCGTGCCGCACCTTGGCGAGAGCTTGGAATGGCGCTTCAACGACCAGATAACGGGCGCCGAAGCTCGAGTTCGGCTCCGTTTTGCCGAGCGCAACTGCCGCGATACCTCGCCCGTGAGCCGATTGCGCGTCGATCGACGGGAGTAGAGCTGTGTGCGCCTCCGCGTTGAAACGTTCGACGCACGTATTGAGGTATCCGATGTCGACCAGGCCAGAAAATACCCCGGCGTCTAGCCCCCAAGCGGCGGCCGCTTCCCGCAAGCCTTCGCGCACCGTGACCAGGGCGCTCGAACCCCGCGGTTCGTCGAGGTTTACGTAGGGCTGAGCGAACGTTGGTACCTCGCCCAATATCGACTCCAACGTCGGCTCGTCCACCAGCACCGCACCGGGAAACGTGTCCTCTTCGACCAGATGGGGCGGTCGATAACGACGCAAGTCCGTCATCACCAGGTGCAAATGTCGACCGAAACGAAAGTCGCGGTACTGACGCAGGTCGTCGGGGAACTCCGTTTCGCCCAGCGAAGGTTGTATCGGGTAGTCGACGGGCATGTACTCGAACCACGCTTGGTCGGCGTTGGAGCGCCGCTCGGGGTCTGGGGTGCGGTTCAGAGGCGACCGGTTGCGGGTCGAGTCGTTGGCGAACTCGTGGTCGTCACACACGGCGATGATCGGAGCCGTCTCGTGCACGCGTTGCAGCCAGCGGTCGGAACGGTAGGTTTGGTACAGCTGACGGTAGTTGTCGAGGCTGCGTGCAGCCAGCACCCGTGCTTCCGAGTCGGCGGCGCCAGGCATCAGCAGCGCGCCTTCGGTGTCGCGGAAGACTATTTCACGTTGGTTGGCGGCTTCTTGGAACGAGGGGTCTGTCGACGTCTCGTAGATGTAGTCTCCCAAGTGCACCATGAAGTCCGGCTCTAGCTCGGTCACCCGCTGCAGCGCGTGATAGTAGCCGCTGTAATCTTGACACGACAACACCACGAAGCGCGGTGTGGCATCGCTGGCCATGCGCGGGGCCGTTTTGGTCCGGCCAATCCGCGAAGAGTGAACGCCACCTTCGGTTTCGACGACGAAGCGATAGTAGTAGACCGTTTCGGCCTCGAGCCCCGTTACCCGCAGCTTCACGCAATGGTCGTAGCGTGGCCCCACCCAAAGTGGCACCTCGGCTACGAGGTCGCCCTCGTGCTCCAGCGCCACGAGACGGGTGAAGTCGGGGTCGAGCGCCACCTGCGCGTACACGACGGTCGCCGACGGCGCTCGCGTCCAGAGCACGACGCTCGAGGGTTTCGGATCTCCGGATGCAACCGACTGGGGAAAAAGCGCTTCGTCGACGTTGATGACGTCAGGCCAAGCGCTGACGGGGGTTGCGTCGTCGGCGGCCGACTCGAAATCGGTACGCGCCGAACACGCGATGACGAGCGACGAGAGCCCCGTGCCCAAAAACTGGCGGCGATCCATCATTCGGCCACTCCAACCTGGGACATCTCCATCACCTTGGCCCATTCGGTATCCGTCATCGGCATCACGCTGAGCCTAGGCTTTTTGACGAGCGGGCTAGCCGAAAATTCGGCGATGGCTTTCAATTCCGCGAGGGTCACGGGACGTGACAACTTGCTGACCGCCTTCACATCGACCGCCGACCAGATCGCCTTGTCGGCGCTTGGATCGCGGTACGCCGTCTTGACGACCTCGGCGATGCCGACGACCGCCTTTTCCTTGCCGGTGTGGTAGATGAAGACGGCGTCACCTTCGCTCATGCGACGCAGGTTGTTGCGCGCCTCGACGTTGCGTACTCCGTCCCAGCACGACGGCCCGCGCTCGACCAACGTATCCCAGCTGAACTCCTCGGGCTCGGTCTTCATCAACCACTGCATGAGCCATCAATACCACCCCATCACCGGAACGAACAGCCTCGCTGGAGCTGCTCAACGTTTGCGCCTGAACTCGCCCAGGTGGCCGAGGATCTGCCATGCTTGGGCACCGTCGAGGGGCGGGAACGGGAGCAGATTGATCAACATCAGGTAGAGGTTGGTGCGGGTGAACGCAGACACGAACTGGTATTCCGCAAGTGATTCGGGTGGACCTCGCAGCACAGAGTAAGCGTAGGTTAACACCCACAACAGCCCCTGCGCCAGGACGCCGCCCCAGGCCACCAAAGATCGGTGAAAGTCGGACGCCCGGCTACCGTCCCAACGGCATAGACCGCCAAAGCCGGTGACTTCGACTCCTAGCGGCGCGTGACCCAACCATCGCGCCATGAAGGCGTGGCCCATTTCGTGGACCAAGACCAGCAGGACGAACGCCACCCAGAACGCTGGTTCGAACCGGTAACCTCCGAAGAAGAACGCACCGAGCGCGGTCGACCAATGGAATCGAATGGGAATGCCGCGGAATCTTCCAACGGTAAGGTAGCCGCTCTCGAACACAATCACCGAGTTAAGACTTCGCCGAGCCTGGCGCAACCCAAGCTTGGGGGGCGCCGGGCGGAACCGCGATCTTTGTCGCGCGATCGTGTGGAGATGGTGGCGCACCCGCCGTTCAAAACGGCGCGACGGCGGGACTTCGCGGTGCCGCCGCGTCCGCGCGATGCTACATCCCGGTTCGTGACGAGCGCCGAGCTTCCTTCTGTGAACCAACCATCACCCCTGCGTCGGCGGCGAGCCTGGCTGCCATACCAATGCTTCCGCGCAGGGGGTTGGATCCTATCGAATTTGCCGTGGGTGGTGGCCTTGGGGTGCTCGAGCCAGGGCGAGCTTCCGAGCGAGGTTCGCGAAGCCGGAATCGCACGTGATGCCGCCGTCGACGCTTCGGAACCGACCGAGCCGAGCCATCCCGGTCGCGACGCGAGCGTGTCCACCGATGCAGCCCCGTCGTCTAGCCCAGACGCCGCCGACGCGTCGCCGTTCGACGCTGGCACGGGGCACCACTTCTCCGGCAGCGATGCCGCTGCCTCGGATGCTGGTCACACTTCGGTCGGAATCGAAACGTCGACGGAGCCCAGTGGTAGCGTCCCCACTTCGTCGTCGCCGGACGCGTCAGCCAGCGAGCAGACGGCTTCCGAGTCTACGGCATCGGACTCTTCGGGGGATGCCGCCGTAGCGCCTCCCAGCGTTGCTCCGGAGCTCACCGACGTGAGTCAGTTCGAGTCGGTCGACTGCGAGATCCTACCCAACGTTACCTCGGCACCGCAAATACCTACGGTCGGCGTGGCCGAGTTCGAGACCGACCTAGTTGATGCCGAACGTGCTTTCATTCAGTTCGGTACGGCCAGCGAGTACACGTTCGAGGCGCCCGTGGAGTGGGACCAAGTTGGCCATCGAACGTTACTCTTGGGCGTGCCGGCGAACACCGAGGTCCACTACCGGATCGTCGTCGTTCGAGGCGAACAGGCGTGTGTCGGGCCCGACACCACTTACACCACGG
>CBINDO010000339.1:0-8729 GCA_966249405.1 uncultured bacterium | reverse complement strand
CGCCGACGCCGGCGTGTTCGCCGCGCAGATGCCGCGGAACTTCGGCGCCCCGTCGGGGAAACGCACCAACGTCGGCCAGGGCTCGAGAGTCTCTGTCCACCCGAACTCTGCGTTGACCCCATCGAGCTGTAGGGCTTCGAGGTGCATTTGCTCCACGCTGACCGTGAACCGCCCGAGCTCGTAGTACGACTGTTGCTCCCGGACGCGTGTGTGCGTCGCGCTGAGTCCGAGCGCCACCACGCCAGCCACGCTGATGGCAGCGGCCGCGCCCAGGCCCGCGACCCACATCAACCCGCTCTCGGGGAGCTCCGAAGCTTCGGACAAGATGCCGTAAGTGATCAATGCCAAGCCGCCGCAGATGATCGCCACTACGACGAGAAAGCGACCGAAGATCTCTTGGCCGCGCGACATGTACTCGAAGGCGCGGAGCAGCGGATCTGGCCCCACCGGGTGCTCACGTTCACCTGGGTGATTCTGCAACGCCGGTAACTTCGAACTGCTCGTCGACACGGGGCAAGCGTATCACGCGAGCGAGGAATGCAGCAACCGCAACGTGGCCTCCGTGCCAGCGACGGTTGACGCCCGGGAACAACGGCGACCACGCGTGGGGCCGGCCTGCGTCGCGATCACTACCGCCGGCGTTCGCTGCTTCGCGATGAGTCTCACCGAGCGGCAGTGTGCTCTCACGGCATTCAAATCGAGATACCCTCGACGCTCGCCAACGGAGTTTCAAAACTTCCCAGCGACGCCCAGCCACGCGGAGGTCTTGGTGATGCCTAGGCTGGGGGCGATGGTCGGCTCGGGGTCGTGCCTTTCCCATGCCAAAACCGAGGCATCGATGGCGGAGGCGATCGAGGCCGCAGCCAAGCCAGCCAGTCCAGTTGCAATGGCTTGGCCAAATCCACACCAACCGTCCGAGGTCTCGCTGTTGACGTCCTCGCAGCTCGTCGCGGCATACGCGATGCCCCCCGTCGCAACCGGCAACACCACGCGCATGCTCAAGCTCCAGCCCGCTTGGGCCCAGTTGCCGTGAAGCGCGTGTGTGACTGGACCCCCCAACAAGTAACCACCGAGCGCTCCAGCCATGAGCTCTTCGGTGTCAGTGGTGATGCTGAGCGCTATCAGCGCAGGGACCGCGGCATCGACCGTGAGCGTTTGCCAACCGTACCACGTCTTTACACCCTCCTGCGGCGGTGAATCCCGAGGGATGGCGCTAGGCGAACGCAATGCCAGCTCCGATGAAACGACTGCCCCGCTCGATGGGGCAACCGCAGGCTCAGAGCGCACCGCGGCCACGTCGGCAACGGCCTGATTGGGCGTGCCTTCGGAGTAGGCATCTTGGGCGAACACAGGCGCACTCGTCAGGAGCAGCATCATTCCAACCGGGAGCGCCATCCGGGTTGCCAAACGAACGCCACTCGAACGAAGCAAACACGAGGTGAACGTTGCACCGTGTTTGCACTGGCGGTGGTACGAACGACAAAGGGCTTGGAGGTCGGCGTTGAGACGGCTCATGCGCAAGCACCAAGCACGATGCGTGCCGCGCGTGTAAGAGCCGGCGAGCGTGGTGGAGCGGTGGAACAAGTGTCGCCAGTCACACTTCCGTGCTTCGAACGCACGCTGGGCGTGAGGGTCACAGCGTCATGGACGTTTGCGGGGCGAGCGGCGCGGCGCGCCAGGTCTGCAACGCCTTTAGCTGAGGAGCCTCGAATGAACAGTCCTTCTCGACGGGGCCCACTTTTCCTCGAGTGGCTAATTTCTGCAGCGGCCTGTTCCTCGAAGGAGGAAGTCGCTCAGTCCACGGCGCCGGATGAGCCACCGGACGAAGCCTGTGTTCATACGAAGGACTGCCTGGGTGGGGAGTATTGCGATCGCGGCGTGTGTGCGTTCATCCAGACCGGCGACTTCGGGCACGGGTACGGCGCTCAGTGCCTGGCAGAAAGCTACTACCCCGAGCGAAATGGTACCAACCAGCGCTGGATTCATTGCGGGGGGTATCCCTGCGTGGATGGACACTGCTCCTCGTGTGAGGTGGATGAGGTGTGCCCGAGTGGTCAGGCCTGCGTGGATTACCCGGGGAGGCCGGGGCGAACTTGCGAACTGCTCAGGGACTTGCCCAGCGAGCCAGTCGAGTGTGGCGTGGCTCCCGGTTATGTGCCGTGTCCGAAGCCGAAGATTTATCCGGAGCCACCACTCATGGGCGTGCGGGGAGACGAGTGCGCCGCGGACCGGCAATGTAAGGGCGGAGAGTTCTGTGACCGCGGGTTGTGCCAGGGCATCTTGGTGAACGAGTTCGGCCTTGGTTACGGAGCTCAATGCCGACGCATCGAGCCGCCATCGACGTCGAATACCTGTTTGGGGTATTTGTGCCTGGATAACCGCTGTCAATCTTGCTTGGACAACTCGGAATGTTTCGAACAAGCGCCGTATTGTTTGGAAGAGCACCCCTTTAGTTTGGTCGGGAGGGTTTGCTCCGCGTACCCGGCGTCTCACTACTACGATGAGGCGGGCGAACTTCGACCCGAGTTTGCGGCGGACCGCGCCGCGTACGTCGAGAGCATGGGCCGGCTCAGTCAGGGCCGTGTCGAGGTCGGACTGACACCGTATCCCGAGCTAGATGCTGGGCCGTAGTTGGGGTTACTTGGGCTTGTTCGGTAGCTCGGCTGCGGCTGTTGCTGCGTTGGGTTTGCGGTAGCTCACGAGTTGCGTCGAGGAGCGCAATTGCTGAACTCAGCCAAGCGCTGAGACAAGGCGCCGGCGACGCGGGCATCTTGGTGTTGACGCAGTGACGAGCGCCGCCACGATTCTCGTCTTCAACAACCACCGTGTTGCGGGCCCGACGCTCCCGCGGTGTCGTTTCCCCGGGGACGGTGACTCGCCGTGGTCACTTCACGATCTGCACGCGGATGGCGCCGCGCGCCGTCGCGTCCACCACTTGCGACTTCTGCGTCACTCGTACTTCTCCTGCAGCTTGAAGCTCGAACGCGACGGCGCGTACCGCTGGCATCAGTTCACGCCACTGCTCGCCACCCAACGCACGAGCCACTTCGGAGGGGCACAACGACTTGCCCTCGCCGCGCTCGCGAGCCAGCGCGCGCAGGATCGCGGTTATGCGCGCCGTGTGTTGGGTGTCCGTCATCGGCAGCCACCACTTTGGACCGCGTTCACCCAACGCCACCTTGGAGCGGGTCTCAACCTGAGACCCGCGACCAATGTAACAGGTGAGCGATCGAAAAGCGGGTGGCAAGAGCCGGGGAAAAACGACTGCCTGGTCCCCGTTTGTCGGGCGTTTTTCCCAGCGCAACCGGTTCGAGATCTGCTCTTGGCATCTTGGACGCGGGCGCGCGCCGCGCGTTCGGCGGCCACATCAACGCCCTTGTGCTCTTTCACGGCGCGGCGCGCGATCATGAGCTCACGCGTGAGCGCCGCCCTGTGCGGCTCGGGCAGGTTCGGATCGGTGGCCTTCCAGCGCCGGCCATGCACGGTGAAATGGGTGCGCTCGGTGTTGATCACCTCGTCGTCGAGCGGCGGGGCGTGCGCGTGCGTAGCGGGGTCGCCCTTCGACGGGCGAGTGCCTTGTCGCGCGTAGCGAGGCGTCGTGTGTTGCAGCTCGCTGCTGCGCGGGGGAGCCATCTCCCAGTTATTGGGCTCGATTGCGGAGTGTCCAGCGATGCTGACACGACCGGGCTGCGGTGACGCACGTGCACGAACGCGGGCCAGGCACCTCGCGCCGTGGGGCCCGCTTTGCGCAGGAAAGAGACGACAAAATGGAGACGAGCCGGTTGCACGGGTGTGCGACCGGCTCGTCTGCGCGTTTCCTAGCTTAGCTAACGCAATTGCATTGCACTGACGGTTCAGTCGGGAATGCAATCGTACATGCCACCACCCAGGTCCTGACACGTCTCGCCAATCTGACATGGGTTCGGATCGCACGGGTCTGCCGGTGGCGTCGTGCAGTTGGCGCCCGAGTAGCCGCCGTTACACGACGAACACGTACCGAGTCCGTTCACCCCGGAACAGGAACCAACGTTGCAGGTGCCGTGGTTGGTGTCACAGGTGATCGCGTTTTGGCAGTTCGCACCGTAGTGCGTCGCGTCGCACGAATCACACGTGCCGTCGCCACCTACGCCGTAGCAGGTGCCGTTGCCGCACGTGCCGTTGGCGGTGCAGGTGACGGCGCTCGCGCAGTCGGCTCCGTAGAACCCACTCGTGCACGTGCACGTGTAGCTGTTGACGCCATCAGCGCAGGACCCACCGTTTTGGCAGGGGTTGGGGCTGCAGTCGTCGACGTTGATCTCGCAGTCGTCGCCGGAGTAACCGGTGGCGCAGGTGCAAGTGTAGTCGTTGACGCCGTCAGCGCAGGTGCCGCCGTTCTGGCAGGGGTTTGGAGCGCAGTCGTCGACGTTGATCTCGCAGTTGTCGCCGGAGTAACCGGTGGCGCAGGTGCAAGTGTAGTCGTTGATGCCGTCAGCGCAGGACCCACCGTTTTGGCAGGGGTTACCGGCGCATTCGTTGATGTCGACGTCGCAGTTGTCGCCCGAATAACCCGGGTCACACATGTCGCACAGACCGTCGCCGTTTTCGCCGTAACAGGTGCCTACACCGCACGTGCCGTTTACGCAGGTGACGGTGTTCTCACAGTTGGCGCCGAAGCTGTCGCTGGGGCAGTCGCACACCGGTGGTGCTTGGCCCACGTCCGTACAGCTACCGCTCCCGCAAGGGTTGGGGGTGCAGTCGTCGATGTCGGTGTCGCAATTGACGCCTTCCCAGCCGGTGTCGCACGTGTCGCACTGGCCGTCGCCGGTGGCGCCGTAACACGAGCCGTTACCACAGGTGCCGTTCTCGCAGGTCACGGCGCTCGAACAGGTTGCGCCGAAGTATCCAGAGGTGCAGGTACACTCGTAGGTCAGACCGACGTCGGTGCAGGTGGCGCCGTTCTGACACGGATCCCCCGCGCAGTCGTCGGTTTCCGTAGTGCAGTCGTCACCTTCCCAGCCCGGGTCACAGGTGTCGCAATGGCCGTCGCCGGTGGCGCCGTAACAGGAGCCATTACCGCAAGCGCCGTTCTCGCACGTGACGGCGCTCGAGCAGGTTGCGCCGAAGTAACCGGAGGTGCAGGTACATTCATAGGTCAGACCAACGTCGGTGCACGTACCGCCGTTTTGGCACGGGTCACCCGCACAATCGTCGATCTCGGTCGTGCAGTTGACACCTTCCCAGCCCGCGTTACAGGTGTCGCACTGGCCGTCGCCGGTGCTGCCGTAGCAAGTGCCGTCACCACAGCTGCCGTTGTTTGTGTCACAGGTGACTGTGCTTCCACAAGTCAAACCGTAGTACCCGACTTGACAGTTGCAGGTGAACAGTCCGCCACCGTTGTCCGTACAGGTCCCCTGGTCACAGGGGTTCAAGTCGCAGATGCTGAACGAAGCCGTGGAGTCGCCTCCGTCCGGTCCTGCATCGCCCCCTGCGTCCATGCCGCCATCGAGGTAGTACGACGAGCCGAGGGCGCCCGAGGTCACGACGTCCGTCACGTATTCGGTCGTGTCGTAGGTGAATGCCGACGTATCTGCAGGTGCGCTGGTTGCGCCCGGCACGCTGGTGTCGACTGGCGTGCTGGTATTGGCCGGCGTGCTGGTATTGCCCGGGGCGCTGGTGTCCGCTGTCGAGCTATCGCCCGGAGCGCTGGTGCCGCCGGTCGAAGTCGCTGTGCTCGTCCCAGGGCCATCCGTCGTTTCCGGTGCCGCGCTCGTGTCGGCCGGAGGCGTCGAGGTGTCGGCTGGAGGCGTCGAGGTGTCGACTGGAGGCGCCGAGCTCGTGGGCACCTCGTCGGTGGTGTCCGCTGGTGGGACATCTGTCGTTTCGACGGGCGGTATCGACTCGTCGGTCGTGTCGGGCGCAGGCGCCGTCGTGTCTTCGGTGGCGCTCGGCGCTGGGGCGCTGGAAGTGACCGCGGCGTCCGCGCCACCTCCGTCCCCAACGAAACCTGGTTGCACCGGTTCGTTGTCCGAACAGCCCATGAGGCTAACGGTGAACAATGCCCCCGCGTAGATTAGTTTTGCATCAAGCTTTCTCATCATTGTCCTTTCCAGAGAGACACGCCGACCGCCAGCTACGGAAGCGCACCCTCCGAGTTACGGCAAACGGCTCATTGCCCCCTCCGATAAGAGAAATACGCCAATCGGTCGGAAAGCGGGAGCCCTTTTGTGCGGGGGGGGCATAAACGACACTTCCTGTCGATCGGAAGCCACGCGGCGGACAGTGGTTGCGTGAGGTGAACCATGGCGCGGTGCCACAGCCATCCGAGGTCATCGGTACGTGACTTCGTCAGGTGAACGACGGTCTCGAGTCGACGCGATCGGGCCTAACCGTGACAACACAACGCGTCACGGGTGGCCGAGAGCTCTTCGAGCGAGTCGATGCACCCACCCCGGGGAGCCCATCCGAGCTACCACGAGCAACGGTCCAAGATCAACTCGAGAACGCCCCCCAGTTTTGGGGGTAGGCTCGTGCCTCAGGATTCAACACATCCCCCAGTGATGAACGCGAAGTGATAGGTCTTCAGGCTCGTGCCCACTCACGCTTACGTTGGTGTTCGACGTGTGCTCCCGGAGCGCACGACGCCGGTGCGACACTCTGGGTCGGCGTGCCAATTTTTTGACGGACGAAATTGTGCGTTGCGTTAACCGTCGAGAACGAACACGCAGGCTTTGCGCGATCGCGAATCGAGGGCGCGTGGCAGCGTGGGGTCAGGGGTTGGGGGTGGCCACGCACCGAACACCCAGGAAGCCGCAGCGGTACTCTTTGCGGAATCCGCCGAGCCGGGCGTTGGTGAACAGCGCCGCGTCCCCGCCGTTCCAAGCGCCGCCCTTCGCGATCCGCACGGGTCGCGTCGCGTCGCCGGTGGTGGTGACGAACTCGAGCACGTTGCCGGCCATGTCCAAGGCGCCGGACGCCGTCTTGTCGGATGCGTGAGTGCCCACGACGCAACTCTCCGTTTGCCGTCGCTTCCCAGTCCAGCACAGTTGATCGTTCGGAGGTTCGCTGCCCCAGGTGTACGTCCGTGCCTCGTCCCCACCGCGTGCGACCCATTCCCACTCTTCGAGCGTCGGCAGACGTTTGCCTTCGAATTCGCAGTACGCGTTGGCTTGATCGTAGTCGATGCACACCACCGGTTGCTGCTCCTTACCGGGTTTGGCCCAGGTTGCCTGCGCCGAACAGTCGAGTCCGGTCGTCGTGCACTTGCCAGCGCTCACGCAGGCGCCGTAGTCGGCCACCGTCGTCTCCAACGTATCGACGCACAAGTCGCTGACCTGCGCGGTGGTCTTTGCGCCTGCTCGTTGATAGCTGCCGCCAGCCACGAAGACCGCGCCCCCGCCGCACCGGGACGGAGTTGGCTGGCTCGGTGACGATGCGGCGCTGGTCGTGGTAGCCGCCTCAGGTGCACGCTTGCTTTCATCGCCCTGTGACGGCGCGGCTCCCACGGGGTTAGCCGGGTCGACCGTCGCCCCCGCGGCGGTCGCCACGGTTGCAGTGGATGCCGTCGCATCCGATGGCGGCACATGCGTAACCGGCACATGCGTAACCGGCGCAGCGGGTGCGACCGCTTCTCCGGGCGTGTTTCCGCCTCCGCAGTGGGTGAACGCTCCGACCGCCGCGAGCGAAACGAGCAAGCGGGCGGCCACGGCGAACCGCGCCGCGTAGCGCGGGACATCTCGGACCTGATCGAGGAGCTGGGTTCGGAAAGACGACGACGGGCGGTTGGTCATGGGATCGACGTGTTCAGTGTGGATTCGTGGTTTCGGAGTTGGCGCGTTGCCGGCGCAGTTCACTTTGTGCGGTGCGAATGGGCTGGTTGAGCGCGTCGTGCAAGAGCAGCGTGGTCGCGGCTTTGATTCGGCTTGCTTGAATGACGACTCCGGCAATCACGGTGAGCGGCCCGTCGTATCCGTCGCCAAAGGTCCAGAACGAGAACACGCGCCGCTCGCCGTCCGCCAACTCGAACACGACCTCGCCCTCGCGAGGCATGCCGTCGTCCGCAGCCGGGTCGAGGTTGAATTGCACGTCGCTCGGCGTGCCTCGGCCTTCCGTGAGCCCCACCTCCGTGATCGCCGCGGTCGTTAGCCCAGGGCACCGCACCTTGTACCAGTTTGCGACCGCGTGGACGGTGCATCGGCTCGCGTGCACGCCGACGGCACGCGTGGGGGCGAGCAACGTCGCGTTGGCCCAGGTTCGAGGACTCGCTGCGAAAGCCATCAGAGGAGCAGCAAGCGACGGGGCCGGTGGCGAAGAAGACGCTGAGGTTGCCGTCGGTAGCGCCTCCGACTCGTCGCCGACCGTGTTCGTGGTAGACAGCGTTTGAGCTCCGAACACCGTCGCCGAGATCGCCAACACGACGGTCACTACGCGCGCGCGGGCTCGCAGGGGCGTCATAACGTCTCCAGGTAGGACTGCAACGCCCGACGTTCCTCGACGGTCAGCTGGGTGGTGTGGCCCATGCGGTAGGCGTTGTCGGCGAGCAGCTGTTCCAAGGTTCGCGCGCTGCCGTCGTGAAAGTACGGAGCGCGACCCGCGAGGTAGCGGAGGTCTGGGATCTTGTAGCGCGAGTCCGGATCTTCGTCGAAACCGGGAGCCAGGGGCAACGGCGGGGTCAACCGATACGGTCGACGCGTCGTGAAGCCGGACGTCGGCGGGTGGCACACGGCGCACCCCACTCCGGGACTCTCGAAGAG
>CBINDO010000338.1:0-8824 GCA_966249405.1 uncultured bacterium | reverse complement strand
ACCAGGGCATGGTCGATCTCGTCGCTCCCGAGGCGGCGGATCTCGACCTCATCAAGAGCCTGATGGAAGAGCACCTCGCCAAAACAGAGAGCCCACTCGCGAAGCGCTTGCTCGCCGACTGGGCCAACACCTCGAAGAAGTTCGTCAAAGTCTTCCCGCGCGAGTATCGCCGCGTGCTCGAGGACCGTGCCAAGAAGGCGACGGCCGCCGTCGCCCAAGCCACGGCGTGATCCGCCCCAACAAGCTCAACCCAAAAACAGCCCAGAAGAGAGAATACTGTGGGAAAAGTTACTGGTTTTAAGGAATACCAGCGGCAAACCGCGAAGAAGGTCGCTCCCCAAGAGCGCATCAAGCACTACCGCGAGTTCGAGCTTCCCGTCATTCAGGAGGACCTGCGTGTTCAAGGTGCACGTTGCATGGATTGCGGCGTCCCGTTCTGCAATACCGGTTGTCCGCTCGGGAATCTGATCCCCGACTGGAACGATGCAACCTATCGCGGCGAGTGGAACGAAGCGATCGAGGCGTTGCACACGACGAACAACTTTCCCGAGTTCACCGGCCGCGTGTGTCCGGCGCCTTGTGAAGCTTCCTGTGTGCTCAACATCAACGACGATCCGGTGAGCATCAAGCTCATCGAGAAGTCAATCGCCGACAGAGCATTCCTGGACGGCGCCGTGGTGCCGATGCCGCCCAAGACGAAGACCGGCAAGAAGGTCGCCGTCGTCGGTTCCGGACCGGCGGGTATGGCTGCAGCGCAACAGCTCGCGCGCGCCGGCCACTCCGTTACGGTGTTCGAGCGCGACGACCGCATCGGCGGTCTGCTCACCTACGGCATTCCCGACTTCAAGTTGGAAAAGTCGCTGGTGGAGCGCCGCGTCGCTCAGATGAAAGCCGAAGGCGTCGAGTTCCGCACCAGCGTCAACGTCGGCAAGGACGTCACGGGTGAGGACTTGAAGAAGCAGTTCGACGCTGTGTGCCTGTGCATCGGCTCGCGCGTGCCGCGTGACTTGCCCGTGCCCGGGCGCGAGCTCAAAGGCATCCACTTCGCGATGGAGTTCCTCGAGCAGCAGAACCGGCGAGTGGCCGGCGACACGATCCCGGCGGACCAAGAGATCCTAGCAACGGGTAAGCACGTGGTGGTGATCGGTGGTGGCGACACGGGCAGCGACTGCATCGGAACGTCTCACCGTCAGGGCGCGGCCTCGGTGACCAATCTCGAAATCATGCCGCAGCCGCCCAACACGCCGGCGGCGCACACCCCGTGGCCGCTCTGGCCGCTCATGCTGCGCACCTCGACGTCTCACGACGAAGGCGGCGAACGTCGGTTCAGTGTCACGACCCAACATGCCGAGGGTGAGAACGGCGTCGTGAAGCGTCTCGTGTGCACCGAGGTCCGTTTGGAGGCCGGCAAGCTCCAACCCGTCCCCGGGAGCGAGTTCACGCTCAAGGCGGACCTCGTGTTGCTCGCCATGGGTTTCGTGAACCCCGAAAAGGAGGGTCTCGTCGAGCAACTCGGCGTCACCATCAGCGAGCGCGGCAACGTGAAGGTTAACGAGCGCTTCGAGACCACGGTGCGTGGCGTCTACGCGGCGGGAGACAGCCAGCGTGGTCAGAGCCTCGTGGTGTGGGCCATCAGCGACGGTCGCAAGGCGGCGCGGGAAATCGACCTGTATCTCACCGGGAGTTCGGACCTCGAAACCGGACGCGTCGCCGGCATCATCCGCTGATGAGGGGTAAAGGCCGCGGCGCGGCCTTCCCTGACAGACCAAGGGTCGCTCGTCAGAGCGGCCCTTTTTGCTTCGTGCTTAGGTCAGTCACGGCGGGCATCGGGTGCCTTCTCTTCCCCTTCCCCAAGAGCGGTACCCGCGTTGCCCCGAAGGGCGCAGCAGGCTTCAAGCGAGCTGGCCGTTCTTGCTCTTGGCGATCCACTCCTTGATTTCGTCTTCGATCACGCCGACCGCCATCTTCTGAAACGGTTTGAGTAGGAAGGGAACGTCGAGTTCCAGGTCGATCGAGTTGGGCAGCAACTTGATCGTCCCGTCTAAACTGATGCCTTTGGCAACGAACCCGATCTTCGCGTGGTCGTCCGACAGCCACTGCATCGACGGAGAGTACTTTCCAAACTTGTCGGAGTAGCTCTTCCAGGCCGCTTCCATTACTTGTTTCGCGCGCTCTTTCCCCAAGTCGTGGGACACCGAATGCTTCATGCCGAAGCCTTCGCGCGAAGCCTTACCGCTTGTCAACCCCTGACAACAATTGGCTTGATTCCCCGCGTGACATCCTTCACTTTGGCGGCGATTCAAGGCTTGGCTGGCGCAAATCATGGCGAAAATTGGTATCGATCTCGGCGGCACACGCATCAAAGTTGCGAAGGTAGAGGCAGACGTCATCATCGAAGAGGTCAGCATTGCCACGCCGAGCGGGGGCGCCCGTGCGGTGCTCGAGGCAGTGGCGGAATCGGTACGGCGTTTGGACAGCAAACCGAGCGCGGTTGGCTTCGCCATTCCCGGCGAGGTGGACGCTGAAGGCTATTGTTACCGGCTGCCCAACATCCCCGGCTTCGAGCGGGTGCGGATTGCGGCCGTGCTGGAGCCGTTGATCCATTGCCCGGTGTACGTCGAGAACGACGGGAACGCTGCGGCTCACGGCGAAGCCCTCTTCGGCTTCGGGCGCAAGTACAAGAGTTTCGCGATGGTCACACTTGGCACCGGGATCGGCGGGGGTTTGGTCCTCGACGGCAAGATCCGGACGGGTGCTTACGGTTTCGCGGCCGAGATCGGCCACATCCCGATCGACAGCAGCGAAACGGCATGGTCGTGCGGCTGCGGTCAGAAGGGGTGTGTGGAGTCTTACGCGGGAACGATCGGTCTACTGCGCCGCTTCAAAGAGGCCGGCGGCGGTGAGACGACCGAGGTCGCCGACGTCGCGAAGTCGGCACGCGCGGGCCAGCCTGCTGGATTGGCCGCTTTCGAGATGATGGCGGGCGCGCTGGCCAGGTGCATCACGACCATGCAGAACCTGCTCGACCTCGACGCGATCGTGTTCACCGGCGGCATTTCCCAATCGTTCGATTTGGTCGAGCCCGCGCTGCGCGCCGCCGTCCGAAAGGCCGCGTTTGCTCCGCCGCTGGCAGAGATCCCGTTGCTGGTCTCGGAGCTGGGCTCCAAGGCTGGCGTCGTGGGCTCGGCGCACCTCGACCTCGTCAAGGGCAGCCAGTGCTGAACGCGGGCGCTCGCGGTGGGCGAGCCTGAAGACTCATCACTTCGCGTTCATCACTCGCGGCGATCCCTGGAAACGACGCCGGAATTGCTGCGGGGTCCCACGCGACGAGGCGCCCGCGCAGCCTGCTGCGCTGGATTGAGCGAAGGGGTCCTCACGTACTTCCATGTACGCTCCGCTTCGGTTCTCGCAAATCCGGCGTATTTTCGAAGGCTTACCGCGAAGGTGTCGGGGTGCGGCAATCCTGAGACGGGAGCCGCGAGCCATCTGCCAGCGCGCTGGCCCCAACCCATACCAGCAAGACGGCGTTCGCGGCGGCGACACGAGTTTGGCGTGCCGGCATCGAAACATGTGGGCGACGGCGATCGGTGAGACAAGTGGCTCCGGTCGCCTCCCGGATGCGCCGTTCAGCCCGACGTCGCGCGACGTCGAGACAGCTCGTAAAGCAGAATCGCCGCTGCGGCATTGACGGAGAACGAGTCCACTCCCGTGGGCATCGGGATCGTAACGGGTTCGTCGAGCTCTCGTACGACCGAATCTGGTAACCCAGCCCCCTCATTGCCCATGAACAGCGCTGGTGGCTTGGCGATGGTCAGCTCCCAGGGCGCTCTACCCTCTTGGGCGACGGCGGCGAGCCGCGTCATGCCAGCGGTGACCTCGAGCGCCTCTGCGACCGAGCCAACTCGCAACAGCGGTAACGTGAAGATGCTGCCGAGCGAGGTTCGGACGGCTTTGGGGTGGAACAAGTCGCAACCGCCGACGCTGACCAACGCGCTTGCTCCCGACGCCAACGCCGTGCGCATCATCGCTCCCACGTTGCCTGGTTCGTCGACGTTCACCAAGCACAATACCGACTGGCCCACGGCGGACAAAGCGGCAAGCCTTCGGTTGGTCGGCGGTAGCTCGCACAAGCCCACGAGCAGACCAGAGTTTCGCCCCTCGGAGATCGCGAGCAACTCGTGTGCGGGCACGGTAAACACCTGACACCCCGTCCCTGCAACCGCGTCGAGCACCAAGTGCGCGTCACTATTGCGCTCCGCCACGAGCGAGTCAGCGACGAGCAACTGCGTCGGCGGGTAGCCGGCGCGTGTAGCACGCAGCAGCAGCCGCTGGCCCTCGACGACCATTCTCCCGACCTGAAGACGGCCCTTGGCGCTGGCGGCCCGCCGCACGTCGACGGCCACGCTACTCCAACTGTGAAGTCCACCCATGTCGCATCACTTGTGGGGCGTCAGAGAGATCCCATTGCGGCGGCCTCGACGTCCACCACCGACTTGGGGATGCCGGCGGTGAGGTTCTCGGCGCCGTTCGGCGTGATCAGGATGTCGTCTTCGATGCGCACGCCGATGCCGCGATACTCCGGTGGGACATCAGCGTTGTCGCGCGCGATGTAGATACCCGGTTCAATCGTCACCACGACGCCCGGCTCGAACGCGCGCGGTTTGCCGTTCGAAAAATACGATCCGACGTCGTGCACGTCCATGCCCAGGTAGTGCCCGGTGCTGTGCATGAAGAACGCCTTGTAGCGTTCCTCGGCGAGCGCCACCTCGACTGGACCCGGGATCAGGCCGAGTTCGATCAGACCCTCCGTGATCACGCGCAGACAGATCGCGTGCAAGTCGTCGAACACCACACCCGGCCGCGCCCCGGCTATCGCTTGTTCCTGAGCGTTGAGCACGATCTCGTAGATGCGCTTCTGGGCAGGACTGAACTTGCCGTTGATGGGGAACGTGCGTGTGACGTCTGCGGCGTAGTAGTTGTACTCGCAGCCGGCGTCGATCAAGAGCAGGTCCCCATCCTCCATGATGCGATCGTTCTTGATGTAGTGGAGAATGGTGGCGTTCGCCCCGGAGCCCACGATCGGGCGGTACGCCTGCCTCTCCGCCCCGCGCTCGCGGAAGACCCGCTGCAACAGCGCTTCGATCTCGTATTCGTTGACACCCGGCTTTGCGGCGCGCATCGCCAAACGGTGTCCCTCTTCCGTTATTCGAGCAGCGTGCCGCATGTAAACGGCTTCCTCCACTGACTTGATCCGCCGCAGCTCGTGGGTGAGCACGGACGTGTCCACGAGTTCGAACGGCGCGACCTTGGCGCGACGTCCGAGCCGGCGAGCCTGGCGTAAGGCGGCCAAGATGCGCTGCTCGTCTTCCTGGCGTTCCCCCAGGCGACAGTAAAGCCGTGTATGCCCGAGAAGCAACTTCGGGAGTTCCTCTTCGAGGCTAGCCGAGGGAAACACCTGTGTCGCACCGAAGTGTTCCTTGGCCGCTTCGACCCCCAGGCGCGGACCATCCCAAATCTCGCGGAGTTTGTCCTTCGGTCGGACGAACATCGTCAACGTGACCGGATCTTTGCCGCTCAACACCAGCGCTGCTCCCGGCTCGTCGAAGCCCGTCAGGTAGAAGAAGTCGGAGTCTTGTCGATAATCGAAGTGAACATCGTTGTTGCGCAAATACTCGGGCGCCGCGAACAGCACCAGCACCGCATCGCCGAGCATCGCGGCCACCTGTTGGCGGCGCGCTTCGAACATCGTTTTCGCTTCTTTCGGGTCCATGGTCTGCATCTCTCGCTGGGATTATGGTGAGTCACTGGACGGAGGGCAAGGCTCGCGTCTCAACCTGGCTCGCAGCGGTGCGCGGCGGGCTCGAAACCCCAGGCAACGACCACCACTCGACGTTAACCTCGAACGACGCTTGCGTGGGTGTCGAGGTGCGTTCCTCGGCGTCGTCGATCTCGCTGGCGACGCGGAACGTCACTTTCTCCACACGGCACGACAACTCGTCGGACGGACAAAAGCCGCTTTGGTTCAGCGTGCACTCGTCCACGGTGCCGTTTCGGCCGTGGACCGACAACGTCAGTGACTGCGCCGCATCGCGTCGAGAAAAGGCAACCACGAACCTGCCACACTCCGCACTTTGGGCCGCCGGCAGGCGCAGCTCGCCACGCAGCAGCTCGCTCTCGTCGCTGGCGAACTCGAGCACGGACCCAAGGCCGCGGACCAGACCGTTGCTCGGTCCACACAGAGCGCCGAGGCGCGCCAAGTCGACCCGCGTGTCGCCCGTCGTCTGAAACCCGTCGGCGCAGTACTCGAGGTGGGATTGCCATCGGCCGAACGGGCTCACGGCGGGAAGACTCTCCGTCCGAAGCTCGCGTTCAGTAGTGCTCGCCACTGCTTTGGTCGTTTCGGAAGTTCCAGCACCTGCTAGACTTGACGGCTGGGTTCCCTCGACCTCCGAGTTCTCGAAGGGTGCCCTGCATGCGGTGCACGACAGCGTGATCATCAACCCAGCGAGGTATCCCATGAGCGTGAGCAGCCCTCCCCCTTCCAGCGAGCCGTCGGACCGGAAAACGGTCGACCGACTAGTTCCTGAGCTCGTGCGCAAGCTGCTCGAGTCCGGGGCGAACATCACCGCCGAGGGGATACGTCAAGCGCTAGGCGAGCTCAAGCTTCCAAAGGAAGCCCTCAGCCAGGCACTCGGTCAGCTCGAAGAGACCCGTTCTGGCCTGTATCGTTCCGTTTCGCGTGAAGTGCGAGAGCTATTGGAGCGAACGAGCATCTCCGAAGAGATCGCCAAGGCACTGAGTTTGCTAGCCCTCGAAGTTAAGATGGAGGTTCGCTTCAAACCGAGTAGTATGTTGCCCCCCAAAACATCACACGTGTCGACGAAGATCAAAGTCCGCAAGAGTGACAACCCCCCATCGCCCGCTCAGGAGAACGACGAGTGACAGTCATTGCTGGAAATGAAGTAGACGCCTGGTGCACGAAGTGCCGAATGGACCTCAACCACCGCGTCGTAGCCGCCGTCGGCGGCGTCCCCAAACGGGTCGAGTGCTTAACCTGCCATACCCAACACAACTACCGCGCACCCAAAGGCGCCAAAGACCCGATACCGAAGGGCGCGGATGTTCCCGTCAAAGGTAAGAAGTCTCCGGCAGCCGCAAAGACGCCCAAGCTCAGCAAGGCCGCAGCCGCCCGCAGCAATGAATGGGACAAGCGTGTACTCGGCCAGTTGGAGTCGAGTTTCACCGCGTATACCCCGCGCACCACGTTCAAACAGGACGAGTTGGTCCGTCACTCGAAGTTCGGCGATGGCTTCGTCTCCGAGGTTAACCCCGACGGCAAGATCGCGGTCATCTTCCGCGACGGTTCGAAGACGTTGGTTCACGGCCGCTGATTGGGAGGCTCGCCCATACCGGCGCGACGATGTCGCGCCGGTGAGCGTGAGCGTCGGGCCCGGGTGCCCCTCAGCCCTTGCGCGGACGTTTGGCGCGGGTCGTGCGCGCGCCGGTGCGAGCAGTGGCGCGCTTACTCACGCGGACGCTCGGACGCTCGGCAGCCTCCGAACGTGTAGTGGCTTTGGATTTACGCCCTGCGCCGCGAACGCTGGCGTCCGACGTTTGCTCTTTCGGTTTGTCGTTGGCGCGCTGCTTGTCGCCGGTTCGGATGTTCTCGATGCGTCGATGGGTTCGCGCGAGCTTGTCCGCAGTGGGTGGCATGGGGGGAGCAGCCACCTTCTTGGGATATCCGTAGTCCGCTTTGAACGCTCTGAGCTCGTCCTTCGTGAGGTAGCGCCACTGGCCGGGCCGTAAGCCTTCGGCAGTCAGCCCCGCGAAACTGATGCGGGCGAGCCGGAAAACCGCGGTGCCAGCGGCCTCGGTAATGCGATGGATTTGGCGGTTGCGCCCCTCTCGCAGCGTGAACTCCACCCAGGTCTTGTCACCTTCGACGCGGAGTCTGCGTACCTTGGCCGGCTGAGTCGACTTGCCATCGATGGTGATCGGCTTGGCTAGCTCTTCTATGGCTGCGTCATCGATGATGCCGCGCAACTTCGCGACGTAAACCTTCTCCACGTGCTTACTCGGATGCGCCAGGGCCGCCGCGAAATCGCCGTCGTTGGTCATCAGCAGTACGCCGCTGGTGTGGAAGTCGAGACGACCAACGGGCACGATCCGCTCTTCGACGTCTTTGACGTACTGGGCGACCGTGGGACGGCCTTCGGGGTCACTCATCGTGCACACGACGCCACGCGGCTTGTGAAACAGCACGTACACGGGGCGCTCTCGGCCCACGATCTTGCCATCGACTTCGACGCGATCGGTGCGAGGGTCCGCCTTCGCGCCAAGCTCCGTCACGGCGCGACCGTTTACCTTTACGCGTCCGGCCGAGATCATCTCTTCGGCGCCGCGGCGCGACGCCAAACCGGCGCGGGCCAAAATCTTCTGAATACGCTCCTGTGCCACGCGGGCGCTATAGTGGATATTGGGGATTAATCCACTGCTTTCGGGGAGCCGTGCCCGTTACTCGTCCGCGCCTTCTTCATTGGTACCTCGGCTCGCCGCCTCCTCGGCTTCCGCTTCGGCTTGTTCGCGACGCACGAGTTCGGCGTCGCGGTACCATCGATCGACCTTTTCGTCGCCATTGCGATCCGTTCCGATCCGGTTGAGCCGACCTTGTTCGTACACCTCCCAGGTGTCGAGCCGGCCGTCGTGATTGGAATCACGCTGTACCTTGGTGAGGACGCCCTGCGAGTACACCCGATATTCGTCTGGTTTGCCGTCGCCGTTCTTGTCCACTTCGAGGTGTGCCACCTTCCCCCTGGCGAACGTA
>CBINDO010000337.1:0-8834 GCA_966249405.1 uncultured bacterium | reverse complement strand
GGAACGGATCGAAGGGTACCGCGCCTGGGATCCAGCCGGAGTTCCACGTGAACCATACGGCGAACGAACACAGATGCACGACCACCATCCAAGACGTCCCTATTACGCGGGTGATGGCGTCGCTGGCTCGCTCTAGGCCGGATCGAGCGGCAATGTCTCGCCGCTCGATCTCCCTTATCAGTGCGACATTGCGCAGCGCGGGACGTAAACCTTCGGAAGCGTCGGACGTTCTCGTCGATTCGGCATCCATGCCGATACAGCAAGCAAACGGCGCGCCACAGCCTCGGTTTTCTGCGACCTGGCGCGAGTCTTGCTCTCACCGGTGCTGTACAGAGCGCGCGCCGCTCCCCAACGGGTCGGGGCGAGCGCTCCTTCCAGAAAGGTAACGCCGTGATACTAAGAACAG
Source organism: uncultured bacterium (assembly GCA_966249405.1). Taxonomy (GTDB): domain Bacteria; phylum Myxococcota_A; class Polyangia; order Polyangiales; family Polyangiaceae; genus SZUA-265. The sequence goes on along the minus strand of CBINDO010000337.1, from coordinate 8,428 downwards.
GGATCTCAATCATCATCGGGGGCTCGACGGCCCTGGGCTTGGCGCTATTGCTGGTGAGGTGGCAGAAGAGCCGCGCAGCAGCCCAGGCGGACGATACGTCCGCACGAGGCGGACGAAGCTTTGACCGGTCGCGTTCCGCCAGAGTGGCGTCTTCCGGTGCTCGTGTTCAGGTATTGCCGCCAGTAGAAGCCGACCACGCTTTGGACGTCGACGGGGGTCTCAGTGCCCGCCCGCGTGAACGCTGGTTCGACCGGATCGAAACTTACGACGCTGCCAACCCCGACGATCTGGGCGCCGATTACCTCGCCCGGGCCGTTCAAGTGCCGCGCGAGTCGGACGAGACGGAGGAGCTGGACGTGACAGCGCTTCATGTCGACGTTCTCGGCGAGGACGCGCTTCCGGACGAGGCAGAATGGCGGGTGGAGTCCGAAGCGGGGCCCACCTCGTCAGAGCTTCGCTCCGACGGCGTTGTATCTCAGCGCCATCGGAACGAAGCGGGACCTGCAGCTGGCCTCCGCAAACGTTAACGCCGCCTGTTACATGGGTCGCGGGTCTCGAGCTTGAGACCCGCTCTGAGGAGACCCAGGGCAAACGCCGAGCCAATTCCGGTTCCGGTCAGCAATGACGCTAGCCGAGCGCGACGTGCAACTGCGCGCGCGCGCGTGGCACGGCGGTACACCCCGTACCCGACGAGGAGGCCGAGTGTCACCGTCAGTGCGCTGGAGAACTTCCAAGCTGACCTACGCGTTGGAGTTGCTCGAACGTTATCCCAATCGGGGACCACGTTCATGAGCAAGCGTTCGAACGCGCGTTTGTCGTTGTTCGTCGGCCGGATGAAAGAGGCGCGCTCCAGGGCGGAGGCGGTGCCTTCCGATGGAGAGCGCCTGGATTGTTCGTGGGGAAATCGCGCGTGAGACATGATGAAATGGAAGCTTGTGAGGGTTCCCGGGCGACGTCAGTGTGCAACCGGTGTTTGGTCCGTTTCGTCCTCTTCGGGCCCGCGTTTCGGATTCGTCAACAGCTCGATGAGCTGGGGTAGGACTACTCGCGCACCGGCGCCCCACGCCGCACTGACCAGTCCTGGGGCAGCGGCGGGCTTGGGTGGCGGCTGAGTCACGAACTGAACCAACGCGAAGCTACGAGGTTTACGGCTCTTCAAAAGCCACAGCGCTACACCGCTCACCAAGGCGCCACAGGCAAACGGCAAGGCTACACGCCACAACATGCTGCGAGTGTTCTCCGAAAACTCGTGCAAGCTATCATCTAGTCGCGCTCGCGCCGCGGCGAGCTCGGCCTTCTTGGCGTCGATGCTAGAGTCGGTTGAGCTGGGCGTCTGACTGGTTGGGTACTTTACGTTCACGGTGAGCTCCTTCTTCGAGCAGGCCTCCACGATCGACCCGCCCGTAATGGGTGAATTTCAGCTCAACGTGCACAAGTCGTACCATCATTACAGTTCCGGGCTCTCCGCGTGCCTCGCCGTGTCGGGGCACTGTGTGCGGGGCAAGCTTGTCGCGACGGGGCAACTCGCAGCGCTCTCGAGTTCGAAATGTGACCACGCGCGCTCACGCGTCGGTTGGCCCGGCAATTGCTAGTGTGAGGTTCACAGCCTGATGAAAGGGATGTCGAACATGAACAAGAAATTCTGGTTATCTTTGGGAACAGCGATCGCAGCTAGCAGAGCTGCGCAAACCATCACGCACGTCAGCACCGACGACGTCCTCGGACTCGTAGGACTCGCGCGACGTCGCAACACCACGCTCGAGAACGTGGGGCTGATTGGTCTGGGCGCTTTCGTGGGCGCGAGTGCAGCGCTACTTTTTGCACCGACGAATGGTCAGGAGACGCGTAAGCGAGTCGCCGAGACTCTCGACAAAGCGCGCGTCGCCGGCAAGGATCTCGTCCAACAAGCGAAAGAGCGAGCTCCGGAGCTGGTAGATTACGCCCGCAACAAGACGCGTGAAATCGAGGAACGCGCAAACGCACAGCAGCACTCGTAATCTCGACGTGACGAATGCCGAGGAGAAGGGTGCCGATGCGCACCCTTCTCCTCGGCCCCGTTGACCTTCCTACGATGCCCGACCAACCACCGAAGAAAGACTGCGTATGCGCGCCTTGCTGAAGGAAGCGTGGCTGACACTGAAGGAGACGGGGGAAGACTGGGTAGAAGACAACGTGGCGCGCCTGGCGGCAGCGCTGGCCTACTACAGCCTGTTGTCCCTGGCGCCGTTGCTCGTCATCACCGTCGCGGTGTTGGGTGCAGTATACGGTCCAGAAGCGGCTCAAGGGCAGGTCGTCGCCGAGTTGCGGAACATCGTCGGGACAGAGGCGGCGGACGGGATTCAATCCGTAGTGATGAGCGCTCGTTCACCCGAGGCGGGTATCGTGAGCACCGTCGTCGGCATCGTCATGCTTTTCATCGGAGCGTCGACGATGTTCATCGAGCTCCAATCGGCGCTCAATACGGTCTGGGAGGTCACGCGTAAACCCGGGGCGCCCATAATTGGTGAATTCAAGGCCCGACTGCTGTCGTTCGGAATGGTCGTCTGCGTGGCCATCGTACTGTTGGCGTCACTGGTGCTGAGCGCCATGTTGAGCGCAGTTGGGGGCGCGTTGGTACCGCTTCTTCCGGGAGGGGATTGGTTGTGGCAAGGGGTGAACTTCTTGTTCTCGTTTGCCGTGAGCACCACCCTGTTCGCGGTGATATTCAAGTACGTGCCAGACGTCGAAATCTGGTGGAGTGACGTATGGGTGGGCGCCGCCGTCACCGCTTTGTTGTTTACCGCCGGCAAATCCTTGTTGGGGCTTTACCTGGGTCGCGCTGCGATAGGCTCGTCCTACGGCGCCGCCGGTTCGATCATCGCGTTCGTGGTCTGGGTGTATTACGCAGCCCAGATCTTGTTTCTCGGAGCCGAGTTTACACAAGTTCAGGCGCGTAGGCGGGGACGGGAGATCAAGCCAGCGCGCAACGCCGTCCGGATCGACAGACCCGCTAGCTCAGCGCCCCCAGCGGCGGGGAGCACGACGCAGCCGGCTGAATGATTCCCGCATCAGCGTCCCACTTGAGTTTCGGGGGTGAGCTCGTTCGGGGGAGTGGCTGCCGAAGCCTTGGGTTCTACGAAATCGAGCGGCCGACTGCGCTCGTCGTACCAACTGCCGCTAGCCAAGAGGAGCCGGCCATCGTCGGTGTAGCGCAGCTCCCAAGGGGCGAAACGACCCGCTTGTGGCGCAACGACCCAACCACCACGCCTCCATACATACGACGAGCTCACGAAAACCCACTCTCCATCCAGCCAAACGACTGGGGAATCTGGCTTCGGCGGCACCGTCTCCGGTAGCGCGGCAGGCGGTGGATACGGCACTTCCGTGAAGGCGCGCGCTGGGTGTGTCGTCGAACGAGGCGGCGTTAGGTAAGTTGCGCAACCGGAGATCGCGCAACCGAACAGTAAGACTACTCGTCCCCATGAAGTGTCAGTCAGACGCAGCATTTGGCCTGGGGATTGCACAAGCCATGCCGTGCCGAGCAACTGGTGCGTCGTTGTAACTTTGACATTGTCGACTTGTATTGCATCGCTGGCGTGCACCCACGCACCACAGCAACGCTTCAGCTTGGATAAACTGGAGGTAACCGGCAATTCAGCTCTGGACGATGAAGAGATAGAGGAGAAGATCGCGTCTCGTGAGACGCCGAAGTTGCTCGGGTTGTTTCCGGGGGTAGTGTACGAACACGAAGTATTCAACCGCTTCGTGCTCGAACGCGACCTGCAGCGGGTCGAACGGCTGTATCAAAGTCGAGGTTTCTACGAGGCTCGCGCTCGTGCTGCGCACGTGTTTCGCGACGGGGATACGGTGCGTGTCGAGATAGTAGTGGAGGAAGGTCCGCCGGTGATCGTGCGGCGCGTCGACGTCCATGGATTGGAGCGTCTGCCTCCGGAGGTGCGAAGCGCCGTCGAGGGCTCGCTGGGAGCGGGCGTACGCGTTGGCAGCCGCTTCGAGGAAGAGGCGTTTGCGGACTCCGAAAAGCAGATACTACGAGCGCTGGCGGATCGCGGTTACGCGCAAGCCACGGCGAGGCGAGCCGCCGACGTCGACGTACCAGGCCACAGCGCCAGTCTCGGATACTGGGTCGACGCCGGAGCGCTATGCGAGTTCGGGGCGATCGAGATCTCGGGGCTCGGCAGCTTGCCGCGCGGGATTGTCAACCGCGCCATCGGAATCAAAGAAGGGGAGCCCTATTCGGAGAACGACGTCGACGAAGCCAAGCGAGCCCTTCTCGACCTGGGTGTGTTCAGCTCGGTCAACATCGAGCCTCAGAAGGACGCCACCAAGCCGGGCGCGGACGGTAAACCACGGATCCCGCTGCGCGTGACCGTCGAACGCAGCAAGCTCCGGAATGTGCGTTTGGGTGCCGGCGTCCGGCTGGACACGGTCAAGAGCGACTTTCACCTCACGCTGGGTTGGGAAGACCAAAATTTCCTCGGGGGCATGCGCAAGTTCCTCGTCGAGGCGGTGCCTGGCGCCGTCGTTTACCCGACACGACTACCGGACTTCGAGGCTCCAGAACGACTCTTACCGCAGGGTCGCATTCGCACGGAGTTCAGAGCACCGAGCTTCTTGGAGCGGCGGACTCAGGCGATCATGAAGGGACAGGTCGGTGTAGCGCCTGTTCTCTTGTCCGCCAACAGGGACGTGGGCGCGCCGATCTTGGGTTATCGGGACTTTCGCGCCTCCGCAGGGCTCGAGCGTCCGTTTCGGAGATTCTACCCCTACATATCCGGCAATTTGCAGACGAACGTTCCGTTCGCATACGTTGGCGATCTGGACGACGCCCTGCGCAGCGTAACGATCACTTACGCGGCGCTCGTTACCTCTCTAGACCTGCGCGACGACGCCATCCGTCCTCATCGGGGAGCTTACCTCACCCTAGAAACTCAAGTGGCAGGACCGCTCGGCGACGCGACCGACGTTCGACTGATGCCCGAGGTGCGAGGTTACATCCCGATCTCTCGGAGGATGACGCTCGCGCTGCGTGGAGCTGCGGGCTTCTTGTTCGCGAGCAACTATGGGAGCACCGTCGCACCCAATGCGCTTCGCGGTGAGTCCGGTCTTGACGGCGACCCCGCCACCGCGCGCCGGGACTGGGTGCGAGACATTCAGCTGATGTTCTTCCGCGGATTCTTTGCCGGTGGACCGGGATCGAACCGCGGGTACGCGGCGCGCGAGATCGGACCTCACGGTATCGTCCCTTACTACATCCCGGGACAAGCGAGTCAAGGCGTCGACATGGCTTGCACATCCGGCGATACGACCGTCGCGGCATGTAAACTTCCTCTTGGCGGCTTCACGCTTTGGGAAACCAGCGTCGAGTTGCGCTATCCAATCATGGGTGACTTGAGTGGCACCGTGTTCGTCGACGCCGCCGACGTTTCACCCTATGAGCTGCAGTTTCGTTGGCGCCCGCACCTCAGCGCGGGCGTCGGCGCCCGGTACGACACGCCGGTAGGTCCGATCCGGCTCGACGTGGGTTATCGCATCCCGGGTTTGCAGGCGCCTGCCAATGCGGTGGACGAAGTGCCGCCAGCGGAGCTGTTCTCACTGCCGATAGGTCTTTCGTTTGGAATAGGAGAATCGTTCTGATGACCGAGCACACGCCGCGGCGAAGCCGGATACAACGTTGGTTGATGCGCGGGGCGGTGGGCCTGGGAGCGCTGCTGCTTGCCGTGGTCGTCATCGTGGCGGTCGGTTTGCGCACGGCCCCCGTTCGAAGGTTGGTGCAAACCCAAGCGAACGCTGCACTCGAAGGCCTGTTTCGAGGCCGAATAATCGTCGATGAGATCCGGGAGTTGGGATGGCGTGGAATAGGCGGCGTCAACGCGCATGTCCTCGACGATCGTGGACGCGAGGTCATCGCCGCTCGTGGTCTGGCTGCCGAGCTTTCGCTACTGGGATTGGCGACGGAGTTTCTCGGCGGCAAAGATCGACAGCGCGTGCACATAAACCGGCTCAGCGCCGACGAGGTGCTCGTCACCCTCTATGACGACCCCGAGGCGGGCGTCTCCCTCCTCACGGCGTTCGACCCGGCCACGCCGGAACAACCGGATGATGGTGCCGAGGGAACGGTGGACGTCGAGCTATCGGATATTGCGTTGACCCGCGTTCTGGCACGTGGTTCGGTGGGGGAACAGCCGATCGATGCGGACGTCAGTGACGTCGAGGCGAGCCTCGCGTTCATAGAAGGAGCGCTCGGTGCCAAGCTCTCGGCTCGGCAGATAGTCGCGCGCAGCTTGCCTTCGCGCCTCGACCCCGACTTGCGCCTCGACGCAGAGCTCGAGGTTCCGAGAGGAGAAGACTCGGCCGTTATGGTGACGGCCAACGCTCGAGGCCACGTCGCTGGCGCTCCCCTCGAAGTGGATTTCACGATGGCGGGTGAATGGCTCAGCGGTCAAGTCGAGGCCTGGGACATCGCACCCGAAGCCATCAACGAGCGCGTCTCCGGAGTGAAGATGCGCGGCCCCTCGGCCATTCACGTAGCGTTCGATGGCATGCTCAGTGGTCTAGCAATCGAGCTCGACTGTCGAAACGAGGCGGTCGATTTGGACCTCGACGGTGACGTCGCGCTGGACCCGGACTTGAGTGCGGACTTGTTCGCGACCGCGAGTGGGGTGGACCTTTCTGGATTGCTCGATGCGCCGCGCTCCGACATCGATACCGTGATTCGGCTTCGGGTTTTGCAGGAAGAGAAAGCCCCGATGCTGCTCCTGCATCGGATCCGCGTCATGCAGGCCTTAGTTGCGGGACAGCCCACGCCGGAGGTGATTGCCGACGGATTCGTCGAACTCGGAGACTCGGGTACCGACCTGGGTGGCGACCTGCGCATCGCCGAGACCGGCACGCTGGCGGAGGGTGCGTACACCGCACGACTACCGGCAGCTGGAGTCAGTGAAGCTGCCGCCATTCTGGACGTTCACTTGTTCGATCCACCACGTCTGCGCACGATCGCCGGGGTCGAGGCACGCGGCACCACCCACCTCGAGGTCGCCTGGCGCAGCGACGAAACGATATCGGCCGACGTGACAGCTGCGTTCGAGCGTGTTCGTTACCAAGGTACCGCACTCGATGCGTTGAAAGTGAACGCGAAGGTCGGGGGGACGACTACCGCTCCGCTCGTTGACGCGAAGTTGACTTCGGCGGCGCTCGGTGGGCGTGTCAACGCGACGCTTACGGCGCGAAAGGGCGTCGCGGGCGGAGAGATTCGCGCCCAAAAGCTTCACGCCGCAGCGCTGAGCGAGCTGCTCGGGCTTCCGCAGCGGGTCAAGCGGGGCACGCTCGATTTCACCTTGAGCGCGCGACGCTCGGGCGAAGCGCTCAGCGGCGCCATCGACGTCGTTGCAAACGACTTGGAGGTTGCTGGACTCCGCCACGCGAGCATCGACGCGCAGGTCGAGCTGGACCCGAGGTCGCGAGCCAAGGCGCACGTAGTCGCGACCCTCGGTCGGTTGGGGAACGTCACGGTCGATGCGCGCGACGTGGTAGTGCCGCAGCCGTTGGACGCGGTCGCACTCGAGCGACTCCTGGGTTCTTTGGAGGTAAAGGGTGTCGTCAACTTGGACCAGGTGTCGACCGTGTTGGCGTTGAGCGACCTGCCCGTGGAGAAGCTACGCGGTCGGCTCGACTTCAACGGCGCGGCCTCGCGGCAGCGGGGCCAGCGACCTAGCCTGAACATGAAGGTGCAGAGCGATGGGCTCAGTTTCGTCGGTAAACGTGAGCCACATCCCGAGTATTCTGGAACCGCCGCCGCCGTGGAAAAGGCACCGAGTGTGATTCGCGGTCTCGACTTCGAGGTGGAGCTGGCAGCGCCTACGGACTCCGAGCAACTCAGAGTGAGCGTCGAACTGAAGAACCGCGACGCGCTATTGGCCTCGGTGCACGCGGAGGCCAACACATCGGCCGTCATGCGTGCGCTCGAACAGCCGGCAACGATGAACCACTTGCCCGTCACCGCGGCCATTCTGGCACCGCAACAGGAGCTACAGAAGTTGCCGACCATCATGCGCCCTGGCGACTTCACCGGCTCGATCGCGCTGAATGCCTCGCTTAGCGGAAAGGTGTCGCAGCCCAAAGTGGTGGTCGCGATTGACGCCGAGCGGCTACGAACGAGCAAGGAGAGTCAACCTTTGGATGCAACCGTCTGTGTTAGTTACGAGAAGGACGGCGGTTCGCTCGAGGTGACGGCGAAAGGCGGCCAGGCGCACGCCGAGGTCGCGGCCCGGTGGAAGGGTGACGTAGCGCGGATCGGCGAAATGAACGAGCGCGAGAGTCCGCTGCGTGGTGAAGTGTCCGCTAAGTGGAGAGACATTCCTACCGACATCGTCCCTGCGCTCACGGAGCGGCTCGTGCATGGCAAGTTGAACGGCGCGATCGAACTCACGGA
>CBINDO010000336.1:0-8848 GCA_966249405.1 uncultured bacterium | reverse complement strand
CCCGGAGGTCCGGGATGATGAGCCCGCGCATCCCCGCGCTACTGGCCAACCGCGCGAACTCGGCGATGCCACGTTTGTACACGAGGTTCGTGTAGGTCATGAACAGGAAGGGAATGTCGAAACGTTTGCTGACTTCTTCGGCGAATCGGAGACTCTTGTCTACGGTGACACCAGACTGCAGCGCTTCTTGGTTCGCCTTCACGATCACCGGTCCGTCCGCCATCGGCTCGGAGAACGGGATCTGGAGCTCCATCAGCTCCACACCGGCGTGCACCATGGCCTCGACCAAGCGGAGGCTGGCGTCGAGGTTCGGATAGCCCACGACGATGTGCGTCATGAGCAGGATGTCGCGCTTCTTGCGCTGCTCGCGAATGTAGGTTTCAAGCACGGTAAGCCTCCGCTTTTTTCTGGATGAACGCTTCCCACTTGGGATCGGTGATCGCGTCGGCGATCGTGAAGATGTCCTTGTCGCCGCGCCCCGACTGGTTGATGATGATGATGTCGTCTTTGCTCATCGTTGGCGCTTCCTTGAAGGCCTGCGCGAAGGCGTGGGAGGACTCGAGGGCTGGGATCAGCCCCTCCTTCTTCATGGTCAGGCGCAGCGCCTCGACCACCTCGGCGTCCGTCGCCGCTTCGAAGCGGACGCGTCCGGTGTCGTGTAGGTGAGACAGTATTGGTGAGACGCCCACGTAGTCGAGCCCAGCCGCAACGCTGTGAGTTTCGAGCATGTTACCGTCGTCGTTTTGTAGGAAATAGGTCTTGTAGCCTTGGGCGATCCCGATGCTCGCGTCCTTGCTAGCAAGACGAGCGGCATGTTCATGAGTGTCTACGCCCCTGCCGCCCGCTTCGACGCCGACGAGGGTCACGCTGGGGTCATCCATGAAGCCACCGAACAGGCCCATTGCGTTGGAGCCGCCGCCTACGCAGGCGTAGACGCGCGAGGGTAGCTTGCCGGCGCGTTCCAGAATCTGACGCCGCGCCTCCTGCCCGATGATGGATTGAAACCAAGCCACCATTTCCGGGAAAGGATGGGGCCCACATGCCGTGCCGAGTACGTAGTGGGTGTCGTCCATATTGGCGACCCAGTCGCGGAAAGCCTCGTTGATCGCGTCTTTGAGTGTGCGAGAGCCATCCGTGACGGGAACGACCTTTGCGCCCATTTGCTCCATCCAGAACACGTTCGGGCGTTGCCTTTCCACGTCTACTTCGCCCATGTATATCGTGCACTCGTACCCGAACTTGGCGGCCATCGTCGCCGTCGCTACGCCGTGTTGACCGGCGCCCGTTTCGGCGATTACGCGCTTCTTGCCCATGCGTTTCACGAGCAAACCTTGGCCCATTACGTTGTTGGCCTTGTGCGCGCCGGTGTGATTCAAATCTTCGCGCTTGATGTAGATTCGCGCGCCGCCGAAGTGCTCGGTCAGGCGCTCGGCGTAGGTGAGCGGTGTTGGCCGGCACGAATACGTGCTCATCAAGTCTACGTATTCCTTCCAGAACGCGGGATCTCGTCGCGCAGCTTCGTAGGCCTGATTCAACTCTTCGAAAGTGGCGTGCAGGACTTCGGGGATGAACGCTCCGCCGAATTGGGAGAAGTACCCCCGGTTGGCTCGCAGTGACTGGCTCATGATTGGAAACCTCCGAGTTTCTGGGAGAAGGTGATGCGATCCGTGCGACAGTAGAGCCGCGAAAAGACCGCCGACTTGGCACTAGGGAAGTTCAAGGTGCGCTGGATGGAGAGCAGGGGTGCCTCTTTCGGCAATTGCAGAGCGCGACCGACCGCGCTGGGCGGCACCTCGACGTGAAAGCTCTGCTCTCCGTCGGTCGGTTCGAGATGGTAGTGCTGACGCACCACCTGAGATACGGGAGTGTGCTGCAGAGGCAAGTTCTCGATGCCGGGGAAGGTGAGCGGGTCGAGCCACAGATCTTCCACCAGCACCGGCGCTTGTTCAAGCGTCCCCAAGCGCCGCAGCGTCACCGCCGTTCGACCATGGAACGGGTTTTGGCCGTCGGAGTTCGGCACCTGGACGGCCGCCGGATCCAGCAAGAGCTGCGTCTGCAGATGGTGGCCGCCGCTGCGGAAGCTCGACACGGTGCCGGACAAGGTGAACAAGTCGACGCTACCGGCAGTGGCAGTCACGTAGGTGCCGGAACCGCGCCTCCGTTCGGCCATGCCGCGGCGCACGAGGACGTCCAGCGCTTGGCGAACCGTGGGGCGCCCTATGCCGTACTGGCGCGCCAACTCCGGCTCCGACGGCAGACGGTCACCTGGGCGAAGGTCCCCGGCCGAGATACCCGAGCTCAGCCGTTCGGCGAGCTGATGGTAAAGAGGCAGCGGGGAGGCAGGGTTGAGCACGACCACAACCCTGCCACCGACAGGTCAAGTTGTCAAGACAACTTGACCTGTCGCGCTCGCGAGCGATGGGACTCGCCTAAGTGGTCTGATTCGGGGTAGTTGGAGCGGGATGCGCAGCATCCATCGAACCGTCGTCGCGGTATTGGCGTTGAGTTGGGCACTGGGTTGCTCGCCGAAGATGCCCACCGTCACCCCACAAGTGGCGCGCGTCTTGTGGGTGAGCCCCGCCGGCATCCGGCTCGCGATCGAGGTGGACGTTCACAATCCGAACTCTTTCCCGCTCATAGCCGACGCCATCGAAGGGGTGATCGAAGTCGGGCCCGGCTCGACGCTTGGTTACGGCACGGCCTATCCGCGCGGGACGATACCCGCCGAAGGGGCTTCCCGGGTCGTCACTCAGGTCGACGTGCAATGGACCAACATGGGGGCCTTGACGCCCTTCTTGATGAGTCCGGCCCCGATCCCTTACGTCTTCAAGGGCAAGGCGCGAGTCGGCGGCGACGGCGTCAATTTGGCGGTGCCGTTCGAAGTGAACGGCCAGCTGACGCGCGCCGAACTCATTGGAGCCGGCCTGCGCGGCTTTTGACGGGCCCCTCCGGATCGGTTCGTGTGGGCGCTGCGGTGAGACGTGGCTAGGCGCCGAGCAGGTATTGCCCGAGGAACGGACGCACCTGATCTGCGAGCAGGCCGACTTCGACGTGTACGCCCGCGTTACGCAAGATCTCGACGCCCTTGCCGTTGTTGCGCGGATCCGGGTCGAGCAAGCTGACGTAAACTGCGTTCAGCGGATACTTGACGAGCGCCAGAGCACAGGAAGGAGTGCGACCAAAAAACGAACACGGCTCCAAGGTGACATACACCTCGAACGGCGACGAAGCCTGGTCGGGCGTCAACGCGGCTAGCGCCATCGCTTCGGCGTGATGTTGCCCCGGAGGGTTGGTGTAACCCGTCGTCAGAATCGTGTCTCCGCGGGCGATCACGCAACCGACGGGCGGGTTGGGGCGGCACGCAGGCAACGCACGCCGGCTTTCGAGCAGGGCGCGCGCCATGAACTCTGCGTGGAGAGGGTTAATTGACATGTCGTACCGATAGGCCTTGTTGGCTGATGAACGCCTCGAGGGCTCGACGTTGCTCGGCGTCCGATTGGGTGGTGTCCAAGTCACAACGGGCGCTCGCGGGCAGTTCGGAGGGCGGCTCGTACTTCGCCAGGAACGCATCGAGCAACTCTTCTCTTCCGTCACTGACGCTGGGTCCGGACGCCCGCTCTCGGAGTCGACCACGCAGGACCTCGTGGGGCGCCACGCATTCGACGAAGAGCAGCCGGCAGCCGACGTCTTCGCACCATTGCCGTAGCGCGGTTCGTTCGTGGCGCGAGCGAAAGCTAGCGTCCACGATGACGGGACGGCCACTCTCGACCACGGCTCTGGCGAACGTCCTGACCGCTTCGTAGGTTCGCTGCGTCGTCGCCTCCGAATAGGCGCCCTCGAACTTCCCGACGGCGACGTTCGTGTAACGGTCGACGCCCAGTAGGTGTTTGCGTACGCGATCCGTCGCGACGATAGGACACGCGAGCAGGTTCGACAGGCGCGCGCTCACGTGGCTCTTGCCGGCGGCGATCAAGCCGCCGACCGCGATCATCGGGCCGGTGGGACGAGCGCCGAGCCCAAGTCTGGCTTGGCGGAACAACCCCGACGCGCGCCTCCGCGCCGCCTCGCGCGTCTCGGCGTCCGCCTTTGCGTCCACAGCCACGAACGAATTCACCTTGGCGCGCACCACCGCGCGGTAGCTCTCGTAAAAGTCGATGAGGGTGTAGAGCTGGAAGTCCGTCGTTTCGGTCGCGTAAGCGGCGAGCAGCGCTTCGGCCAAGTCGGGGCGACCCGCTTGCCGCAGCTCCATCGTCAAGAAGGCGAGATCGCAGGCCACGTCTGCGTAGCGGAAGCGATCGTTGAACTCGATGCAGTCGAGCACGTCGAAACCTTCACCCGAGCAATAAACGTGTTCGAGTCGCAGGTCGCCATGGCCGTCCCGGATGCGACCGGCGCGGATTCGCTCTTCGAACCGCGCACGCTGGTTATCGAGGAAACTCAGCTGCGACCGTTCCAACTCGCGCGCTTCGTCGGCGGTCATGAACTCGGCGATGTGGGTCCGCGTTTGGGTGAAGTTCTCGTCCACGTTGCGGCGAATCACCGCAACCTCTCCGAATTGCTCTACCTCGGCGTTGGTGCTGCTGCGTGCGTGAAACGCCGCCAGGTGCACGGCCAAGCGCGACATCAGCTCCGGCGTGACGAGGTTTTGCCGGAGGAGGTGATCGAGGCGGTGCCCATCTCGAAGCCGCCGCATGTGAACGCAGTAGTCTACGATCTCGCCTTGCCCGCCGATTGAGTGTCGGCCTGCTTCGTCCCGGGTGATCGGCTTCACCCCCAGATAGACGCCGTGGGTGAGTCGGGAGTTGAGCTCGACCTCGGTTACACAGGCAGCATGGCGGCGCTCCAAGGTCGTGAAGTCGAGAAAGCCGAAGTTCACCGGCTTCTTCAGCTTGTACACATCGTGTTCGTCGAGAACCACCCAGGAGATGTGGGTCTCGAGCAAGGCTCGCCCGGCGGCGAGATCGGTGACCATGGTCCCCATGATACGGACGCTAGCATGGGCTCGGCTCGTCAGCGAGGGCGGGAGCCGGACACGCCGCACCCCGAATAGGTCGATGGGTCAGCGCCGTGGTCTGGTGCCATTGCGCAACTTGGCGAGGGGGTAAAGGCCGACTGCGTTGCGTACGCGCTGTTCGGTGCTCGGCGGAAACATGCCTTTCGTCCGAACCACCACGGCACCGCCCTCCGTGAGAACGCGGACCGTTCCACGGCAATCGGCGGCCTCGAGGATGTCACGCAAATCCTGCAAGAGCTGGGGCGGAACGCGGCCTCGCACGAAACGCACGGGCTCGGCGTCGCCTCTGCGAACCCGCAGGACGAACAACTCTGGCGCGCGGTGGAGGGCCAAAGCGAAGAGGCCGACCACCGCAGACAACAACGTCAAGCCCAGGAACGTGGCCACCGGAGTAGGTTATCCTCGAGCCGTTGGGGACGCAGCGCCTTAGGGCTTGGGCTCCGTACAGTTGACCATCCACTGGACGCCGAAGCGGTCAACCAGCGAGCCCCAATAGGCTCCCCAAAACATGTCGGTGAGCGCCATTTGGACTTTGCCACCTTCGCTCAAAGCCGCGAACAGGCGTTCCGCCTCGACGCGCGTATCCGGTTCCAGGTTGATGCTGAAGTTGTTGCCGAACGTGAGGGTGTGGCCCATCGACTCCAAGGTGTCAGTGCCCATCAACACGTGGCCGCCAGTGATTGCGAGCTCCACGTGCATGACCATGTTCTTCTCCGCGTCGCTCAGCGTCGGCATCCCAGGTGCAGGGGGCACGTCACCCATGCGGTGGATACCGCCATTGAACTGCGTCTGGAAGACTGTCTTGTAGAACTCGAAGGCTTGTTCGGTGTTACCTGCGAAATTGAGATAGGTGCTGGTGCGGGCCATGTATCGCCTCCTTGGGTGTGGGTACGGCAATCGCGGCTGTAGCCCAAGTTGCTCGGACGGTCCAGCTTCCCGGCGGCGCCATCGGCCGCGGGGTGGTGGGCGGGAGCCGCCAAGTGTCTCACGGGAGCTGGGCCCAACCCGATCATGCGCAACGCCCGGCATCCACCGGTCTAGGTGATGACGGAGCTAGGCTGGAAGTGCCGTGGACTTCTCTGGGCACCGTGCGGTGGCGGCGACGGGCAGTGAGCTCCGAGCCGCTTCGGCTCGGCAGCCTTCGTGCCAGAGTGGCGCCGGTGGGTCATGTTACGGTGTCGACGAGGGCGCATGTTTCGGGCGCCGATCGGAACTTACGGAGCCGCCGTGGTGAGGCCGGCGCCTTGCGCCGCGTGTGAGCCGCGTGTTAGGAACGGCGTGTTGACTGAGCGTAGCGACGAAGAGCTGATGAGCGCGTATGCACGGGGTGAACGTGCCGCGTTCGACTCGTTGTTTGCTCGCTATGCCGTGAAGCTGCACCAAGTGCTGGCGCGTGGTATGCGGCGCCCCGAAGACGGCAGAGATCTGGTGCAGCAGACGTTCCTGCAGCTTCACCGTCACCGCGCCGACTACGACGGGACGCGGGCCTTTCGCCCGTGGCTCTACACCATCGCGCTCAATCTGAAGCGCCAATACTTGCGCACCAAAGGGCGGCGCCCAGAGAGTGAACTCGACGAAATCGTGGAGCGCACCTTGGCGCATGCTCCGGGCCAGATGCGCTTCGAGAACCGGCAGCTGCTGGAACTAGGTCTCAAACGTCTAGCACCCGAGGCCGCGGAGGTGATCGTACTGCATTGGTTCGGCGAACTGTCCATGAGCGAGATCGGCGCGATGCTTTCGATTTCCGAGTCGGCGGTCAAAGTGCGGGCACATCGCGGCTACGAAGCCTTGCGCGCCATTTTCGAACACGAACACCGGGCGCACGGCGAAGAGGCCGAGGTCAGCCAACGCGCCCCAGTCGCAAAAACGCGAGGGGACGCGTAACCCACCGGCATCGGCCGGCTTACAGCAATGAGGCAACGTGTGAATTGCAGCGACTTGGAGAGCTTGGCCCGACGCGGGCAACTGCAGCAACGCCTCGGTGATGCCGAGGTGCTGGCCCACTTGCGTCAATGTGGGGCATGCGAGACCTTGTACGCTCCGGGAGGTGTGGGGAGTGTGCTCGTTGGTGAGTCCGAATCTCCCCCCATGCTCGACCTCGAGGCGATGCGGGCAGAGCTACACGGGGCCTTGCAATCGGACGCGCGTGAGCCTGGGGCGTGGCTGCGTCAGCTGCCGACACGTTGGAGGGTGACTGCGGCAGCGGTGCTCGTGTTGCTCACGGCGTTGGCGGTCTGGGGTACCTGGCGAAGGGACGACTGGGGCGCGCATGAGGAAACACTCATGTGGGTCACCCTGAGCGCGCTTTTCGTCGCCACCGTCGCTGCTCTCGTGGAGCTGTTTCGTCCGCTCACCGTGCTCGAACGACCGCGTGTGCGGTGGGCGATCATCCTCTGTTCCGTGCTGCTGCCGTTCGTTTTCGCGATCATTTCATCCACTGAAGCGGCGTGGCCACTGCCGTCGGACGCGCTACGTCGCGCGTCGGTTTGTTCGGCGATCGGCGTCGGGTTGGCTTTGCCGAGCGCCGTCTTCGTCATTTTGGCCCTGCGCACGACGTTGTTCGAGGTAGGGGGAGCTGACTCGCGCACGTTGTGGCTGGCAGCCGGGGTCGTGGGCCTGATAGGTAACCTGGGGTTGCAACTCCACTGTCCGTTCACCGAGCTCGAGCATTTGGTGATGGGTCACGCGCCGTTGTCGTTGCTTTGGGCAGCCGCGCTCTGGGTGTTGTCTCGGAGCCGGAGAGCCCCGTGAATCGCGTTGCTTCGGCTTGGCCTTCGACCTTGCGCTGGACAGTGCTCGTCGTGGGCGTTTTGGGGTTGGTGGTCGTTCCGTGGTTGGTTTGGGGAACCGCCCTGGAGCACTGGGTAGCCGCCCAACTTGCTGCTCGCGAAACTCCACCGTACTTCGCCTGGTGGGTCGTGGGCTTACTCGCCGCGGACGTCTTTTTGCCGGTTCCGTCCAGCATCGTCGCCGTCGCCGCGGGTGTGTTCTTGGGCGTTGGGGTTGGCAGTGTGGCGACCTTCACGGGTCTCATGTTGGGCTGCGTGCTTGGCTATGGTTGCGGCGCACGGTGGGGGCCAACCGCGGCGCGCAAAGTCGTTGGCGAAGCAGAATGGTCGCGAGCCGAACGCTGGGCGCAGCGTTTCGGCGCGGGTTTGGTCTTGGTCATGCGTCCCGTGCCGGTGATGGCGGAGGCGACCACTTTCTACGCCGGGGCCTGCCGCGTTCCGCTTTTCCGTTTCCTCGGCGCTAGTGTCTTGGGCAATGCCGTGATCGCGGTGGTGTACGGCGCCGTTGGCGGTTCCACGGTTAACAGCGGTGACCTGGAGCCGGCGCTCATGGCGGGGTTCCTGTTGCCCGGGTTGGCCATGCTCGTGGTGAGACTGATCTCGAAGAAAAGGGAAACTTGATGGTCGACGCGCCTTCCATGAGAAGACTTCCTTTCGACGCCGACTCCCAGCCAGGTGCCGGTAAAGGCACGGCTGCCGTGATAAAACGGCTGGGCTATCGCGCGCTCGACGTCGAGCTGAACGAACCGTTTGGCATCGCCACGGGTGCGCAACTCGTCGCCCGAAACGTGCTCGTGGAAGTGGAGCTCGGCGACGGCACCGTGGGGCTCGGCGAGGCGGCGCCGTTCGAAGCGGTCAGTGGTGAGACGCAAGCCAAGGTGTTGACCGCGCTCGAAGCGCTCGACGAGTCGTTGGTCGGTCGCGACGCGCGCGGTTTTCGAGACATCTCCGAGTTGCTGTGGTCGCAGTGCGAGGCCGTGCCGACGGCGATCGCTGGCGTGGAGATGGCGTTGTTCGACGCGTTGGCGCGTAGCCGCGGGATGTC
>CBINDO010000335.1:0-8866 GCA_966249405.1 uncultured bacterium | reverse complement strand
GTGAGCATCCCTTCGGCGGCCAACGTGACGAACGACGCGCCGAGCGCAAACCAGAGGCTGCGCGCCGTTGCCGTCGCCGCCACCAGCAAGATGACGACGGGCGCGATGAAGGGCATGGGGCCGAGCGTGCCGGTGAGCGCGACCGCCCCCACGTGCTCCACGAACACGCACCCCGTCAGCAGCGGCACGGCGAGCGAGAGCTGGTTGCGGCGAGCGAGCCAAAATGCCACAGCCATGCCGACGGCGATGACGGCGAGGAACGGTGGCACCCAAACAGACGTCCCGATGACCGCCGTGATCACCGCTGCGAGTAACGTGAGCCCACTGAGACTCAGCGTGATGACGCGCGCGGCTTCACACCGTTGGTCCAGCGCAACTGCCGCGATGTCTCTGGGCGCACTCGGCGGCAAGTCGTCATCACTCCCCGACATGCGACGAGGCATAGCAGTAGACGTGCGGAAGGAAAACGGGCCCTCCCGATTTCAATGATTCCAGACCAATGCCTCCGGTTGTGCGCTCCGCCGTTTCACCGCAGAAACGGCTTTCGCTTTCGCGACTTTGGAGGCCCGTGGACTTCGGGAACACGGGCCGAACCGGTGCCGGCAGCTGATGCTTGCAGACCATTCGAGATCCTCCGTGGTGCCGGCCAGCGTGGCTACCCACGGGCGCGTCCGTCCAATGACCGCTCGAAGGCGGCCCCACTTGAGGAAACGCGGCGCAGGCAAACACCCGAATCGAGGTGCCCGCTCAGCGAAGAAACAGACGGTAGACGGGGTTTTCGGTCTCCTCCACGCAAGGATAAGCCAACGTCTCTAGGAACTCACGGAACCCCGCGGCGTCTTGGTCGGGCACCTGGATGCCGACCAGGATCCGACCATAATCTGCGCCCTGATTGCGATAGTGAAACAGACTGATGTTCCAGTGCGGGTGCATGGCTCCCAAGAACCGCATCAACGCTCCGGGTCGCTCGGGAAAGACGAATCGGAACAGTCGCTCGTTGTCCGCGAGCGGTGAGCGGCCCCCGACCAGGTGCCGCAAGTGTTCCTTGGCGAGGTCATCGGCAGAGAGGTCGACGGCCGCAAAACCATGCTGCTCGAAGGAGGCTGCGATGGCGGCGGCTTCCTCTCGCGAGGTGATGCTGAGGCCGACGAACACGTGGGCCGATTGCGCGTCGGAGATACGGTAGTTGAACTCCGTTACGGAGCGTTGTCCGAGCAGTTCGCAGAACCTCCGAAAGCTCCCGCGCTCTTCCGGGATGGTGACGGCGAACAACGCCTCGCGTTGCTCGCCGAGTTCGGCGCGTTCGGCGACGAACCGCAACCGGTCGAAGTTCATGTTGGCCCCACACGTCACGGCGACCAGTGCTTGGCCGCTACAGCCGCGGGCCGCGACGTATTGCTTGATCGCCGCGACGCCGAGCGCGCCAGCTGGCTCCAGGATGCTCCGGGTGTCTTGGAAGACGTCTTTGATCGCGGCGCACACGGCGTCCGTGTCGACCAGGATGAACTCGTCGACCAGCGCTCGTGTCAAGCGGAACGTCTCTTTGCCTACTTGTCTCACTGCAGTGCCGTCCGAGAACAGCCCAACGTCGGAGAGCACGACGCGTTCCCCCGAGGCTACCGACCGGGCCATCGCGTCGGAGTCGGTCGTCTGGACGCCGATCACCCGCACCTCCGGCCGCACCGCCTTGACGTAGGCAGCGACTCCCGAGATCAGGCCGCCTCCGCCCACCGCTACGAAAATCGCGTCGAGCGGGCCCTCGTGTTGGCGCAGGATCTCCATGCCGACCGTGCCCTGCCCGGCGATCACGTCCGGATCGTCGAAGGGGTGCACGAACGTCGCGCCGCGCGCCGCTCCAAGCGCAACCGCGTGTTCGTAGGCATCGGAGTAGCTGGTGCCGACGAGTACCACTTCCCCGCCGAGCGCTCGCACCGCCTCGGTCTTGAGTGCCGGGGTCGTGACCGGCATGACGATCGTCGCTCGGCACCCGAGCTTGCGCGCGGCCAGGGCGACCCCCTGCGCATGGTTGCCGGCCGACGCCGCAATCACCCCACGGGCGCGCTGCTCCGGGCCGAGTCGCACCATCTTGTTGTAAGCGCCGCGCAGCTTGAAGCTGAAGACGGGCTGCTGGTCCTCACGCTTCAAGTAGACGTCATTGTTCAGCCGGCTCGACAAGTTTCGCGCCAGGTCGAGTGGTGACTCGATTGCCACGTCGTAGACCCGCGCCGTCAGAATCCGCTTCAGGTAGTCGGTGCTGACGGCGTCACGGTCGGCGTCGTCGACCGCCGAGGGGAGTGCGGCGGCTTCGGGTGTGGGGCTCATCGCTGGCTGTATGCCGCAGATCGCGCCGGCACGCCAAGGACTGGCGTCGAGATGCCCGGGGTCGCGCTGCGGCCTACGTTGAGACGCAACCGAGCAAACGCCGCGGGACAGGCCGTTACTGGACTCGCGGTAGAGCACCGACCGGACAAAAAACGCGCCCAATACGA
Organism: uncultured bacterium; assembly: GCA_966249405.1. Lineage (GTDB taxonomy): Bacteria > Myxococcota_A > Polyangia > Polyangiales > Polyangiaceae > SZUA-265. Next base: position 6,377 of record CBINDO010000335.1, on the reverse strand, counting down.
GGCGACCTACACAAGCTGCGCGCCCGAGGAACGCGCCCCCCCTCACTCACGCCGACGAGAGTTTTCAACCGGTTGGGTCCCCGAGGCCCACGGGTCCGGCGCGCGACGCGAATACTTGTCTCAAATGAACACCCCGACACGCCGTGGGCGCAGGGTGTCGCACGCCGTTTCGGGTTACCGGTGGGCTGCATCGACGTGGAGTCCACGAACCCGCGCAGGCACCAACTGCCGCAGGCGCGGTTGACTGCTCGCGAAGCTTGGCCCCGAGTCCTGGGCCGGACGAGACAGGGTTTGGTCGACGCGCTCGCCACCAACGCGTGCGGGGTGAGATCTGGGGAAGTGCGCCCCCCTCGCGCCCTGTACCCTCGACGCATTTTTCAGCCAACCGGGATCGGGTGCGCCGCGCCGGAGCGCACGGATCACGGCATGGTGGCAACCGGTCGCAAGAGCCAATACACCTTTTTGAAGCGCCGTGCGCGCGGCCCATCGTCATGACCCGAACTCAGCTACTTCCCGTTCCCGCCCGTAACAGCTCACTCGCCTTCCGCGGAGGAGCGAAGCTCGTTGGTGTTGGCCTGCTGCTGGGGCTCGCCGGCTGCGGTGAGACCGCCAACGATCCGGCAACGCCACCGAGCACGACGACGGCGGGAGACACGACCGCTCCGGTAACCTCGAGCGCACCTATCCCTCCGCAACCTAACGTCTCACCGTCGGTGCCCCCGAGCGTCACGCCGCCGCCGACGGGCAGCTTGCCGGTGACCCCGAGCGTCACTCCGTCCACGGTCGTCCCCCCGACGCCGCCGGGCAGCGTGACCCCACCTTCTCCCCCTACGCCACCCACGGCGACACAACCCACGTCGACCGCGACGACCGATACGACCCCCACCGCGACATCGAGCGACTCGACCAGCGACACGAGCAGTGAACCCGCGACCGACACCGGCTCGAACCCGCCGGGCGGCATGGGCTGCGATCAACTGCTCCTGTGCGAAGACTTCGAGAGCGCCAGCGGCGGCGTGCCCGATCCCGGCAAGTGGTCGCTCGTAGCCAACTACACCTACGACGTCGCGCAAACGGACCTGGTCGAAGTCGGTACGGAGCAGAAACACGGCGGCAGCCAGGCGCTCCACGTCGCGGCCAACGGCTTGGCCGGGATCGTCACCGAGATCCCGGCTCAGAAGTTCTACGTCCGTGCCTACATGCAGGTGGACGCTGCTCCCGTTGGTCCGGTCTTGATGGGCATCGGCACGGACCACAACTCCGAGTTGCGGTTCCGCATTCAGCAGAACTCCTGGGGCACCATCAACATCATCCCCAGCGATTCGGTGTTGCCGCAAGCCGCGCGCGAGGGCAACTGCCCGACGTGCCCCAAGGTGACGCCGGGCGAGTGGTTCTGCATGGAGTTCTTCGTGGACGCCGCGACCAAGAGCGCTGGCCTGTGGCTCGACGGCGTGGAGTCGGTGAACGCCCAGGGGCTGTCGGACTTCCCGAACATCGGCGACCCGGTGCACCTGCGCTTCGGCACCATGGATCTCCAAGGTGGCTCGACCGGGCTGTGGCTCGACGACATCGCCGTCGGCACCGAACGCATCGGCTGCGACTGAAGCAGGGGCTGCGCTGAAAGCGTTTCGAGAGTCCGGTCGAATGTGCCCTGAGGCCATCGCCATCGGTCGAGTCCGACAGCACGAGTGAAAAGGTCCATGGCGACTACGCCCGAGTCCCGTCGATGTGCATCGGTGCCTCGCGGTAGCCAGCCCAATCACGATTCGGACTGACAAGCCCCTTCGCGTGACCGCTGCGTCCACTACACTTCGGGCATGCACTTACCTTCGCAATTCGCCCCCGGCCGGGGCATCGGGCGCTTCATGCCCGTCGTAGCCCTCCCGACACTCGTCTCGGTGATGGCCTGTAGCAGTGGTGGCGCGGATGACACCACGCCCATGCCTTCGACAACCACGACTTCGACCACCGTGGTTCCTCCTGCGGTGAACCCGGTCACTCCTGCGACGACGACTCCGTCCACCGCCACTCCACCGACGGTTACGCCGAGCACACCACCGCCGCCGTCGGTCCCTCCCGTGACTCCGGTGACTCCGAGCACCCCGGTCCCGCCGACGCCGCCATCCAACACGAGCTCCGGGGAGACATCTACGCAACCAACCTCGACCACGCCCGTTTCCGACCCTTCCTCCGCAGATCCGTCGAACACGTCCGCGGACGTATCCTCCGGCGACGACTCGACTAGCGGGCCTCCGCCCGGCGGTGACACCTGCCCTGCCAGCGCTTCCTTCTGTTCGGGTTTCGAGAGCAGCGAGTTGCCTGTCGGTGCCGTGTTCAAAGTGAACGGTGACCCTGCCACGCCGTGGACGGCGAACTTCGAGGTCGACTCAACGCAGAAGAACTCTGGTGCTTCCTCGCTCAAGGTCAAGAGCGCCGCAGAGGGCGTCGGCTCCTACAAGATGCTGGCCGTTCCGTCCGGCGGAGCAGCGTTCTGGGCACGCTTCTACCTCCGCAGCGACAAAGAAATCGGGGTGCACGACCACAACGCGATCGCCATCGCTTCGGTGAGCGACGATCCCAACGGGGGCGGCGTCGAATTTGCGGAGGACGTTGGGCTGTCATTCAACGCCTCGGACAACGTTCGCTGGCCGGAGGGATACGGACGGCTGATGTCCGGCGGCGAAATGCCGTACTCTCTGGCAGCTAACGAGTGGCATTGCATCGAGCTGTCGTTCGATGGAAGCGGGCGCGTGCAGCGTTTGCTGATTGAAGGTCAGGAGCTAATCAACGCAACGGGGTATCCGGCATCCGCAATGGCGTTCACGACCTTCAAGTTCGGCTACAACGCCCTCCACGGTACTGCGCGGAGCCTTTGGTACGACGATGTCGTGGTCGGCCCAAGTCAGATTGGCTGCCTCTGAACGGGGGCCCCACGACCATGGCCCAGACGCCTCCAGCCCGAAGTGGTTCGGGGACGTCCTGGGTTTTCCCGGGCGCGCCTGGACATGAGTGAGCCACAATGCCGAGTGAAATAGGTTGGTGGCGCCGCGGGGTGGCGTCGCAGGCAACTTCCGAACGTGCTTCGGCTCGTTTCCCAGGGCGCGGCTTATTTCTTTTTGCACTGAATTCACGCGGTCGTTCTGATCGCGAGCGTGCACTTTGAGCCAGCAGCAAAACGCGACTTTGTGGCAAGCAGGCCCCCCATCGATTTCGTTGTCGCGTAGACCTGGCGAACTCGTTTCGATAGGTTGCGGTACGAACCACGAGCCATGCCCCGGAGACCCATGCTTAAAGCCACACCGACTCGCGTTTACCTGTGTCTGACGTCGATTGCCCTGTTCGTTGGGTGCAGCGGCGAGTCCCCAGAGTCCCCTGGCACCGAGCTGACGGTCGGAAGCCAGCAGACTTCCCCGACTACGCCGGCAGTGACTCCGCCAGTAACCCCTGGTGCACCGGTAACACCGACGACTCCGACGCCGAGTCCGTCCGGCACGAGCCCCGTGCCGCCTTCGCAAACGCCACCGGTGACCCCGCCGAACACGCCAGTGCCCGTAGTGACGCCGACGACGACCACCACGGGTGTTACCCCGCCGCCACCGCCTCCCCCCGCCAACACCGGTGAGACGGGCGGGACGTCGACCGGCGAGGACGTGACGTCCGAGCCCGTCGACGCGCCGGACCTGGACGAAAACGGCAAGCCCAACGCTCCGCTGGGTTCGATGTCCGACGTTGCGCAGGACTACCTGCGCCTCGGTGAGATCCGCATCCTCAACAACAACTGGGGTTCGGAAGATCTGGGGTGCACCGCTCCGAACAGCACGATGAGCGTTTTCGTCAATCAAGACGGCAACTTTGGCTGGAACTTCAACCGTGGCGATTGCGCCGCCGCCACCGACTCCTCGCACCCCGACTTCCCGCAACTCGAGTTCGGTATTCACCCGTTCGGAGTTGGCAGTGACCTGGCAACCTCCCCCAACTTCAGCTCCACGACGTTGCTGCCCCTTCAACTCAAGGACATCACGAGCGCCAGCGTGACCTTGGACAACTTCAGCATCAACCTGCAGAACCAGGATTCGTGGAACACGACGATGGAGTTCTGGTTGAGCGAACAGGATCCGCGGACGCCCAACGATGCCGGCGTTTATGCGGAGATCATGGCATGGTGGGGGTGGGACGCAGGTCGCTGGCCGTGTGGTGAGACGATGGGCATGACGTATTCGGACTCGGTTTCGGCCGGCCAAGACTTCCGGTTGTGCCACCAACGTGATCAATGGGCGACCGAGTCGCAGGGGGGTTGGCGTTACTTCCAGTTCCGCGCGGGAGACGCCAGCGACGGCAACAGTCGTACGACCGTCAACGGTAAGATCGACGTCATGGCGTTCATCAATTACCTCAAGAGCTCGCGGCAGTATCCCGATACCTTGTGGCTGACCCGCATCGAGGTCGGCAGCGAAATCGACGACAATACGAGCGGCACCGTCAGCATGCGCGGGGTAACGTTCGAAGTGAACGGCGAGAGTCGCTCGCAGGTCATCGGCAGCGCTCAGTAAAACGAGCCCCATCTCGAGGCCGAGCACGGCAACACGCGGAGAGTTCGGTTCCCATCGAACCGAACTCTCCGTTCGCGTGCTGACCGACGCGCTCGGCGATCAATCGTCGAGGTAGCCGAACTTTCCGGCGTTCAAGTCGAGGATTGCCTGCTGGATCTCGCGGGGCGTGTTCATGACGAACGGTCCGTACTGAACGATCGGTTCGCCGATCGGCTCACCGTTGAGCACCAGGACTTGCGCATCGACCGAAGCCGCGACGGTCACGCGTTCACCCGCTCTGCGGAACAGCACGAAGTCGTTGGTGCCAGCGGCCACCTGGTTGAGGGTGACATCGCCCTTCATCACCAGCATCGCCAACGTCTGACTCGCGGCAAACGAGAACTCTGCCTTGCCGCCCGCGCGCAGTTCGAGGTCGTAGATGTTGATCGGGCTGAACGTGAGCGCCGGGCCACCGACGCCTCGATACTCGCCCGCGATCACCCGCACGTGTCCCGCGTCGTCGGCGAGCGCCACGCGACCCATACGCTCCGCCCCGAGCGCCTGGTAGCGAGGCGGCGCCATCTTGTGAGCGCGCGGTAGGTTTACCCAAAGTTGCGCCATCTGAAAGGCGCCCCCTCGGCGGCTGAACTCCGCCTCGTGATACTCCTTGTGCAGCACGCCGGACGCTGCCGTCATCCACTGGACATCACCTGGTCCAATCACTCCGCCACCGCCGGCGCTGTCGTGATGGGCGACGCTGCCCTGGAAGGCCAATGTCACCGTCTCGAAGCCTCGATGCGGATGCACCCCGACGCCGCGCGGCTTCGCCGCTGGTGCGTAGTGATACTCCGGGTGGTAGTCGAGCATGAGGAACGGGTCGAGCTTACGGGCTGCGTCGGGGATCGCCGAAAAGTAACCTGCGACGCGGAACCCGTCGCCCACCCAGTGCAGCGCCGGCGCCTTGTAGATGGCTTCGATTTCGCGGCTGGCCCCCGCGCTCTCGAGTACGGGTACCGTCGTGTGTTCAATCCGGGTTGCGGTTTCCAAAGACATGGTTCGCTTGCTCCTTCTGCAGCGCGGCGGAGGACCAAAGTAGTCCTCCTTCTGCCGCGGCGACCGTTTACATTTGATGCTGGCAAGTGCCTGGCACAATAGGCAATCTACGAACGCACTGTCCCGAATGATGCAACAATAACTCGGTCGGAGTTTGCCTGTGGTGTCAACAACCCGCGGCGGCCAAGGTCAGCGCCAACCGCTCGTGCAACAGGTCGAGCAAGGCGATCACTTTTGGGGACAAGTGACGCGCGCTCGGGTACAGCGCGTAAACCGGCACCTCGCGGGCGGACCACCCATCCAAAACGCGGACGAGGCGCCCCTCGGCGACGTCGTCCAAACATTGGTACTCGGGCAAGAGCGCCAACCCGAAACCGTCCCTGGCCACGCTGCGCAGCAGGTCGTAGTCGTTGGCCATCAGACGCGGCTGGAGTTGAACTTCCGTTTGCTTCGTCCCCGACACGAGAGTCCACGTGGTGCCCTCCGGGGCGAACACCACGCAATCCAAACGCTCCAGACCGGCGGGATCGCTGAGCGTTCCGATGCGTTTGGCGAGCTGCGGCGCAGCCAGGACGCAGCGGCGCACGACCCCGACCTTGCGTCCGATCAACGTCGAGTCCGGCGGTGGCCCGGCCCTCAGCGCCAAGTCGTAGCGCTCTTCGATGAGGTCCACACGTCGGCCGGTGCTGAAAACCTCGACCTGTACGTCGGGATACAACGCGAGATACCGAGCGATCAACGGTCCCAGCACCGCAAACGAAATCGGGACGGTGATCCGAAGCAGTCCCCGAGGGG
>CBINDO010000334.1:0-8888 GCA_966249405.1 uncultured bacterium | reverse complement strand
GCGCCTCGACCTGGCGCCCTGCAACGGGCAACAGCGCCAAGGCGATGGTCACGGCCAAAACCACGAGGACGAATCGTCCCAGCACATCGCCCCCTTTGGGCCAACCTGGGCGTAGTCGCCACCCGCTGTAAATCAAGAGAAATGCCCATGAGGCGGGAGGCGCGCCACTCAGCAGCAAGGCGGCCGGGTTGGTCGCGGAGGCTCCTCCCGGTCGCATCGAGTTGCCCACGATCGACTTCAACAGCCGCACGGGCTCCATCCACGCCGAAGGACACGCGAACACGAAGCCCAAGGTCACTGCAGCCGACAACCTCACCAGGGCCCGACCATCACGGACCCAACACGCGAGTAGAACGACACAGGGCAGCAGCGTGAGACGCGATGCAAGCGCGAAGCCCATCAGGATCCCCGCCCACATCTCGCCGTTACGCCGGCCGTCAACCGCCGCTCGAAACGCCTCCAAAACCAATGCCATCCCCAGCCCCTCGCCGGTTCCGATGAAGGAGTGGAACCAAACCAAAGGCTGGAGAGCGCCTACAAATACCGCGAGTGCGGCAGTCAACGGCGACGCTCCCCGGCGGACCAAAACGGGGACCCACGCGGAGGCCGCGGCCGAGAACAGCGTCAGCGTCACCACGCGCTGGAGGAACACAGCGGTCGCGGGCGCACGATAAGTCTCACCAAACTCCAGAGCGATGTCGTTCCAGCCGTTGGGTAACGCCGCGGCCACGTGAAGCAGCAACTGAAACGGTAGCGTCACCAGCTGAACGAAGGTTGCGGGCCACGCCAACGACGTCGTGGGGAGTCCCAACAACCGGTCGAGCGTCGTCAGGGTCAACTCGACTTCGTCCACGAGGCGGAGTTCGCCCGAAAGTGCGGCCAGCGCCGGCGGCAGCCGCGTGCCGAAGAGTGCCAAGAACGTGAAAAAAGTGGTCCACGCGACGTGTGAACTGCGTGGTGTGTGCGTTTCCTCCACCCGGCCAACATCTCACGCGACGGCGATTGCACGCAAGGCGACCCCACGGTTCGAACGGGGGCTCAGAGCCAAGGCAGTGAACCCGCTCGACGGTGATGGGCCCGGACCGTTGCACCAACGACCAGTCCCCTACCGCCACCGCCACTCGGGTGCTTTCGTCCGCAGGTGGCCCAGAGCGGTCTGCCAAACCGGAGGCCCGCTACCAGCGTGACAGGTGAGCGATCGCCACAACCCCGACAAAACTCCTGCCCTGAGCGTGCCGGACGGGCGTTTTTCCCTCTCGCGACGCGGCTCCTCACTTTGCCCAAGCGCCGGAGCCATGGTTCGACCCGCGGCGGAGCAGTTGCGGGGTGGCCGTGCAAATTTGGTGTCGCCTTTGCTCGCGACGATGGAAAGTCGGCGTTGGGCCCCCTGGTTCGAACACACGGGGCCTTCAAACCGTCCGTCGCGGGTGGTAATGAACAGGAATCGTTTCCAGTGGTGGCCAGCCGCGAGCGCAGCCGCCCGGCAGACGGGGCTTGCGTCGAGCGCCCGGTTGCCCCTAGGAGCCCATCCGGGTTTTTCGCCCCCGACTTCAAGTTGCAGCCTCTCGCGCTGCATCAACCGACAGAGAGAAAAGACACAGCCATGACCACTACAGCGCAGCGCGCCCACTCCGAGTTTGGGCAAAGCATCTGGTACGACAACGTTCAACGCGGCCTCTTGAACTCCGGTGAGTTCAAGGCGCTCGTCGCCAAGGGCGTGCGTGGGTGCACCAGCAATCCGACCATCTTCGACAAGGCCATCGGCGGTTCGAAGGATTACGACGCGGCGATCCAGAAGCTGGTCGCCGACAATGCGTCGGTGGATGACATCTATCACGCATTGGTGGTCGAAGACATCCAAGCCGCGGCCGACACGCTGGCTGGCGTCTACGAAGACTCGAAATGGACGGACGGCTACATCAGCCTCGAGGTTCAGCCCAAGAACGCCACCGACACGAAGAGCACGGTCGCCGAAGCGCTCACGCTCGTCAAACGCATCAACCGTCCGAACCTGATGATCAAGGTGCCGGCGACCAACGAGGGTTTGCCGGCCATCACTGAGCTGACGGCGCTGGGCATCTCCGTCAACGTCACGCTCATCTTCTCACGCCAACGTTACGTCGAAGTTGCGCAGGCTTACATCAAGGGCCTGGAGCGCGCCGCAGCCGAAGGCCGTGACTTGCGCCGCATCGCGTCCGTCGCGAGTTTCTTCATCAGCCGCATCGACTCGGCAGTGGACTCCTGGATCGAGAAGCAGGGTGGCGCCGCAGTTCAGTCGCTGCGGGGCAAGGCCGCCATCGCCAACGCCAAGCTCGCGTACCTCGAATACCAACGCCTCTACGGCGCCGAGCCCTTCAAGTCACTTGCCGCCAAAGGTGCACAGCCGCAACGTCTGTTATGGGCGTCCACCGGCACCAAGAACCCGGCTTATTCGGATACCTTGTACCTCGACGAGTTGGTCGGCAAGAGCACCGTGAACACGGTACCGCCGGCCACCTTGGCCGCGTTCCTCGACCACGGTAAGCCCTACAACGCCCTCGACGCTGGCCTCGATCAGGCCAAGGAGACGCTGGCAACCTTGGCCAAGGCTGGCCTCGACCTGGACGCAGTGTGCGACCAGCTGCTCCAAGAAGGCGTGAAGTCCTTCATCGAGTCGATGGACCACCTGTTCCAGGTGATCGCGTCCCGCCGTCAAGAGTTGGCCGGAAAGTAAACGCACTAGCGGCGGCCCGTGTCGCCGCCGTGACGAACGCGGAAACGGCGAAGGAGCGCAAGCGACTTCGCCGTTGGCGTTTGCGGGGTGAGGCGCCGCTGACAGCCGCGTCATCTCATGCCGCATCTCTCCTGGGCGCCGGACAAGATGGCGTCTACCTGCGATCGGGACAAGTGTTGGGGTTCGAATGTTCCTCCTTGCGCTTCGATGTGGCGCACGAAGGCGCGCAAGTGATTCCGAGAGCCGCAGCTCAATTGGTCGTAAACTGCGCGTACGTTTTCTGGAGGAGCGTGGCCCGACATGCGCTGAATGTCGGCGAGGTCCAGTTCCTCGATGGTTGCGCCGACGCGAAACGCCTCCAGCGCCGAGACGTGCCCCTCGTCCGTCAACGTTTCGTACAGGTTCTGGAAGACGGTACTGGTAAACGCGCCGCCCGCGTCGTCCACCGCTGGATCCTCGACACCATACTCGGCCAAAAGCATACCAACGCTGTCGAAGTGGCGTTGTTCGGATGCACCGATGTTGGCAAACGGGGCGGCGCCCCACGTCTCGTACAGAACGAAATACACGTCGCGAGCCAACTTCTCCTCTTCGCGCAAGGCCACGAGATCTTCGGCGACGGCACCATTCAATCCAACAGCGGACGTCACTCCGGCGCGCGGGCCTTGGGCGCTCAGAGCTTGGGTGCTCGGAGTTCTGGTGCTGGGCAAGCTCCGATCTCGATTGCCGCACCCAGCCACGAGCCACGGGACGGTCACGATCGCAAGCAGGAATGCTCTGTGAAACCAAGCGTGCTTCATGGCCAACACCAAAGCAAGACTGATGCCACACGCGTAACGTCGGCCTGCGAGACTCACAGCGTCCAGACGTGCAACAATTTGCAATTCGAGCCCGCTCACCTGTTGCACTGGTCGTCCGCCTCGAGGTCGAGACGCGTCCGGCAACCACTTGGGGATGCGATCACGTCGAGGGCGGCGCCGACCGAGCATCGCCGGGGAAGGCGTCACACGACGAGGACTTTGCGCTCTGCCTCACGCGCGCGGCAACAGTCCGCGGAACTGCAAGTCGAGCGCGCTGGACAACAGCGGGTCGAGCGCTTCCTCCAAGGTCGCCAACCGATTGATCCACGCGAGCAGCGCGCCGAAGTAGAGCATGAAGATGTTCTGGGCGGCCAACATTGGCGGAACCGTAACGTCGATGTGACCGCGTTGCTGCTCGTCTTTGATCAGCGCCGCGATCCGGTGCAGAAACCCGAAAGTCAACGCGTCGAGTGCACGCGCGTTGCGACCCTGCGCTCCCGGGAACGCGCGGACGAAGGCCGCCGCCACGCCAGGATGTTCGGCATACATCTCGAACAAACCGCGGAACACGTACAACAACTGGTCGCGCAGGGGTGCCTTGGGCAACGACCCCAGCCGTTCGTCCGTCGCGCGCTGCAAGCGCTCGTGCATGACCAAGAACAACAAGTCGGTCTTGTCATCGGCGTAGAGGAACAGCGTGCCGGCGGCTATGCCGGCGTGTCGAGCGACCGCCTTGGTGGTCGTCGCTTCGAACCCGTCACGGCAAAACAGCTCGTGCGCCGACGCGCGGATACGTTCACGCTTGTCCAGACGCTTGCGGGTTCGCTTGTCGACGGGCAGGCCATCCACGGGTTGGGAGTCGGCTGCTACGTCGGCGCGGGCAGATGGAGGCGGCGTGGACGCCTTCTTCTTTCTGACTTTGGTCATCACCGACCATTCTCCCAAAACCATCGGACTTCCGCACCCGGGGATTTTCCGGTTGACGAATCACCAGTCCCGATCCACAAACTGACTATGGTCAGTTTTACGAGGTACGACGACTTCGAGCCAACTGCGACGCTGCGCGAGGCACGCACCCGCTACTTTGCGGACAATGGCTTCGGCGCGGACGGCGGATACCAGAGCGCCTGGGTCGACTTCATGCTCGGCCCCGTGCCTTTCCCCTTCCCCAACACGCCAGCGCGTGTGCGGGCGGTGCGTTATCACGACTTGCACCACGTGCTCACCGGCTACGCCACGGACTTCTGGGGTGAGACGGACATCTCGGCTTGGGAGCTCGGCGCCGGCTGCCGCGACTACGCCGCCGCGTGGCAACTCAACCTCGGTGGCCTTGCGGCGGGCGCGTTGTGCAGGCCGGTCCGGACCTTCCAGGCGTTCGTGCGTGGCCGACGCAGCCGAAGCCTTTACGGTTTGCCCTTCGACGAACTGCTCCAGCAAACGGTCGGCGACGTGCGCCAACGCTTGGGCATCTCGCCCGCGAACCCTCGCGCACGCTTTGCGGATTTCGCGCTGTTCGCGGCGACGGCCCTGGTCGGACTCGTCGTTGGGGTGACGACGTTCGCGTTGATCGTCCCGCTGCTGCCGGTCGCGTACGTCGCGTTTTCGTTGAAGCGACGCGCCACCAACACCGGCTGACACCGTAAGTTTTGACTATGGCCGCTCCCCGGCCCGAGGCGCTATCCTGACGCAAGGAGCGCCATGGAGTACGGTATCGATCTGTCCCACCATCAGCAACCGTCGGCCCTGCCATGGAAGCAATTCGAGGGCAACGTCGACTTCGTGATTTGCCGCGCCACTTACGGCGCCGAGCTGCGGGACCGCGCTTGTGCCGAACACCTACGTCGCGCTCGCGCGATCGGAGCACGCGTCGGCCTGTATCACTTCTACCGCCCGATCCAGACGGTGACGGCGCAGTGGGATGCGTTCCGCGCGGTCGCCGATGCGGTGGGTCTCGGCGTGGGAGACGTCGTCCCCGCGCTGGACATCGAGATGGATCCGTTTCCGAAACCCGGAGCCCACGTCGACCCAACTTGGTCCGCCCCCTGCCACGAGCTCGCTGAAAAGATCGCCGACGCCTACGGCGACGTGATGATCTACATCACGCAACGCGAGTGGCGCCTCCTGGGAGAACCGCAATGGGTGCTGCAGCGGCCCTTGTGGGTGGCGCATTATACCGCCGCAGCCAAACCGGCGACTCCAGGCAACGCCGAGCCCACGATCTGGCAACACCGCGTGGCTCCGTTCGCGCCCCACGGCGCGGGTGGTTACGACAGCAAACGTCCGCTTCTCGATCAGAACCGGGGTCTACGCCCCTTGCCGACGATCGCCGAATACCCCGACGAAGGCTTCGACGATTTGCGAGACAAAGGTGTGCTCCAGTGTTTCGAACACACCGCGTTGGACGAAACGGACGCAACCCTGCCCGGTTGAATACAGACGTGGACGTGACCGACGCAACGAGTCGTTGGTAGTCCGCGGTCGCCGACGAATACCGGAAATCGCCACTGGGTAACGGATCGTGCGCAGCTCTCGACACGGCGGCTGGGGTTGGGGCACACTCGCTGCATGGCCTCGACTCACGCGCGCACTCGGTTGGCAACGGCGGTTGGATTGGCAGTTTCATCGTTCGTCGCGTCCGCGGCCGCTGACGGTATGCGCTGTGAGAACCGTTTGGTGTCGAGTGGTGACTCGACGCACGTCGTGCACGCGAAGTGCGGCGCGCCGCAGGCGACCGAACATCGCACCGAAACCGAGGTCGTGCGCCGCCGCGTCGTCGTGCCTTGCCGTACGCCGGTCGGTGGGGGCGTATGCGTGGAAGAACAGGAGCACTACGTCACTCACGACATCGAAACGTGGACCTACGACTTCGGTCCTTCGCGCTTGATCCACTACGCGACGTTCGTCGACGGCGTGTTACGCGACGTTCGGACGGGTGGTTACGGAACCAGCACGACAGACGAGGGCTGAAGGCGACGCACAAAAAGACGCGGGGCCCTCTTCGAAAAGAGAGCCCCGCGTGCCGGACTGGTTCGTGCGTTAGTTAGCGGGCAACGAGAAGACCTCGTCGACCACGTGGATCACGCCGTTGTTCGTGCGGAGGTCGGTACCGATGATGGCGGCACCTTCCACGGTCAGGGCAGCAGGGTCAACGGAGAGATCAGCGCCGTTCAGGCTCTCGACCTCGGTTACTCCGTCGAGCTCACTGATGGCCTCGCTGTCGTAGGTCCCCGCGACCGCGTGGAACAACAACACCGCGCTCAGGTCGGTGCTGATGTCGATGCCCTCGAACGCGGGGTTCACCGGAGCAAAGACGGTATATGGCCCTTCACCTTCGAAGGTGTCGGTCACATCGCCGTCCTCGCCATTGGCCGTTGCTTCGGCAAATGCGCTCAACAGCGGGTAAGCGTTGACCGCCGCAACGATATCACCTGGGAAGGCGATGTCGCTGGGGACGATGACGCTGTCCACGAGGTGAATGACGCCGTTGGACGCGGGGATGTCCGTCTCGGTTACCTGAACCAGCGAATTGATGGTCAACTTACCATCAATCACGCTCAGAGCAAGCGTGTCTTCGGCTGCGCCGGTGAGCGTCTCGGGAGACTGCCCATCGTCCTCGACGGCTGCGAGCGCAGCCTTGGAGTCGAATACGCCGTCAATCACGTGCGCACCGAGGACGCTTCCCAACTCTAGGCCGAAGCCTATCGCCGGGGCGGCGTCGAAAGCGTCATTGCTGGGAGCAAACACCGTGAACGTGCCTTCACCAGCCAAAGCGGCCGAGAAGGTTGTCTCGGTCCCGACTACGGTGCCGAGCGCCAAAGCGTCGACCAACGACGTCAAACCAACGTTTGCCGCAACCTCCGCGATGCTAGGAGGCGGAGTCAGCACCTTGTTGATCAGGTGGATGGTGCTGCCTTCGTCGCCGGATGCGACGCGGATGTCGCTATAGCTCACGGCCGCGAGCTGTGTACCGTCGTTGAGTTGGACGCCTTCGTCTACTCTTACGCCAACGTATGCGCCGTTAGAAGTGCGAGCGGAACGCAACTCGGTCACCGCCGAAGCGCTCAGCGAGTCGGGAACGGCGTGATAGAGTACGACGTCGTCCAGATCCGTGACGCCGCCGAGGTTGACACCCAAGAACGCGTCGTCCGTGGGAGCAAACAACGTGATGTCGTCCTGGCTCAGTTCTGCCGTCACGTTGGACGACGCGCCGAACAAGATGCTCAAGCGCGGGTAAGCGGCGAGCACGTCGGCTACCGTCCCTGGGAACGGTCCAGGAACGAGCACCGAGTCGATGACGTGGATCACACCGTTGGCGGTCTCGATGTCCGTGGTGACCAACTTGGTGAGACCATTCAGATAGACCCCTCCAGAAGTGGTCTGAATCTTCAGGTCCTCCTCGATGAGAGTGTCTGCCTCGTCGAGCTCTACGACTGCCTCGGCGTCCAGCGCGCCTTCGACCATGTGGTAACGCAGCAGGTCCGCGCGTTCGCTCGCCGACAAGCCCGCCCACAAATCCTGCGGAAGGAGGGCAAATGCTTCGTCCGTGGGAGCGAACACCGTGTATTCGCCCTCCGCGTCCAGAGCTGCGTCGAGGTTTGCATCTTCCAGCGCCGAAGAGAAGACGCTGAATCCAGCCGAGCCGCTCAAGTAAGCAGCGATGGTGGGGAGATTGTTGGTGCCGCCGTCGCCGCCGTCACCGGCATCGCCCGTTGCGCCCGGTGAACCATCCGTGCCCGCATCGCCTGCATCGACGGAATCGGTGTCAGTGGACCCCGGGGGGATGATGACTCCGGTCGAGTCCTCGCCGGTGGAACCAGTGGCTCCGGGGATGCCGCTGTCCTCGGTGTCCGTGTCTTGTGGCCAGCCACCGTCGACTTCGGGCGTAAGCGGGGAAGAAGAATCATCGTCCCCGCATGCCATGGCTCCGGTTAACGACGCCAAACCAATTGCCGCGAGCGGCGCTAGTCTATTTACCCTATACATATGACCATCTCCTTGTGAGTACGCGAACACGAATTGTTTCCAACGCGAGTCCGCGCCATTACTTCGTAAGCTGGTCGACGGGTTGTGCAACGCGATTTTCAACCACCGTCAGCGCTTGCCACAGCAGCGCGAATTACCGCTACGGGTTACTTAGTCTCACCACGTAGCGAAATCACTCGACTGTCGCGACTTGGCTGCGTGGTTTCCAATGACGACAGAGCAACGGCCCAAGGCAAGACGGCCCCACGTGTGACACTTTGCCAGCGAGCTATGACCGCTGCGACGTGTGCAGCAAACGAAAGGCCGCCAGCACCTCCCGACGCTGGCGGCCTTGATGGAAGAAAGGTCACTTCAAGGTTGCGGAGTAAAGCGCCAGAAGGGGCATACGTCAT
>CBINDO010000333.1:0-8951 GCA_966249405.1 uncultured bacterium | reverse complement strand
CCACCCGTTCCACGGCGCGCCTCGGCGCCGCGCACCAGGCGGCCCACGGCGACCCGCTGGTAGCTACCGTTGGACTCCTCGGGACGTGCGTCCAAGCGCCACGCGTAACGTCCCGATGAGGCGTGGCGCACCAGCAATCGATACTCCACTCCGGCCTCGACCACGGGGCCCCACACCTTGATTGCCCCCAACTGTTCCGTTGGCTCGGTGTTGCGAACCAAGCGCACGACGGGCGTGAGAAAGTTGCGAAGGCCTTGGTTCAAGTGGCGGATCGCCCGTTGACCAGCGACCATGTCTTCGGCTGCGTTCTCGGGGACTTCGAGCATCTCGAGGTCGTCCGCGACGGCGTCCGGGTCGATCATGTCGTCTTCGGTGGCCGTGCCCTCCGATTGCGAGTCTTCCGTCAAACCCATCTGCACGGCCGACAGCTCGGGTACGCCTTCGAGTTCCGCAACTATCTCACCGTCGGAGCCGCCTTGGTCTCGCGCGCCAGCGCAGCCTCCGATTGCCGTGAGGAAGACGAGCGAGGAAACCAGTGAACGATTGAACTGAACTTTGAACATGACTTTGCCTTTCTTTTCCGTGTTGTCTTAGAGAGCAGCTCGCACGAACGAGCCGTTTGTGGGCAAAGGACGAGCGTACGCGTTGCGTGGCAACGTGCGCGCTTCGTCCCGCCGTGGATGAGCACGTGCAGGACCAGTGGCTCGCGCGGGGCCGCGCGAGACTTGGAGTTGCAGGAGCTGGTGTTTGGCGCCGTAGCGGGCGGTGGAGTGGACCACCGCGCTCGTGTCACTCTATGTCGTCTAAACCTTGGCCGATGAGGCGCCCGTCGTCGCGCTCCCTGGCGTCGACCCGACCGTTGTCGTTGACGTCGACGTGCAGCGTGCTGCGATGGGCGAGGCGAGTGCGGATCAACTCGTAGAGCACGGGGTGACGGTTGACGTTGATCGCTATCACTCGATCGACGCCTTCGGTGTCGACTACGTCGGACACCGCTTCGACGGCGCTCCCGGTGTCGGCGGTTTCGCCCGCCAACTCTTCGGGTAGCAGCCAGCGACGCGGCCGCATGGCCCACAACCACTGATGTTCACTCGGCTCCCATACGACGTCAGCGCGGGGTCGCATGCGCAAGGTCCCTGGCATGTCGGCGACGAGGACGAAAAGAGTCCCTTCCCGTACACCGCTGAACAACATCGAGCGTCCCTCGAGTAGTCGGGGGCGTGTCGCCGGCGCCAAGGTGGCGTCGAGGCCACATATGCCACCCTCTGGCCAAGTGACCTCGGGGATCTCGGGTTCGACGCGGTTGGCGAGCAAGTCCACCGTGAACGGGCCTTCGAGCACCACGTCCCTCGAGCCAGGGTCACACGCCACGAAACGCAGCTCACCGAACACGAGCACAGCGTGGTTCAAGGTATCGGCTTCGAGCTGAGTCGAGTCTTCGGCTCCGGGCTCGACCTCGTCGTCTCGAGTGAGCGCCAGGCCCTGGGTTTGAAACCCGGGGTTGCCAACCCCGGTCGAGCTGCACGCGGCAGCGCCAAGCGCAACGACCGTCGCCATACCGAGCAGCCCTCGGCGAACATCCAAGCGCGCTGCGCGCATCACTGGGCGCTCCCTTCGTCGGTTCGTGTCAGTGGAAACCATTGCACGTTGAGCTGATACACTATCTTTCCCTCTGTCTCCGCGTCGCAGAGTTCGGTCAATGCTTCGCGAAACTGATGTATTCGTCGTTTTACCTCAGCGGCGACCTTGGGGCTCACGCACACCGTGAGCGCGGCCAGATCTCGCAACGCCGCCGGCACGGTATCGATGCTGGCTGCCGCGCGCTCCATCATCTGGCGGTGAAAGTTTGCTGCGCCCAGTGAGGTCACTTCGTGTTCGGTCGTCAGGGTGGGGTTGTGCAGTTCGAGCTTGGTGGTGTCCGGATTCTCACGCACCAGCCCCAACTCCAAAAGCAGGGAGAGCGATTGAGCTGCCTGCCGCGACGTGATCTCGGGTCGCAACGTGCTCGCGATCCACTTGGGGTCACGCTGGAAATCGGCTCGGACCACCAGCTCGCGGATCACCGGGTGATACCAGTGAGACAAGTACTCGTGCACCATGCTGTCGATGCGCCGGGCATTGCGAAACCGCCGCGAGGCGGCGATGCGTTCGAACACCCGATTCTTCTCGGCGTTGTCTTCGGCCTGAGCGAACGCGACCAAGTCTGCGAAGAACACGCGCTCTTCTTCGGCGAGGTCGAGCGCTTCGGCGAAACGAGCGACGCTGTCGGCGCCGAGGTTGCGCTGGCCGTCCATGACCAACTTGAAGAAGTTCGGCGACTTGAGGCCGGCGCGTTTGGCGAACGTGCGAAACGAGTAGCCGCCCCGCCGCCTCTTCGCTGACTCGTAATACGCCCGCAGGAATGCGCGGTAGTCGAGGAAGTCGAAGACGCTGACCGAGGAACTTTCTCCCGAGGTACGTTTGCGCGTCGCCATACCGTGATTGTGCCCGAACTCACCGTTGGGGCAAGACCCCGACGGCAGTTTCAGAATACAAGTTGAATACGGGCGAGCTAAATTCAGCCTGTTCTGGCCGTGACGTAGCCCCATGTGGCATTTTTCGAATACGCAGAAGTGCTACGCGGGGGGCTAAACGGTGGGCGGTGGCGGCTGCCGACGCGCATGGCCCTCGGCTCGCGAGGCAAGTCTGTCGGGGGGCCGCGGATGATTTGCGCGCCGCCACTGTGCCGAGGCGTGGCCCGCCCGGTTACGTCGCCAACGCCACCGTACCACGTCGGCTCGCGAAAGCTGACGACTAGGGATACACACTTCAGTGCCGCAGAAGTGCGAAGCGTCGTGCCCCGCGACACTCGTCTCACTCAGCGCGATGCCGGTGTCTCACTCACCGCAGGTGATGACGCACGCGTGCGAGTGTCCAGCCTCGAACGAAGACTGGAACGTTTGCGACACACCGGGCTCAATCAGCAGGAAGTCGTAGGCGCTGAGCATGAGCGTGTGGGTGTGGCCGGTGCCGCCGTCTTCTAGGATGTAGGTCACGTAGTCGTGGCGAGACAGGTCGCTCACCGGAACCGCGAGTGGGTGGCAGTGATCGCCGTTGAAGGTGTTGGTCGAGCACAACACGCCAGCGCCAGCATCGTCGCTCGTGCCGCCATCGGTCCCGCCCCCCTCGAAGCAGGCGTCGTTGGTCGGGATCGGCTCGCTGCTCTGCCCCGACGAAGTGTCAGCGCTGGTACTGCTCGACGTCTCACCAGTGCTCGCGGGTCCGGAACTGGACGCGTCGGCGGCAGGTTCGGACGAAGACGACGAAGCACTGGCGTCTGCCGACGCGTCTGGGCTACTGCTGGAGCCCTGGGTCACATCCGTCGCTTCGCTCGACGTCGACGTTGGTTCGGCGCTCTGACTCGCGTCGGCGGAAGTCGTCGAATTCGGACTCGAGACGCCCGCGTCCGTGCCGGTGGTCGGGCCCTGCGTGCTGCCGGCCTCGGACTCGGTGGCCCCGCCGTCGGAAGGAGCTGCTGGAATGGTGCCTCCGTCGTCGGAGCAAGCAGCGGCATTGGCAACCACGGCTGCAGTGGACGCGAGGAAGGCACGACGTTCGAGGGTCTTCGAGGTCTTCATGGTAGAGCAGGTCCCATCCGTTGAGGGTTGCATGCTGCCTGGAAAGTCGCAGCGATTGCAAGGCGAACCTCGACAGACTACCGTGCGTCGCAACTAGTAGCTAAAAACATGCCGAAAATCGCGATCGTTGGGGCAGGGTCAGCAGGTCTACTTACCGCATCCCACTTGTGCACGTGGCTCGACAAGTCGTGGCAGGTTTGCGTCGTGCACAACCCCGCCAAGAAGATCCTGGGCATCGGCGAGAGCACCAATGGCGCGTTCATCAGCGTCCTGGAGCGTGCGACCAACTTTTCGATCGCGAACGCCGAAGACATGGACGCCTTGGACGCGACGCTCAAGTACGGAAGTAAGTTCTCCGGGTGGCGACAGCAGTCGTGGATCAATCCGCTCCTCAGCGGCAACATCGCCATCCACTTCAACAACCGGCGCTTCAAGGATTTCGTCTTTCAGCGGCTGGCCACGTTGTGGCCCGAGCAGTTCCGTGAGCTGGAAGCCGACGTTCACCAAATCCAAAACTTCGCCGACCATGTCACTCTGAACACCGACCAGGGGACACACGACTTCGACTACGTGGTCGATTGCACGGGCAGCCCTTCGGACTTCGAGAGTTACACGATGAGTGATTGCACGCTCGTCGATCGCTGTTTGATACACACGGTGACGGACTACGCCTACGAGCCGTTCACCGATCACATCGCGACTCAACACGGCTGGATGTTCGGCGTGCCGCTCAAAGGTCGCAAGACCTACGGTTACTTGTATTCGAGCAAGTTGACCAACGACGACCAGGCGGAGGAAGGGATGCAAAACCTGCTCGGAACCTCGCGCCTGCAGTCGGGGGAATACGACGAGCAGTACACTTTTCGCTGTTACTACGCCAACGAGTTGATCTCGGGGCGCGTCGCGAAGAACGGTAACCGCGCGCTGTTCTTCGAGCCGCTGTTGGCCAACTCGATGTTCCTGTACATCTACGCCGCCCGTCTGATCTACGACCGCTTCATCGGTGGTCAGGACGTCAACCGCTGCAACGGCCTGTTCGGCAAGGCCGTGCGCGAGGTGGAAGACGTGATCAGCTACTACTATCGTGGAGGCTCGACCTGTAACTCCGAATTTTGGCGAGCATCGGCTACCGCCGCCAGCGCCCGGCTCGAGCGTCGCGGCGAGTTCCGCGACTACGTGAACAAGTTGAAGGAGCTGAAGAAGCGGGGCGTCATGTACGGGGGACCGCCGTACGCCTTTTCACCCCACACGTGGCAGCTCGTAGACGCGCAGATGGGGTACCACTCGTTCGACGCGGCGGAGTAGCTGGGCCTGGCCCCGGTCCGGGCAGCGCGAATTCGGCGACTGACGGCGTGAGACATTGACGCCCAGCCAGCGAACGCCGGGGGGCCAGACAGTGACGCAGCCCGGCTTGGAGCCGAAAGCGCGGTGGGCAGGTCCTAACGGTGGTGCGGGGCGGGGAGGGTGCCCTTGCCTGCGTGAAGAGTGTTCCACTCGGCCACCGGCGGGATGTCACCGGACTCGACTTTGGCTTTCCACTCCGAGTCGGTCATTCGCGAGCCAACGAACTGCCGGTAACCCGCGACGGGGCCGGCGAATATGGTCGGACCATCTTGCGTCTGGATCGCAGCGACCATCAGGTCCGGGCCAGTGGTCGCGACGTTGAGGACCCGGCCGGCGTTGGGGTCGGTGAACACGTCGGCGATGACCGGCTCGAACTCGAACATGTCGGCGTAAGGGAAGAGGCTCATGTACCAGCCGCTCCAAGTGACGTCTGGACCGCCGCAGCCGCCGTCGGAATAACGCGCTTTGACTAGGGCTTTGAGATAGGCGCGGTCGGCTTCGTTGCGTTGTTCTTCGGTGAGCTCGCGGGTCGCGATGTCCGAGAGCTTGTTCATGACGTCTATGAAGCCGCGGAACGCGTCTGGCTCGTTCAACCGCTTCTGGGCTTCGAGCGCCATGTCGTGCATACGATGGTAAAACGCCGGATACGGTTCGAGGTACACGTCCGGGAACTCGCACAAGACCCCAGCGTACACCTGAGCAACGTACAGGATCGTGTCGCGCCGCAGTTCGGCCCACGAAGCGAGCTGGTTGTTGAGTTGTTTGCGCTGCCAGATCCCGGTCTTGAACAGGTCGGGTAGGTATGGCCCTTCGGGGATGTCGTCGAGCGTTCTCAGGGCATCGAACCACCGGGTGTAGACATTCTGCTGCCAGTAACCGGGAGGCAGCGTGGCGATGGTGGTGCGTAACGCGTGCATCTGCCCGCTGTATTCGTATTGCTCGAGTTGGGGCTGGAGCAGGCGCGTCGCTTCAGAATTGCCCATGGCAGCAAACACGTCGAGGCCGTCGACCATCGTCCGTGTCGCGATTCGATCGAAGCTGACCTTTTGGTGCACGAAGCTGTCCAACGTGAAGCGTTGGCTCGAGAGCTGGAAGACCATGGGTGGTGGCTGGGGTTTTCCGCTGGCGAGTACACCGTGGGAGGTCACGCGCGACGATGGCGTCGCGGCGAGCAGTTTCTCCGTCAGCATGCGCACCCGGGCTTCGTCCTCGAGCTCGGTGAGCGTGGTCACGCCGTTTTCTTTCAGCACGGTCGCGACGTCGACCAGCGACAGCCCGTTGCTCGTACCCACGAAGTAGTCGATCGCCGCTTGCGCCTGCTGGAACGCGGGTAGCGACCCCGACTGGGCCGCGAGGACACCCATGATCAGCGCTACGCGCGACGTCTCGGGGCGACTGAGGTCGAAGCCGGTGTCCGACCTTCCCATCCACATCACCGCGCGAAAGTACCGTGCTAGCTCGTCACTCTCCGTATAGTGGCCGCGCGGCTTGAACTGTGTGAAGTCTATCTCGCCGAACACCGGCACGGAGGTCACCCGCTGCGCGTAAACCGCCTGCACGATACGCTCGACGTCGGCTCGATCCACGAGCGCTGGCGTTTCGGCGGGCGGCGGGTTTTCGTCGACGACTTCCGACAGCCGCGGCGCGTTTTCACCGACTCGTGGCGGCAAAAGCGTGAGGGCCACCGTCAGGTACAGATCCAAGTGTCGGGCCGCCGTATCGAGTGCCGATGACGGAGCGCGCAATTGTGTCCGTAAGCCTCGAGCCATACCTTCGAGTAGGTCCCGGTACGCGGCGCTGAATCGGGTGACCTCTTGGCGCTTCAAGGTGGCGTCGTACGTCTTGTGCCATGCGTGCAGGATCGAGTCGGTGGTGATGAGTACGGGCATGTCCGCCTGCCAAAGCGCCGCGTAAACGCCCCCCATCGTTGGCTCGTAGGGCAGCTGCACGCTGATGGCTCCCGAGCTCGCGAGTTGATTGAGCTGAGTGTCGCGGAGCTGCAGCTGCCGCGTAACCGCGTTGAAGAAGCGCGCATTTCTCACCGCGAACTTCGGATTCGAGCTAGGCGCATCGCCTAGACTTGCCGCCAAGCTCGCGTAGTCTCTCGGGGCGCTGGCCAGGTTGGACGCGTACGTCTGCTCGAGTTTGGCATCTTCGGCGCTCAGCGGCCTTTCGCTCTTCAGCCGTAACCGCTCCGCGGGATGGGTGGTTGTGACGGGAGGCATTGTGAAGTTCGGTTCTTGCCGTAAGCCTGCGCCAGGCATGCAGCAGATGGCCGTCAAACTTGCCAAGCCCAGCCAGCGGCGGGAACGCCGCAGGTTTCCGTGAAAGCGCATGATCCGTTCGTACGCCTCGACGCCACGCGAGATTCCCTGGAACCGTGAACGAGCGCGACGACGGGGGAGACTCGTACCAGCGCACAGCAAAGTGGTGGCGCGGGCGGATCGATGGGATTGCAGTCCGCGTTGCGTTTCAAGCCCAGGTCCGAATCCCGATGATGCCGAAGTAGCCGAGGTAGGCGGCAATCGCGAGCAACGCAATGGTCGAGAGCAAGGTCAAGCCGCGCACGCTGGGTCTGACGCGCGATTCGTAAAGAAACGCCCATTGGATGGCGCTGCCCACCGCACTCGCGGCGAACACGAGCGTGCTGGCAAAGAGTCCGAGCGAGCGCACCGTCATCGCGCCGAACGTCGCCACTGGATCTTCAGGCGCCGGCATCCCTAACCCCGCCACTGCAAGTAGGCAGAGCGCCGAGATCACGGGCCAAGAGAGCAAGCGCCGTTCAGCGGTGCCGGAGCTGCGAAACGTCGAACCGCGGCGCAGCAACAAGAATGGCGCCGCAAAGAGCAACGCTGCGAGCGCCAACAGGCAATACGTGAGCGCGCCCAGTCGAACGAATACGAGCCAAGCTGGGATGCGTTCGAGCCAGGCCTCGAGGTAAACGAATCGACCATCGGGATGCGGAGGCAACAGCGCGGACGTCGGCAGTGGGTAGCCGGGACCCGCGTCCATCTTGAACCGTAATCGGTTACCTCCGGCAGGAAGGAGCTCGTATTTGCCACCGAACAGGTTGTTGACTCGAAACGCGCCTGAGCTCCACGTCACGCGCTGCATTCCCAGCAAGAGCTCGACGTATCGGTTCGTCTCGTTGCGCGGCGCCGCCGGTTGGTACCAGCCTTCGTAACTCGCCGCATCGGGAGGTGGCGGTCCGACAGGGGCAGCCGGCGGCGGCGCCAATTCTTTCGTCAGGAAGGCGCGAAGCTCGTCGCCCACCTGCCCGTAGGCGACCTCGTTGGACGAGTTGATGCTGTAGAAATACGCAGCGCTCCCGTCAGCCAGATATTCCAGTTGCGAGAGCCCTCCGCGCACGGCACCCCCATGCCCGTAATAGACGAAGCCGCGGCGCATACTGAGACCCGTGCCCAAGCCGTTGTTGGCGAGTATCCCCTGTGCGGCGAGCCAGCTCCTCGTGTGGCGCTCCATGCGGTCGAGGGAGGCTGCCGGCAGCACCTCGACGTCTCCCACGGTACCTCGCCCGAGATAAAACCGTAGGTAAGCAGCCATATCGCTCGCCGACGCGTTCAGGGAACCGCTGGGCCGATACAGGAAGTTCCAATATGGATAAGGCGTGGTGCCATCGACATGGTAGAGCGTCGCCAACCGAGCGGGGCCGTGCTCCGAGTAAGTGGCCGTCGACATACCGATTGGTCGGAACAGATGTTCGGCGACGTATTGCTCGAACGCCACGCCGGTCAGCTTCTCGACGAGGTACGCGGCGACCGTGGGCCCCGAGTTGCAATAGGAGGTGCGTGTTCCGGGTCGCCAGCGCGACACGCGTGAGCGGGGATCGACGGCGAGGGCGTCGCGCAATGCCATGCCTGGAGCATCCTTGGCGAACTCGCTGACTCGAAGGTCCTCCCAACCGGTAGTGTGCTCCAGCAAGTCCGCGACCACGACGGGATCCGTCGCTTCCCAAGGGTTCTCGAAGGC
>CBINDO010000332.1:0-8991 GCA_966249405.1 uncultured bacterium | reverse complement strand
CGAGCGCAAGACGTAACCGCCACTCACCTCGACGATGTTGACGCCGCGATGTTTGTACTCTTTGCGGAGCTCGACGAGCAGCTGCAGCGTCCGCTTCTTGTCGATGCGTGCCGCGCGCGCCAGTTCACGACCCGTCAGCGGCTTGTCGCTCGCGAACAGGAGAGCTTCGATAATGCCCTTGAGATAACGGCGATTTTCCTCCTCTTCGCTGAGTTGTTCGCCGTCGTCCTCTTCGTCCACTTCAGCGCTGATTTCGAGAACCGAATCGTCTTCGTCTTCCTCGTCGTCGCCCGTGCCGTCCTCGGAGATCGTCTCCGTTTGCTCGACGGGTGACGAGGGCTCACCGTCCGTTGGGTTTGGCAGCTGTGCACTGCGTTCGGCCTTGCCGCCCCGTCTGGAGCGACTCTTACCCCCGTCGGGCGACGGCGCGTCCCCACCCTCCGGTACCAAAGTGGCTTGTGTGCTTGGCTCTTCAGCGTCGTTTCGAGGCGGCTGTTCGGAGTCCTTTTCCTTAGCGTTGCCCGCTTTGGTTTTGCTCTTCGTCTTCACCTTCGGTGACGGAGGTGCAGCTTCACCGGAGGTCGCCTTCGCTCTCGCGCGCTTGGCGGCCTTGTCTTCGGCGCGCTCGCTTGCTCTTTGTTCGGACGCCTCAGCCACGCGCGGCTCGCCTTTGGCACTTCCCCGCTCCTTCTTGGAGCCTGCCTTGCGTTTGGCGTCACCTTTGGTTTCGGGCTCCGCTTTTTGCTTGGTCTCGGCGTCGTCGGGCGACTGCGCGGCATCGGCCTGGGCGTGCTTGGCCTTCGTTGCTTTGCCTCGACCTTCTCGGGCTTCGCCTGCTGCCGGTTTCGCGTTTTTGACACCTCGTTTGCCGGTCGCAGGCCGAGGGTCTGGCTTGGAGGCTTTGGCTCCCGTTTTCTTTTTACCGGCGGTCGCCTTGCCGTGCGCGCCAGGTTCACCGGCAACCGCCTCGTCCGCGGGCTCGTTCAGATCTCCGGCGAACGGCGAGTTCGCGAAATCCGCAGCCGAGTCGCCTTTGGGAGCGCCGCGCTCGACGCTGTCCGTGCTGGGAACGGC
The DNA here is from genome assembly GCA_966249405.1 of uncultured bacterium. Lineage (GTDB taxonomy): Bacteria > Myxococcota_A > Polyangia > Polyangiales > Polyangiaceae > SZUA-265. The sequence goes on along the minus strand of CBINDO010000332.1, from coordinate 7,917 downwards.
GATGATGCGCGGGGCGCGTTTCTGCTCCTTGGTCCCTGTCTTGCCGGCTCGATCGCGCTGCGTCTCACCATTTGCCGTCTCACCATCGCCGCTGGTCACGCGCCCCGGCCCAGCATCTTCTGCAGACACCGAGATCGTCACGCGACGTTTCGCCGGCTTGTTCGAGTTCGACTCAGCCGACCCCTCGCCGCGGCCATCCCGATTCGCCTTGTCCTTGGCAGGCTTTTTGGCCCCGTCCTTCGGAGCACTTGGGCCCTTGGATACGGACTGTGGCTTGGTGGCTTTCTTCGCCGCTTTCTTGGACATCTTAGGGGCTCTCTACATCAGATCCTTTTGGATCTTGGGAGCCCTCTTCCGTCGCCTGGCTTTGCTCTTCGGTCTCGTGTTCGGACGCGCCCGGCTCGCTCTCGTACTCGGGAGGCTCGCTCACGAATTCATCCGACTCCCTCTCGTACTCGGGAGGCTCCCTCTCGAATTCACCGGACTCGCTCTCGAACTCGGAAGGCTCGGCGCTGGGTTCGACCACCACTGCGGCAGTTTCTACCACTACTTCGACCTCGGCGAACCCGACCACCAGATCCGCGTCGGGCTCCACCGAAGCAGTCGCGTCCTCAGAGAGTTCGGGGTCAATCACGGCGTCGGGCTCCCATGGCGGCCCCGCCTCGGCCGCCTCCGGCGGGGCGGACGCGTCTACCGAACCGGTCTCGGGAGAAGGACCCCCGCCCGCCGGTGGCCCGTCGGGCTCGAGCCCGGCGCCTGCGGACGAGGCGTCACTTTCGGAGCCGTGTTCGTCGTCATCCCGGTGAGTCGCCGCTTCCTCGTCGGAGGGGGCGGCAGGCGTCTCACCGGCCGCGGGGTGCGCGGGTCCTGGGCCCGTTTCCGTCGAGTCCGCGTCATCGAAAAACGCGTCGTCCTCGTCGGGTGGTCCAAAGGTCGAGAGCTGATCCCCCGGTTCCGGTAGGACGTCTGGGTCACGCCGCGAATCGAGGTCGCCGAGCGCAAACGCTTCGGCGGCCTCACGCAACTCTTCAGCGAGTTCCTCGTCGCTGAGCTCGAGTTCCTCGACGTTCTCTTGCCACGGCAACGGCTCCACCGCGGCGGGGTCCGGCTCTTGTTCCGACCACGGTTTGTCCGCGGCGAAGTCCTGCTCGACGGCGTGGTGCACCTGCTCGAACGCTCGCTCGGCGTCGAAGTTGTGAACCTGGTCGGCGCTGAGCACGAGCTCGACCACAATCGGCGCGAGCGGCCCTTCTTGGGTGAGACGCGTCATGCGCAGCTTCGTCATCTCGAGCAAAGCGAGGAACGTCACGATCATCTCCGCGCGCGTCACGTCACCGTCGAACAACTGCTCGAACTGCAGGGTGCGTAGCGTGCGCAGGCGCTCGACAATCTGGCCGATGCGGTCGGAGATCGAGACCTTCTCGAAGTCGATTTGGTGTTCTTGGACCTGCTTGACGCGCTTGAGGACGCTCTCGAAGGCGTCCACCAACTTGAACAGCGACATCGGAGCGAGGGGCGCCTCTTCGTCGTTTTGTTCCGTCACGACGCCGCGCTGGAAGACGTCGCGACCCAGCACTTCGCGCTGGCCGAGGTTGTCGGCGGCGTGTTTGTACTTTTGGTACTCGAGCAACTTGCGGATGAGCTCGGCGCGAGGATCCTCCTCCTCCTCTTCTTCGGCACCCTCCTCGGTCTCTTGCGTCGGGTCGGGCGGAAGCAACGACCGCGATTTGATGTGGGCGAGCGTCGCCGCCATCACCAGGTATTCACTGGCCAGGTCGATGCTCATCTCCTCCATCATCCGGATGTACTCGACGTACTTCAGAGCGACGAACCCGATCGGGATGTCGAGGATGTTGAGCTCGTGCTTCTGGATCAGATGGAGCAGCAGATCGAGTGGCCCCTCGAACATCGGCAGCTTGACGCGATACGCCCGCGCGTCGGCGTCGTCGGACGCGACGCTGGCATCTATCGGAGCTTCGTCGGGGGGGCGTTCGGACATGTCCAGAAACGGCGGATGAGGGCAAAAAACGAGTGAACTGAAGGGTCTAAAACGGCCACTGGCATTCAGCAAAATAAATGGGCGCGTTAGGGGCCCGCTCTGAGCCCGACAGAGACAATGGAATGTAGCGCTTGGGAGGACATCGGGTCGGACCGGGCCGGTCCCCTACCGGCCCACCGGCGCAGCCTAATTGGGCCGCATCCGCGGCCTCGCCGACTCCCGATCGGCGGCATCGCCCGAGCCGACGGCGGCGTTCGGCCGCGCCGTGCCGAGCGCGGAACGCGAGGTGTGGAGCGGCGCGTGCGTCGCAGTGCATACCTCCCGCCTGGACGCGCGCCGAGCTACCGGAGCGAGCAGTCCCGCCGTAGCCACGGGACTCGGCGCATCCCTACATCCCAATGCCCTGGCGCCAGCGGTTCGCCTCCAAAAGGACGCATTGGGCAGACGCGGACGTGGTCGCGCGCAGAAGGACGTGCGCCCCGTTTCGCAACCGTCCCGCGCGGTGTGCCGTGCTCGAAGCTCGGCCGCGGGGCTCCCCGGTGTAATTGACGTAAGTTCGATGGATCGCCGCCAATGATGACCGCGAGAGGTTCGACTTCGGGCGAGCCGAAATTGTCTCACAGGTTGCCCTCAACCCATGGAACTCAAACCCCACGGCAAACCTTCGCGTCAACCGGCACGAGCGGCGATGACGCGGCGAAGCAGCTCGAAGCAGGCCGGCAATACCAGCGCGAAGGCGCCCAAAATCACGAGCGACCTCAACGGCGCCAAGAGCGACTCTACGTGGGCTGGAGACGCGGCCCTGGCGATCAAGGCGCTCGCCACCTCCCACACCGCCGACACGCACAACAGCGGCGCGCACAAAGCAAATGTGATGTGCAGCGCGGCCACCAGTTCACGAACGGCACCCAGCAGCGGACTGGCACCGTCGGGTTCGTTCACCAAGGACATGACGGCACTTTCGACTCCGCCCAGCTCGAGGAACGCGCAAGTCGCGAACAGTCCGAGCAGAGTGGACAGCGGCGTCCTGGCGTCGGGTAAGACGATCGACTGCTGCGGGCTGGCTCCGCGCAAGTCGTCGATCAAGCCGCCCGCCATCATGGCCGCCCAAAGCAGCCCGCCCGTGGCGAGCGCCACTGGTAACCCACGAAACAACTCACGTGCGAAGCCCAACACCAGTTCACCGCCGCTCGGCACGTGGCGAACGACCGCCGGTACCAGCAGCACGGCCAAACCGAAACCGAAGACCGCCCGCGCCGGCGCGGGCATCAACCGTGATCCGAACACGGGCACCAGGGTGACGAGCGGCAGGACTCGCGCCCACGCGAGTAGCAGCTGCTGCCACGACAGCCCGAGCTGCGCCAGCAGCTGGCTCAGCACTCCCAAAAACGAGCCGCTGGACGCCCATTCATCCACGAACTCGCATGTACACGTGCCACGGTGTCGAAGCAATCCCGCGGCGCGACGGTTTGTGCGAGACCCGGTTGCCGAGAACTCGATAAGCGAGTAAGGCCGCAAGCCACGATGAGCCTCGATCTGCAAGCCGTTGGTGCCGAGACTGAAACCTTCGTCATGGACTACGACTGGAAAACCCTCGCGCTGTATGCGTTGGGGATCGGCGCAACCAGGGACGAATTGCCGTTTCTTTACGAGGGGTTTGGACCAAAGGTTTACCCGAGTTTTGCGGTCGTTCCCGCCTACCCGGTGCTGGATGCATTGCTGCGGAAGACCCAAGGGCCGTACGAGATGGTCGTTCACCAAGGACAGACAGTCACGGTGCACCGCCCCTTGCCGCCCGCGGGCCGCCTGGAGACGAAAGGCACGCTGAAGGCCATGTACGATTTGAAGCGCATGGCGCTGGTCGTACTGGAAAGTCGAAGCCTGCTCGACGGCGAGCTCGTGTATTCGTGCGAGTGGCAGATCATCTATCGCGGCGAAGGTGGTTTTGGGGGCGAACGCCGGCCGAAGACGGAGTCGTACAACGTCCCCAAACGCGCGCCCGACTGGTCGTTCGAGGAGAAGATTCCGGAGACTCAAGCGCTGCTCTACCGCTTGAGTGGCGATCCCAACCCGCTCCACGCGGACCCCGAGATGGCGCGGTCGGTGGGTTTCGAACAAGGCCCGATCCTACACGGCCTCGCGACGTTTGGTTACGTCTGTCGAGCCGTGGTGCGCAATGCGTGCGGCGGTGACCCGTCGCGTTTGAAGAGCCTCACCGCACAGTTCAAGCGACCGGTTTGGCCCGGCGACACTCTGCGCACGGACGGCTACGCCGAGGGCAGTCGCGTGCTGCTCGAGGCGTTCGCGGGCGGCCGTGACGAAGCCGTGCTCGGCAGCTCGTGCGCCGAACTCGTTTGACGACGTCGCCACGAGGCCCGAGTTCGACCCACTGACTCACCGCGCTCGGAGTGCGCGCCGCAACACGTCGAACTTCTCCGCGCGCTCCAAGGAAACACGGGCCTGCTCGTCGGGTGTTGCACCGCGTCGCGCCCACGGTTCGTCCATGACCGCAGCGACACGGTTACCCTGTTTACCCACCAGCCACCACACCTCCGGGCCGTCGTCCTCCACTCGTCTGACCTCGAACGCCTCGAGCGGCGCTTCCTTGAGCAGGTGGTGACCAGGTAGCCGTCGCACGCCAGCGTACACGTCTTTGGCAGCCGCCTCGGTCGGGCTGTCGGAGATCGCGATCCGGTAGCGTTTGGCGCCTTCCTCGTAGTAGCCGGTAGCAACTGGGCCCAGCCCCGGTACGCCAAACCCGTCTTTCGGTTCTACCGCTACGCCGAACGTCAGGCGATGGGACTCGGGTAACGCCGATACGGAGGCCGGCGCCGTGTTGGAAGGTTCACGCGTGGCGAGTGTCGCGAGGAACTGAGGGAGCAGTCGGTCGCTGGCGGCGCGAATCTCGGCTGGGGACTCGTTCTCGTTGACGTAAACGAGCTCGACGACCAGCGGTCCCGACTGTGCGTAGGCGACGCCCGTGCCCAGCGCGCCGTGACTGAGACCCGTGACCGCTCTCAATTTCACCGCTTTCGGATCTTGGTCCCCCAGCACGCGACGCGAGAAGAACGCTAGCGCGCCCTCGGGCCCGCCAAAGCGTGAGACATTGGCGCTGATCATGGCCGTGCTACCGTCGTCGCGGACGAACCTCACCGTGGTGACCCGCAACAAGCCGAACCCCTTGTAGGCCTCGCACTCCCCGTTGAAGAGCTCGGTGCACACCTCGTCCATGTTGCCCTCGCCGTCTTGTCCGTAGGCACGCGGCGTCGAGTTTGGGTCCGAGCAGAAGTCCGACACTCGGGGGGTCAACACGCCGCGTAGATCGGTGTGCGTGAACTCTGCCGGCGACGAATCGCAGAGGCCCGCCTGCGCGGGTGCGTGGGCGTTCACCTGTGGCGGCGCTTGCCCAACCTCTTCGCGTTGGCGGCATGCAACGCAACTCAACAGGACCAGACTGAAGCAAGCGACAGGAAACGTCATGGCGCGCGTTTAACCTCCCGTGCGGTTCGAGACAACCCGGGGCGGAGCCGTCCTGCGCAGATCAGCGGTCGCGGCTCACACCGCCCCCTAACAGAGCTGGAAAAGTTTTCAGAGCCTTGCAAAGGTTTCGGGGATGCGGCCGTGCAGCTTGGGATTTCACCCTGCAAAAGACCGAGTTACAGACTGGCCCAAGTCTTGCTACGTTGCGCGATCGACCTCGCATGGATCCCGCTGTCGACGCTCCCACTTCTTACGCTCGCGCGCCGCAGCTGCGACCGCAACGCGGGTTCACGTTGGTAGAGATGATGGCGGTGGTCGTCATGATCACCATCCTCGCCTCCGTCGCGATCCCGCTGGCTACCCGTCAGCTCCGCGACCGTCGCACCCAAGACGCGGCGCAACAGATCGCGACCCTCTATCAGAGCGCACGCATGCGGGCGATGGGTCGCGGTAGCGCAGTTTTGGTGCGTTATGCGCCCGGCACCCCTGGCACGTTCACCGTGCTGGAAGCCCAGCGCGGGCCGAACGACACCTCCAACGGCGTGCCCAACGCCGCTTGCGCCGCGCTGCCGGTCTCGAGTTGTCTCACCACCGACTGGGTAAACTCCACCAATCAGCAGTACCGCACGGTCTCGACTCTCGATCTCACGGGCGACACTGGTCTCACCATCGAAATGAACGGCGGCGCAGCGCTGGATATCTGCTTTACCCCGATGGGCCGCACCTACGCGGCCGCGACGGGGCAACCACTGAACGCAGTCACGGACGTGTACACGGCGACGGTCGGACGCGCAGCGTCTTCCAACGTACGTCAGCGTCAAGTGCTGATCTTGCCGAACGGCGCCGCGAGGTTGTCGTTATGAGCAAGGCAGTTTCGACAAAGCGCGGCTACACGGTGGTGGAGCTGATGATGGCGCTCACGGTGATGACGATCGGGCTCGGCGGTATCATCGCCATGCAGAAGACGACGGTCGCGTCGAACATGAACGCCAAGAACGTCGCGCTGGCCACTCACATCGCGCAAGGGTTCCTCGATGAGCTCGCCGCCGAGTCGCGAGCGTGGACGCAAGCCGACAACTTCGCAAACACCGAGTGGCTGGGCAACGTGGGCGCGCAGGGCACGGCGCCCGTGTGGTTCGCGCCCACCTACGAAGCGACGCGCAAGCTCGGTCAAGGTTTCGACGCGCTGGGTAACCCCGTGCTCGACGCGGCGTTGGCCGCGGACGCCAAGTTTTGCGTTCACCTGAGGCTGACCTGGCTGAGCTCGCAGACCTCGGGCAAACAAGGCAGCGGCCTGATACGAACCGAGGCGCGAGTGTACTGGCGTCGAGAGGGCATCGCGCTCACGGGGGCGGCCAGCTGGGGCCAAGGAACGTGCGTTACCCCGGCTGATTTCGCCAATTGGAACGGCCCACCGCGATTCCACACCATCTACATGGCCAGCGCCGTTCGCCAAGGGACGGGGGGTTGAACCAGTGACTCGCAGCACTTCTGACTCCGTTAACCGCCGGAAGCGCGGGTTTACACTGGTCGAACTCTTGGTGTCGATGACCGGGGCCCTGTTCCTGTCGGTCGGCGTGTTCATGATCGCCAAACACACGACTCTACCAGGAAGAGACCCGTGCTGCGAACGCGAACATGGCCAGCATCATCGGGTTCGAGCGCTTGAGGTCGGACCTGGCTCGCGCTGGCTTCATGTCGTCACCCAACGTGCAGACCGATACCCGCATCTGCGCCCAGAACCCCGAGCCAACCTGGCCCGCGTTCATGCAACAGATGCAGGGCGTCCGCTTCTCCGCGACCGCGGGACTGCCGGACCTATTCGCGGCCAACGGACTCGCGCCCCAGCAAGTAATCCTCGCCGGCAACTTCACCACGCTCGAAGCGCTTCCGATTCGGACCATCGTCAGCACCGGAACGACTTACGTCGTGTACCTACAGATCGCCTCTGGCGCCATGGCGCGCCTCGGATACACGGTTACCGGTGCCGACCGTGCCCGCATCCTGAACGCGACGTTCCCGGCGGGCCGCGCCGTCCGCATCGTCGATCGCGCGGGGCGCCACCACTACGGAATCGTCTCGAGCACGCAAATTGCGCCGGAGCCCGCCGTGATCCTGCAGGCGCCGAGCCCAAGGATCCAATTCCGAGACAACAGCGCCCTCGGCTGCGGCATCACGGGCAACGAGACTGGCGCGACGATCAACACGGTCAACTTCATCCAGTACCGCATCGGTAATCTGAGAGACCTACCGCGGTTCGCGCCGCTGTACGCAACCGCGGCCCAAGGCCTCTACGACGCCGACCGAACGGAGCTGATCCGCGAGGAGCTGTCGCCGGCGGGCACCGTGATCGATGGCACGCAGGAGCTGATCTCGGAGTACGCCGTGGATTTGCGCTTTCGCATCACCGTGCAGCCCAACTCTTTGAATCCCCTGAC
>CBINDO010000331.1:0-9010 GCA_966249405.1 uncultured bacterium | reverse complement strand
CAGGATCTCTTTCTCATCGTAATAATTGTAGATATCGACCTTGCCGTCGTAGTTCGAATCCGCTTGCTCGAGGAGCGGCTCACCCTCATCGGTGAACGTACGCACCAGGTCCTTCACGCCGTCGAGGTTCGTGTCCACCTCGCGGCAACGCACCACGCGGCGCCCGTCCTCTTGCACGGCGCCCGTGGCGTAGACGCGTTGAATCGACCCCTGCTCGGCGCCCAACGCCTGAGAGAGTACCCGCACGCGATCACTACGCCCGTCCACTTCGCACCGCGAATCGCCGACGCCCTTGGCGGAACTCACCAGCCCCTTCTTGCTGTCGACGGTGACCGGTTTTGGTGGCGGCGTGGTGCCACCTCCACAGGCCGCCAACGACAGTGAGCACACCAGCGCGATGGCGCTGAAGAGCCCGGCCTTGGATGCTCGGACGTCGATGCAACTCATTGCTTTTTCTCCGGTTCTTCCGGTGGAGACGGCGCAGCGGGCGGAGCGCCTTCGGGCGTCTGGCCCGGCGTCTCGCCCGCCTGTCCGTTCGGTGGCGCAACCCCGGGTGCCGGGGCCGTGCTTTCGGTGAGCGGCGCGTCGAAGTTCGGAGCGTCCCCATCTTCGGACTCACCGTTCGCGGCCGTGTCTTCCATCGCGCACAGATCGACGGTGGCTCCTGGATCTGGTCGACCGTCGCCGTTGGTGTCGGAGTGGACCAGAGCGCACCGCGGTTGATCGCCCTTCGGGTACTCCCACCACTGATCGATGACGCCGTCGCCGTTGGCATCCCGTTCACCACGCTCCAACACCCCGTTTCGGAAGTACTGCCAGGTGTCGAGGCGCCCCGCCAGGTTCGTCGCGCGTTCTCGCGTGACGATGCTGCCGCGCTCCAGGGTGGTCAGCTCGTCGATCCGTCCGTCGCGGTCGAAGTCCGTCTCCCGGCGACGCACCGAGCCGTCAGAGCCGTAGTAGACCCAAACGTCCACCACCCGGTCGAAGTTGAGATCGAGCCACTGACAAGTCGGCTTGCCGCCTTCGGCGACGGTGATCACGTCGGGCCTTCCATCGCCGTTGGCGTCCCCCTTGCTGACCGAGCCGGACTCGATGTCGCATGGCTCGTGAACGATGGTCGTGTCCCGGCGCGTCGGCTCGCCGTTGGCGCCCGGAGCAGACGCCGGTTCCGCAGAACCGCCACAGCCCAAAACCCAGAGGACCCCGAGGGGTGACAGCAGCCGTCCCGGTCTGCCCCAAACGATCCGGCAATTGGTTACCGCTCTCATGCCACCACGTCCGCTCGCCCGGTTGCTGCACCACTCCGATTCCACGCGTGCGGTCGTAGCGCGAAACAGCGGCAGATCGCCAGTCTGCGCCGTCTCCAAACGGAAGGTCGCGCGACGGAATGGCCCCCTGGAGGCGAGAGCGGCCCAGGGCCCGATGCCCCGGAGCAGTGCCAGATCGATTGACAACACACGTATGGGAATCTAGTGTAACGGCTGGTAACTTAGCTGGGCCCGACCGATGTCACGCAAGAAAATCTCCACGACGGTCTACATCACCCCGGAGCAAAACGATGCGCTGCACGTGCTCCACGACCGCACGAAGGTGCCGGTGGCCGTGTACATCCGTGAGGGGATCGACCTCGTTCTGAAGCAGTACGCCGATCAGTTGCCAGGCCAACTCAGTCTGACCGAGCCGCCCGCGCCAACTCGAAAAAAGAAGGCGTGAAGTTCGCGGGTCCGTAACACGCGCTAGATACGATCGACGCTCTCGCCGCCGCGTTTCGAGCCGCTGCACCGCTGCCAAAAAAGGTGCCGGGCGTCGCGCAGTTTACATGGGCAGGTAGACCGTAAGATGCTAAGTGCCGCCCCCCCGAGTTATGCCCACGGACCCTCATCTCATTCGTAACTTCTCCATCATCGCCCATGTGGATCACGGCAAGAGTACGCTCGCCGACCGCATCTTGGACGTGACCAAGGCCGTTTCCGACCGCGAGCGGAAGGAACAGTTCCTCGACAAGATGGATCTCGAACGGGAGCGTGGGATCACCATCAAAGCACAGAACGTTCGCCTCCAGTACAAGGCCAACGACGGCGTGACGTATCAGCTCCAGCTCATCGATACACCGGGACACGTCGACTTTGCCTACGAAGTGAGCAACAGCCTCGAAGCGTGCGAAGGCGCCCTGCTCGTCGTCGACTCGACGCAAGGTGTGCAGGCCCAGACGGTAGCCAACGTCTACCTCGCGCTCGAAAAGAACCTCGAGCTCATCCCCGTGATTAACAAGGTCGACCTGCCGAGTGCCGACGTCGACGGCACCGTGGCGATGGTCGAAGACGTGATCGGTCTAGCCTGCTCGGGCGCGGTCTTGTGCTCCGGTAAGACGGGCCTCGGCGTTCCCGACTTGCTCGAGGCCGTCGTTACCCGCATCCCCGCACCCAAGGGTGACCCGGAAGCGCCGCTGCGGGCGCTGATCTTCGACAGCTGGTACGACTCGTACCGCGGCGCGATGGTGATGCTGCGGATCGTCGATGGCTCCCTCCGCAAGGGCGACAAGATCAAGTTCATGGCGACGGGCCGCGACTTCGAGTGCACCGAACTCGGTTGCTTCTCGCCGTTCCCGACCTCGCTCACCGCCCTAGGCCCCGGTGAAGTGGGTTATCTCGCGGGCAACATCAAGAGCGTCGAAGACACCAAGATCGGCGACACCGTGACGACGGCGCGTAACGGCGCGACGACGCCCCTACCCGGCTTCAAAGTCGTCAAGCCGATGGTCTTCGCCGGCATTTACCCGACCGACAGCGCGGCTTACGAAGAACTCCGCGACGCGTTGTCCAAGCTCCACCTGAACGACGCTTCGTTTCAGTACGAGCCCGACTCCTCCGATGCGCTCGGCTTCGGGTTCCGGTGCGGCTTCCTCGGCCTTTTGCACATGGAGATCATTCAGGAGCGTCTCGAGCGCGAGTACAATCTCGACCTCATCACGACCGCTCCCAGCGTGGTGTACATCGCACACACCAAGTCCGGGGAAATCGTCAACGTCGACAACCCCTCCAAGATGCCGGGGCCGGCGGACCTCGACTACATCGAGGAGCCGATCATGAAGGTCACCATACACGTGCCCTCGAATCACGTCGGCGCGGTGGTGGCATTGTGCGAAGAGCGCCGCGGCGTTCAACAAGGCATCCACTACGCGAGCCAAGACCACGTCGTGGTCACGTACGAGCTGCCGCACGCCGAGGTGATTCTGGACCTGCACGACAAGCTCAAGAGCGCCTCACGCGGGTACGCCAGCATGGACTACGAGCTCATCGGCTACCGCCGCGATGCCTTGGTGAAGCTCGACCTGCTCGTCAACGGCGACCCGCTCGACGCGCTCAGCATCATCGTGCACAAAGAGACGTCCTTCTACCGGGGGCGTGCGCTGGCAGCGAAGCTCAAGGAGTTAATCCCCAGGCAACAATACGAGGTTGCGATTCAAGCAGCGATCGGCGCCAAAATCATCGCACGCGAAACCGTACGCGCCCTGCGCAAAGACGTGACCGCCAAGTGTTACGGTGGCGACATCAGCCGCAAGCGCAAGCTGCTCGAGAAGCAAAAAGAAGGTAAGAAACGCATGAAGGCAGTCGGCAGTGTCGAGGTGCCCCAAGAGGCGTTCCTCGCCGTACTCAAGTTGGAGAAGTGATGGTCATGGCTACAGCAACGTCCTCCGAGCAGCCCCTCGACCTCACGCGCGTGAACGCGGCGGCTCCCACTCACGGCGCGGTGAAATACTGCGCCACCCATCGGTTCGGGTCGCATCTCGCGATCGACCAGTTCGAACTCGCGAACGGCCTTCGGGTTTTGCTCGTCGCGGACAAGAGCGCGCCGGTCGTCGCGTACCACACGTGGTTCCGCGTGGGCTCACGCGACGAGCGCGAAGGCAAGACGGGCATCGCGCATCTATTCGAACACTTGATGTTCAACGAAACGGAGAATCTGCCGAAGGGCGAGTTCGACCGCAGGCTCGAAGCCGTGGGCGCCGAGAGCAACGCGTCGACCTGGGTCGACTACACGCAGTACAACATCTCAGCGCCGGCGACCGAGCTGCCGCTGCTGGTGCAAATCGAGGCCGACCGGATGCAGAATTTGGTGCTCCGCCAGCCTCAGGTCGAAAGCGAGATCGAGGTCGTGGCCAACGAGCGCCGCTACCGGGTAGACGACGACGTCGAGGGCTCGATGAGCGAGACGTTGTGGGCCAATGCGTTCCATACCCACCCCTACCACTGGCCAACCATCGGCTGGATGCCGGATATCCTGGGCTTCACGACCGGTGACTGCGAAGCGTTCTACCGAAAGTACTACGCGCCGAACAATGCCACGCTGGTATTGGTCGGCGACTTCGCACCGGAGACGGCGCTGGGGTTGATCAGTCAGGCTTACGGCAAGATCGGCCCGAGCCAGTTGACCCGCGACGGTTACCCGGCAGAGCCCCCCCAAACCGACGCGCGGCGCGTCGAGCTCAGCAAACCGACCGCTTCGGAGAAGGTCAGCATCGGTTTCCGGGCGCCCCGCTTGGCCGAGCCCGACCACTTGGTTGCCCAAGTGTTGGCAGAGGTGCTGAGCGGCGGGCGTGCATCGCGCCTGTACAAGAAACTGGTCCGCGAGCTCGAGTTGGCCTCCGAGGTGCGGGTCTTCGTGACGCCGTTTGCCGACCCGGGGCTCGTCGAGTTCTACGCTTCGGGACGCGAAGGCGTGAAGGCGGAACAACTGATCGAGGTACTGTCGGCGGAGCTCGACTCGTTACGCAGAGACGGCGTCGCTCAATCGGAGCTCAACCGCGCTCAAGCGCGCTTCGAGCTCGGCATGCTCCACGGCCTCGAGACCGCCGACGGGAAGGCCAACACGATTGGCTTCTACGACTGCCTGCTGCAATCACCAGCCGCCGCTTTCGACCGTTTGGTCGCCAGCAGCGGCGTCTCACCGGCTGACGTATTGGCGTTCGCCCGTCGCTACCTGACCCCCGAACAAGCAACCACCGTCGTGGTGCGACCAAACGGCGAAGCCGCAGACGACGCAGAGGCGGACGAAGAATCATGACTTCATTCCTCAAGGAAATCGATCGCTCCCTGCCTCTGATCCAGCTGTCGACGTCCTTCGTCGGAGGCTCCATATCGGACCCGGTCGGCAAGGAAGGCCTCACCCGTTTGCTCGTTCGAACGATGCGGCGAAGCGGCGGCGGGCGCGGCGCAGAGGCGATCGACTTAGCGCTCGACGAACTGGGAGCGACGTTGGGTATCGACGTCAGCACGGGCAGCGCCGGCTTTTCCGGGTCGGTGATCGCGCGCAATTGGTCTGGTTTCGTCCAGATCTTGGGCGATGTCGTGCTGCGCCCCACTTACGACGCCGACGAGCTCGGGCGCATCAAGCGTGAGACACTCGCGGAGCTCGCCGAACTTCGAGACAACGACCGCGCGTTGGCGCGCCGGTGGTTCGGCCGTACGCTGTTCGCCGGGCACCCCTACGGACGTACCTCGACCGGCAAACCGTCGTCCCTCGAGGCCATCTCCACCGACGATCTCCGAGCGCACTACGAACGTCTCTTTGCGCGCGGCAACGTGGTGCTGGCGCTCGCTGGGGACATCACCGAGGGCCAATTACAGGACTTCGCCGGCTTGTTCGAGCAGGGCCTCCCCAGTGGCGAAGCTCGCGCCAAGGCCGAACTCGACGCAGTCCCGGAGCCGCAGGGAGTCGCGGGCCGGCAGCTCGTGATCGTCGACAAGCCCGAGCGTACGCAAACCCAGATCCTGATCGGAGGGCTGGGCACCCATCCTCACGACCCGGACCACGTCGCACTGCTGGTCGCCAATACCATCTTTGGTGGGACATTCACGGCGCGGCTATCGGACGAGGTACGCTCCAAGCGCGGCTGGTCCTACGGTGCGTATTCCAGTCTACCGTACGACCGGCGACGGCAAGCGTTCAGCATGTGGACGTTTCCGGCGGCAACCGACGCGGCCGCATGCATCGAACTCGAGCTCAACCTACTGGAGGCTTGGGTCAACGATGGCATCACGGACAGCGAGCTCACCAACGCCAAGAACTACCTGGTGCGTTCCAACGTTTTTCAGACGGATACCGCTGCCAAACGCATGGGGCTGCTGCTCGACGAGCACCTGCACGCTCTCCCGGCAGACTACCACCGCACCTTCACCGAGAAGGTCGCGCAAGTTACCCTCGAGCAAGCCAACGCGGCCATCAAACGGCGGATCAGCCTCGACAACCTGCTGATCACCGTCGTGGGCACGGCATCCGACATCGCCGACGGGATCGCCAAGGCCATCCCGAGGCTCGCCAGCCAGCAGGTCATCCCGTTCGACCGCGAGTAACAGCCGTGGTATCGACGTTCACGGTCGTCTGCGTGTACAACTCCAGTGAGACATTGGAGCGGTACCTGCAAACCGGGCTGCGGCGTCAAACGGCGGCTTACGAACTACGCCTGGTCGACAACCGCGCCGGCACGTATTCGTGCGCCGCAGCGGCGTTGAACCACGGTGCCCAGGGGGCCAACACCGACTACCTGGTGTTCGTCCACCAGGACGTGGAGCTGCTGAGCACCGACTTCTTCGAAGCCGCGAGTCTGCACCTCACCGGCACCCCCAACCTCGGCGTCGCTGGCATAGTCGGCGCCGCCTCCGCCGGCTCGACGACGCGCGTCTACGGCCGGTGTTTCCAAGGGGATGGCGATGCCACCGGGTTCGAGCCGGGTTACGATCGCCCGTTGCCGGTGCAAACCGTCGACGAGCTGCTGCTGATCGTCGAGCGGGCGTGGTTCGAACGTATGAACTTCGACCCGAGCGCGTGCCCGGGATGGGATCTCTACGGCGTCGAGTACGCTTTATCGAGCGCCAAGCAGGGACGCCAAGTGGTCGTGATGCCGCTTCCGGTGCGACATGCGTCGTGGGGCAAGCTCCGACGTTCCTATTTCCAGAGTTTGGCGGCGCTACAGAACAAACACCGGGACGTGCCCCTCGTCCACACGACGTGCGGTACGTGGCGGAGCGGTCGCGGCCCGTGGCGCCAGTGGGCAACGCACAAGGCCACGGCAGCGCGGAAGTTGGCCGTAAAGCGCCTGCGGGAGATGTTCTCGCCATGACCAGGCTTCTCACGTCGGGTAGAAATCGAGCGGAGGCCGCCACCACGCGGCGAGCAGCACCTTACGTCTCTGGAGCCAGTCAGTGCTGAGACCTAACATTTGCCAAGCGACCGAGTTCGTCCTGGTCAAGCCCCACTACCCCGAGAACGTGGGGGCGGCGGCACGCGCCGCCAAGACCATGGGCATCACCCGCTTGTGCCTGGTGAGCCCGTCTCGCTTGGCCACACCAGATTCGGAGATGGCCTTCAAAATGGCGGTGCGCGCATGGGACGTGCTGGAGAGCGCCAGAGTTTGTGAGACACTCGACGAAGCACTCCGTGGCCACGATTTGGTGTTTGCGACCACCGCACGGCGCGGACAAAAAGGACTGCAGACGCCCCGTGAAGCTGCGGCGCTCGGTTTGCGCGGCGCGAGTGACGGCAAGCAACTCGCGGTCGTGTTCGGAAACGAAAAAACCGGACTCAGCGCCGCCGAGGTAGAGCGGTGCGAGTATCGAATCCGGATCCCCATGGCCGCCGATCAGCCCTCGATCAACCTTGCTCAGTCGTGTCAGCTCATCGCTTACGAGTGGTTCGTAGCGGGATTGGAGACGCTCGGTGTCGAGCGTTGAACCCAAGTGGGTCGTGTTGCTCGCGCTGCTCACGCATTGCGCGCCGCAGATCCCGCCGGAATACGCGCGGCACGAGGGCGCCGCCGAGGCAGCTACGGCACGCGGCGATCATGCGAGCGCGGCCGCGCAATATGCCAAGGCGGCCGAAGTCGCGGACACTGAAGTCGATCGAAGCGAAGCGCTCTACCGCCAGGCCACGAGCGCCTTACGGGCGGGCGACGCGCGGCAACACGAACGAATTCTGACGGCTCTGTCCCGTACACCCGGCTCGCGAAGGGAACGCGCCGTCTACGACTTGGCAACGTCCGAGTTCGCCCGCGATCCCGTCTCCGGCGCCCGAGCGTTGCGGGCTGCCATCGTCGCCTATCCGGCGTCTGGGCTCGCCAAGGGGGCGCTGGACCGGTTGTTGGCCAGCTCCACTCCCGAACGACGCGTCGCGACGTTGAGTGAGCTCTCGGCGCAGGTCAGCGCTCCCGAGCTACGAGAGCGCATCCTCGTGCTTCAGGCGCGTGCTCTGGAAGCGTCCGGACACACCGATGACGCCTTGCGGGTTTACGAGCGGCAGGTGCGCGACTTTCCCTATCCTCGTGGCCAATATTGGGACGAATCCCTGCTCAGGCAAGCGGTGATCTGGCTATCGAAGGGTGACCGAGTAAACGCGTCGAAAATCCTCGAACACCTGCTGTCGTTTCGCGAGCAGGCCACGGTGGTGGGCAGCTACGATCGTCACTACGCCGAAGCCACGTTGCTCCTCGCATACGTCTGGCTCGACGAACGTTGGACGCAAGCTTACACGTTGCTGCACGAATTCCCGGAGCGACACCCCGACAGCCGCAAACGCGACGAAGCGGTGTGGGCGGCCTTGTTGCTCGCCCAGGCGCATGGCCGCGCCGACTCCGCCTGCGACGACGCAGCCCTCCTGAGCACACGCTTCGAGGAGTCGCGCTACGCGCCGTGCGTGACGGAGTTTTGTCCGAGCGTGACCAGCTCGGGTACGTGCCGAAGCTACGTGCTACGTGACCGTGGCAGCGCAAGGGCCTCCCTCGAAGCCGCGCTCGCCGACGTCCTGGCAACGCCGCGCTGACGAACGGCCACCGCCCAGAGACTGTGCCGACCCGTTTGGACGCGGTGTGACTCTATCCCGAAGTGGTCGCTGCGGTCGAACGATACCCCCGTGGTTAACAGCTAACCCACCACGCTCGCCCGCGAGAGCGACGGTCATCGAACAATCGGCATAGGGGCGTTGGGAGAATCCCCAACGACCCCTGCCACACCACCCG
>CBINDO010000330.1:0-9028 GCA_966249405.1 uncultured bacterium | reverse complement strand
GTTCTATTCCTCCTCAGCCTGTATCTACCCCGCCTACAATCAGCAAGACCCGAACAATCCCAAGTGCTCCGAGGAAAGCGCTTATCCGGCAGCTCCCGATAGCGAATACGGCTGGGAGAAGTTGTTCAGCGAGCGCCTGTACCTCGCCTATCACCGCAATCACGGGCTCGAGGTTCGAATTGCCCGGCTGCACAACGTGTTCGGCCCCGAGGGGACGTGGCAAGGGGGCCGCGAGAAGGCACCTGCGGCAATGTGCCGCAAGATTGCCGAAGTCGCGGACGGCGGCAGCATCGAAATCTGGGGCGACGGTATGCAGACACGGTCGTTCCTGTTCGTGGACGCGTGCGTCGAAGGCATCCGCCGACTCACCGAGTCCGACGTCAGAGAGCCCTTGAACATCGGTTCGGAAGAAATGGTCACGATCAACCAGCTCGCCACCATGACCGCCGAAATTGCCGGCAAACGAGTTGGGCTACGCCACATACCAGGGCCGCTCGGCGTGCGGGGCCGCAACTCCGACAACCGCCTGGCTCGCAAGCTGCTGGATTGGGAGCCCGTGTATCCGTTGCGAGACGGCATGGCGCGGACCTACGCGTGGATCGCTTCCCAAGTGCGTCAGGCTGGTCCATGATACCGGTCGGTGACCCAATGACCCACGACCCACATGCTTTTCGTAGCGCGCCGCCGCGCGAGCCCTCGTTTCGCATGTCGACGGCGCAGCTCGGGATGGTGTGCCTCTTGTTGTCCCTGGGCATGTTGTTCGGCGGCTCCCTCGTCGCCTACCTCCTGACGCGTTCGAACAATCCGAACTGGGCTTCGGTCAGCTTCGGTTTACCTTGGGGGCTCTTGGCCGCGACTTTCGTTCTCGCCGGCATAAGCTTCGCGCTGGAGTCGGGCCTTCGGGCAATCCGCGGCAACCGGCAGGAGCGGTTACGCCATTCGCTGTATTGGGCGCTCGGGCTGGCCGTGGCGTTCTTGTTGATGCAGGCCTTCAACTGGGCCGAGATCAAGTCGCTCAACCCGTCCGGGCGCGCGCACGTCTTGGCGCTGTTTTCGTTCTACATGCTCACGGGTTTACACGGCCTGCACGTCTTGGGGGGCGTGGTCCCGTTGGGGATCGTCATTACGCGGAGCCAAGCCCGCGAATACTCGAGTTCGCGCCACGAAGGCATCAAACTGCTCACCCAATACTGGCACTTCCTCGGCGCGGTGTGGCTGGTCCTCGTGGGGTGTCTGCTCGCTGTACGTTGAGAGGCGATTCGCCAAGTGCTGGGACTTCATAGCAGACGCCGACGAAGGTCGGGCCCGAGGGCGGTTTCGAATCGAGAACGGACGGCGTCGAGTTCGCTGCTGCTTCTGGCGTTGGCTTCAGCGGCCTCGCTCGTGGGCTGTGAAACACTGCTCGGAGGTGGTCTCGACGGGCAGTTTGTCCGTTCGAACAGTTGTGTGCCGGAGTGCTCAGCTGGAACGCGATGCGACACGTCGTCTCTGCAATGCGTGTGCGCTCCTGCAGTCTGCGAAGACGGCACCTGCGGGGCGCGCCTAGACCCGCGCTGCGGACTGGCGCAGGACTGTGGACCTTGTCCCAGCGGACTGTACTGCGGCAGCGAGACACCCAACCAATGTTCCACCGCGGCTTGCACTCCCCAGACCTGTGAACAACTCGGCCAAAGCTCCGGGGTCCACGCGACGTGCGGTATCCTAGTCGACTGCAACCCGAAGGCCTCGTGCGATGGCTGCGAGCCCGGTCAAGTGTGTACGGCGAAGGGCTGTTGCACCCCGTTCGTCCACCCTGAAGGAAGCTGCGGCGCCCTCGACGATGGTTGCGGCAACGTAACGGAAGTGAGCTGTGTGGAAGGCGCTGCGCTCGCGTGCGAAGACAACGAGTGCTGCGAAGTCGAATGCCCCCGCGATGCGGTGTGTGGACTCAATCCATCGTGCGGTAGTACCTACGTCGACTGTGACGGCACGTGTCCCGACGGAACTACATGCAACGTGAAGGAAGGCAGATTCGTGTGCGGCGGTTGCGTGGCCACCTGCCCCGACGAAGCGTCCGCGACGTGTGGGGCGAACCCGGGAATGGGTTGCAGTAACCAGACCGTGCAGTGCGTCGGCCAGTGTCCACCCGGTGAACGCTGTGTAGACTACGACACCCACCTCGCCTGTTGCCGCCCGGCGTGCCCTGCCACGCCTCCAGTTTGCGGCGCAAACGACGATGGTTGTGGAGGTCTCATCCAGTGCCCCGGGCCTTGCTCGGAGGCAGGGTTCGTGTGCCGCAGTTCGGAGTCTGGCTTTGCTTGTGTCCCGCCTTGAGGCTCCATGACGTCAACATTACTGTTTCTGCCTGGGGCTGGTGCAGACCCCGACTTTTGGCGACCGGTCGGTGAACTACTGCCGAGCGCTTGGCAGAAGGTTTACCTGGCGTGGCCGGGGTTGGGTGACAATCCTCCTTCGCCGGACGTGAACAGCTTCCGCGACCTCGTGCTGCTCACCGAACGCCATCTCTCCGAACAGCCGGTGCATCTCGTCGCGCAATCGTTGGGCGGTGCGGTCGCGTTGTGCGTAGCGCTCCGTAATCCAAGCCGCGTAGCGAGCCTCGTGCTCGCAACCTCCGCGGCTGGCCTCGACGTGAGCCAGCTCGGCGCCGAAGCCTGGCAACCCGCATATCGGGCAGAATACCCGAACGCCGCGCCGTGGGTTTACGCGATCCGTGCCGAGGTCGAGTCGCAGCTCCACACTTTGACCCACCGCACGTTGCTCCTGTGGGGAGACGCCGACCCGATTAGCCCGGTAGCAGTCGGCCGCTACCTCGAGGCTCGACTGCCGAACGCGACGCTGCACGTCCTCGAGGGCGGCACTCATGCGCTCGCCTACGAGCGCGCGACCGAGGTGGCGGCGTTGGTCGCTGCTCACCTCGGCCAGTGAGGAGTGTTTCACTTCGCGTTCATCACTCGCGGCGTTCCATCGAAACCCCGGCAATTGTTCCCACCTCCCCGGACCCAACTACAAAAACGACGCGGGCACGACGCATGACGCCGTGCCCGCGAGTTTGTCACAGCGCGTTACGAGCGCGCCATCACGGCGCTCAAACGCCGTGAGAACGCCGCGGGGTCGTCAATCGGGCTGCCCTCCGCGATCAGCGCCTGGTCGTAGAGCAACGCCATCCAATCTTCGACCCACGCGTTATCGCCGGATAGACCATTGTTGAGGCGTTCAATCACGGGATGCGTCGGGTTCACCTCGAGGATGCGCTTGGTCGCGGGCATGTCGGGGTTTTGCGCGCGCATCAATTGTTCGATGTGGGGCGCGACGCCGCCGTCGGGCACGACGAGACAGACTGGTGAATCGAACAGACGCTCCGAGGCGCGCACCTCGCTCACCTTCTCGGACAACACTTGCTTGAAGCGCTCCATCAGGGGCTCCGTGCGTTTCTTGTCGTCTTCGAACTGCTTCTTTTCGTCTTCCGTCTTGTCTTCGAGTTCGAGTTTGTCGTCCATCGCCGACTGCAACTCGAAATCGCCGAACTTGGGGAGCCCAGCGATCGCGAAGGGATCGACCGGATCCGTGAGCAGGAGCACCTCGAAGTCGTGTTTGCGCAAACGCTCGAGGTGCGGACTGCCGACGAGCAGCGCGCGCGACGCGCCAGTTGCATAGTAGATCGCCTTCTGACCCTCCTTCATCCGTGAGACGTATTCGTCCAGCGAGGTGAGGCCGTCGGCCTTGGTCGACTCGAAGCGCGCCAGCTTGGCGAGGCGGTCCCGATGTTCGGGCGAGAAGTGGAACCCCTCTTTGAGCACGGCCCCAAAGGACTTCCAAGTCTTGAGGTAGTCGTCCTTCTTTTCGTTGGCCAGATCCTCGAGCATGGACAAGCAGTTGTTCACCACTTGTTTCTGCATGATCTTGACGATCTTGTTGTCCTGCAACGTCTCGCGAGACACGTTGAGCGGCAGGTCTTCCGAATCGACGACGCCCTTGATGAAGCGCAACCAGACGGGGAGCAAGTCCTGACAGTCGTCCATCACGAAGACGCGGCGCACGTGCAGTCGTACGCCGTGTTTGCTCTGACGGTCGAACAGGTCGAAGGGCGGGCGTTTGGGCACGAATACCATGCCCGCGAACATCTGCGTGCCCTCGACCTTGAAATGACGGTGCGCCACTGGCGGCTCCCAGTCGTGGCTGAGGTGCTTGTAGAAGTCGTCGTATTGCTCTTGGGTGACGTCCTTCGGGCTACGCTGCCAGAGCGCGCTGGCGCGGTTGACGCGCTCGAACTGCGACTCTTTCTTCGCGTCTTCGGTGTCGACCGTCGGCATCTCGACGGGGTGTCCGATGTAGTCCGAATACCGGGAGATGAGCTCGCGCAAACGCCAACCCTTGAGGTACTCGCTCGACTCCTCGTTCAGGTGCAGCACGATGTCCGTGCCTTGGGTCGCGCGCTCCGCGGGTTCGATCAGGTACGTCTCTTTGCCATCGGAAATCCAGCGGTATGCTTTTTCGCTGCCCGCGGCCCGGCTCACGACCTCGACCTTGTCCGCCACCAGAAACGCGCTGTAAAAACCGACACCGAATTGGCCGATGAGCTGTGGGTTACCGGACTCCTGCGCGGCCCGGAGCTGCTCGACGAACTCGCGCGTACCGGATTTTGCGATCGTGCCGAGGTTATTGGACAGGTCATCCTCCGTCATGCCGACGCCGTTGTCGGAAATGGTCAGCGTCTTGGTCTCGGTGTTGGGCTCGATCCGAATCGCGAATTCAGTGCCCTCGGGCAACAGCTCGGGTTGGCTCAGACTCTTGAACCGCAACTTGTCCAAGGCGTCGGAGGCGTTGCTCACGAGCTCCCTCAGGAACACCTCTTTGTTGCTGTAGAGCGAGTTGACGACCAAGCGCAGGACTTGGCTGACTTCGGCTTGAAATGGGCGGGGATTGGACATGCTTGATACCTAAACCAACAAAAGCGCCGGCGACTCCACCTGGCGTGCCCAGAGTTGGCACTAATCGGGGCACGTCAAGCCCCCGAGTCACGGAAAATTTGCAGAGCACGCGCCGCAAACCCGTGGCGTTCGTGCGGCGGGTTGGATAGGAGATCTGGCCCATGAGCAACCCGGGTTTGAGCGCCAACGGTTGGAAGGTGTGCAGCATTTGCAAGAAGGAGCTGCCATTCCAAGGGCAGTACTACCTGTGCTCGGTCTCGACGTGTCAACGCAAACGCACGGGCCTGTACTTCTGCTCCCCCGCGTGTTTCGAAGCTCACTTGCCGATGATGCGTCACCGCGACGCCTGGGCCGAGATCGCCAAAGCACCAACCCGTGCCGAAGCCGAGGCCGAAGCGGCCGCCGAACGCGAGGCGGAAGCCGCCGAGAGCGTCGAGCCCAAGCGGCGTATCGTGGCACCCGTCTCGGTAACAGCAGCCAGCGCCGAGGTCGGTGACGACGCGCTGGTGGTCGTCTCCAAGTTGAAGAAATTCATTCGCGATCAGTCGGGGATGAACACCTCCGACGGCGTGGTCGGCGTCTTGTCTCGCCACCTCCGCGAGTTGTCGATTCAGGCGCTCCGCGTCGCGGCAACGGACGGCCGCAAGACGGTCATGGACCGCGACTTCGAAGACGTGCTCAAGAAGCTCGGCGAACGCTGACCGCGCCCGCGTAACCGAAGGTCACGGCGCTGTCTCGCTCGGCGGTCTCACGATCACCGCACGCACCAGGTTCGGTCGATCGGGCAGGACCATGCTGCCACGGCCCCACCCCACTCCGCCAATCACTCCGCGCGGCCAACCCCGAGTGCCGTTCGACAGGGCACCCAAAACGGCCGCCGCCGTCGGGGTCACGAGCTCCTTGTCGACGCCACCGTCGTACGTCTCCAGGCCGATCAAGCACTCCACCGTCGCGGGGGCGGGTAATGGAATCACGCCATGCCGACACGTCACGAAGCCCCGACCAAGCGGCAACGGACTACACCAAACGGCGCCGCCCAAATAGTCGAGCGCGACGCAGACGCCGACGATGTCGACGATCGAATCGACCGCGCCGACCTCGTGGAAGTGAACCTCGTCCAGCGGCACGGCGTGGGCTCGGGCCTCGGCGCGTGCCAGCCGCTCGAACACGCGCGAGCTGAGCTCAGCCACCCGAGGCGACAACCTGCTCCCCTCGATCAAGCCTCGGATCTGCGCGTAGGAGCGCTCCGAGCCCGCGTCGCGCTCCTCGACGCCGACGACGAAGCGCAACCCGGAGAGCGCTCCCGACTGGCCGCGACGTAGTTCCAGAGTTACCCCGGAAAGACCGAGCGCATCGATGGCTTGAGTTATCACCGGCCACGGCGTTCCTAGATCGACTAGAGACGCCACCAGCATGTCCCCCCCGGCCCCGCTCGGGGCGTCGAAGTAGACGATGGCTCCGTCCGCTGCGCCGCGTGCGAGTGGAGCGGTGTCGAGCGGG
The DNA here is from genome assembly GCA_966249405.1 of uncultured bacterium. Taxonomy (GTDB): domain Bacteria; phylum Myxococcota_A; class Polyangia; order Polyangiales; family Polyangiaceae; genus SZUA-265. The sequence goes on along the minus strand of CBINDO010000330.1, from coordinate 2,600 downwards.
TCGACGACGTGTTCGGTCGCCGCCCCCTGACGTTCACCACCGACTCGATCTACATGCTGGTGAGACACGTGAAACGTGGCGTCGCGCAACCGAGCTTCGTCGGGTGCCGGCGACGGCGACCGTGCGCCCTGGCCCCCCGGAGCGCCATGCTCGTGGCCCGCGTGGCGGCGTGAGACGAAACGCTGGAGGTTCATCGCGTGCCCCGACGTATGGCACCCAGCACCCGGACGGCAGCCAGGGCCGCACCAAAGCCGTTGTCGATGTTCACAACCGTTATCCCTGAAGCACAACTCGTCAACATGCCGGCGAGCGCCGTAAACCCGCCGAGAGCCGCGCCGTAACCCACCGAGGTTGGCACGGCTATAACCGGCACTGCAAGCAGGCCACCGACCACGCTGGGCAGCGCGCCCTCCATGCCCGCGACCACGATCACGACGTCACACGCTTCCAGGACGGGCAGCGCCGCGAGCAAGCGGTGGAGCCCCGCGACGCCGACGTCCGTCACCCGCTCGTATTCGACGCCGCAGCAATTGAGCGTCACCACCGCCTCTTCCGCGACGGGCAAATCCGAGGTACCCGCGGTCACCACGGCGACTTTGCCTGGCTGCGTCGTGTGATGCGGCCCAAGGACGCTCACCACCTTAGCCGTCTCGTGATGAACGCTGTGCGGCACGTCGCGCAGCAAGCTCGCTGCCTGCGGTTCCGAGACCCGCGTCGCGATCAACGTCTGACCCCTCCCGACGATATCTCGTGCGATCGCGACGATTTGTTCCGGGGTCTTGCCGGGACCGTATATCACCTCGGCTACCCCTTGCCGGAGCGCGCGGTGATGGTCGACACGCGCGAAGCCGAGGTCCGAGAACGGGAGCTGGGCCAGCGTGGGTAATGCTTCCTCCGGGGCCACTTCGCCCTGCGATACCGCCTGCAGCAGCTTCAAGAGCGCGACTCGATCCACGCCTCGTCGTAACGCGCGAAGGCACCAGCAGCAAGCCAAAGCCTAGGACTTCGCCGCGAAATTTGGTCCGTAATCAGAGTCAAAGGTGCTAGGTAGAGGAGGTGCCGTGCCTGAGTACGTTGTGTTTGGCTTTTGCCTTGGGGGTGCTGTTCTCGCGCGCCCACCAAGAGTCGCTCGCCCGCCAGGAACACCCCCTGCAAGCCCCCGGCGCGTGGTTGGTCCTCGCATTCGGCGTGGTGTTTTGGGGACCTGCCATGGGTTATCTCCTTCTGCGCGACCCGGCTTGGGCATTGAGTTACTGGCTCGACCCAGCGCTGCTGCCCAACGGGTTCGCAGCCATGCTCGTCCTCACGCAGGCGTTGGTGCCGTTGGTAGGTTACCTTTCGGCGTCGAGCACTGCGATGGCCAATCGCGGGGACCGTTCGTTGTGGCTGTTGAGCACTTCGGTGGTGCTCTCGGTGGCCTTGGCGCTGGCGGGGCTGCCGCGGCTACTCATCGTGGGTAACTTTCGTCAGTATCAGCAGGGTTTCGGGCTGGCGCCGTTGGCAGGCAGCGAACTCGGTTTGACGCTCGTTTGGTCGGCCCTCGTCGTCACCCCGACGGTCGTGTGGATGACGACGCGGCTCAAGCAACTCAGCGATGCGCACCTGCGCGCTTCCCTTCCCCACCAAGCCTGAGTAGACCGGGTCGACGTGAGGGTACGCTGGCAATTCGGGCCCAAGCTTCCTATGTGTGGTTTCTGTCGGTGAGTAAACATGAGCAATCTAGATACGAACTTGCTTCTCGAGTTGGCGTCGCAAATGGTGAACCTCTCCCTGGAGGCTGGTGTCGACGTAGCTGAGGCCTCCGCACGCCAAGGTTGGGAGCTCTCGGCACGGGTTCGCCTCGGTGAGACGGAACTCATCCAGGAGTCTGGTCATCGCAGCGTCGCGTTGCGATTGATCCGAGCCAAACGCGTGGCCACGACGTCGACGAGCGACGTCTCTCCAGATGGGCTGAAGCGATGCGTCCAGGACGCGGTGGAGCTCTTGGAGCTCACCGAGGAGGACCCGTGGGCTGGGCCCGCCGACCCGGCGCTGCTGGCGACCAGCCCAGGGCCGGATCTCGATCTCTTCGATCCGGCCATCGATTCGATCGACGCAGACCAGGCGATCGCTACGGCACGCCGGGCGGAAGCGGCGGCGTTGGCTTTCGATCCGCGTCTCACCTTGAGCGAGGGTGCCAACTACTCGCGGGTTTCCGGGGCATCGGCGTTGGTCCTCTCCAGCGGCTTTCAAGGCGTCACCAAGGGCTCGTACGCCTCGCTTTCCGTGACTCCGGTCGTCGTCGACGCCCAAGACAAGAGGCGGCGCGGATCGTACTGGACGGCGCGGCGACACCTGGCCGAGCTCGAGGATGCGGAGGCCGTCGGACGCGAAGCCGCGCGGCGGACCTTGCGGCAGTTGGGGCCGCAAAAGGTGCCAAGTTGTGAGGTCCCCGTGATCTTCGATCAGGACAGCGCGCGTTCGATCGTGGGTACGTTTGCGGGCTGCATCGTCGGCGGTGCGGTTTGGCGAAAGTCGACTTATTTGATGGACCGGGTGGGCACCGAGGTTGCTAGCCCACTCGTCACGTTCACGGACAATCCCCTCCTGCGCCGTGGTCC
>CBINDO010000329.1:0-9232 GCA_966249405.1 uncultured bacterium | reverse complement strand
CTCTCTCGGTCAGCGTTGTGGCCCCGCTCGGTCTTCACGCGCTGATCGCGCAGCGCGAAGCGCACCCTGACATTCACCCGCCGCCCAACCAACGGCCGAGCCTCACGCCCGAGTCCGGACCGGAACAGTCCGCCGCTGCCGCCGAGCGTAAGGCCATGGCAACGCGGGACACGGTCACCGACTTACCGGAGCCGACGAGCGGCAACCCCGACTCCGGATTGAGCGCACTCGGTTTCGTCGACGCGATCCCTCGCGCAACGTCGATCCCGCCCGAGCGGACCTCGGTGATCAACGATACGTCCGTCCCGCATGACCGTTTGAGCGTCGCTTCGCTCGCCGAGCTGTATGCACTCAGCGACTTCTCGGGCGCGCTGGAACTCGCGGAGCGTCGCCTCGAAGCCAATCCCAACGACACCGAAGCGCAGCGCTACGTACAAGATTGCCGCCGCGTCTTGGTCAAGATGCAGCTCTCGCGGCTAGGGTCGCTGCAACAAATCGTCGAACTCGCCGTCGACGCAACCGAACTCCAGTGGTTGACCATCGACCACCGTGCCGGCTTTCTGTTGAGCTTGATCGACGGTCTTTCAACGCTCGAAGACTTGTTGGATATTTGCGGGATGCCGCGACTGCAAGCCCTGCAAATCTTCGCCGAGTTGGCCGATCAAAAAGTCGTTCGACTGCGGCCGATGGTCACGTTCTGAGGCCCACGTGGTGGGTTTACGAACGTCGAGGCGCTGGGTGGCGACCGCAACGGCGTCGAGTTGCGTTCTGTTCTGGGGGCTCGCCGTGTGCGCAGCTAGGACTGGCGCAGAGCCGGACGCGCGCGAGCCCACCATCGGTCCGCGCGTCTCGTACGAGATCACCGCACGCCTCGTCGAGACAGACGCCGGACGTCGTTCAATCGAGGGCCGGGGCAAGGTCAGCATCGACAACCATACCCCCACCCCGTTGCACGAAGTCCCGTGGCACCTCTACATGAACGCGTTTCGCGACGACAACGCGACGACGCACGATCCGTTCCTGGATGGTCGCGCCGCTCAAGTGCCGGGCAGCGAGGGTTCCATCGAGGTGACGCGCCTGATTGATTCGCGGACGGAACGCCAGCTCGCGCTCGACGCGGGCGAAGACTTGGACCCGACGACCGCGAGCGTGCGACTCGAGTCACCGATCGAGCCTGGCCAAACGGCGACTTTCGAGGTGGAGTGGGTGGTGGCGTTGCCGCGACTGTCCCAGCGCACGGGGTACGTGGGCGACTTCGTCTTCGGGGGACAATGGTTCCCCAAGGTGGCGAAGCTGGAAGCGTCCGGGCAGTGGGCGCAATTTCCATTTCACCCCCAGGCCGAGTTCTACGCCAACTTCGGCGACTACGACGTGACGCTCGAGGTCCCGCCGGCACACGTCGTTGGGGCAACGGGTTCACTCGTGTCCGAGCTCACCGCGGCGTCTCGGGTGGTGCGTTACCGCGCCCACGACGTCCACGACTTTGCTTGGGTGGCGTGGCCCGAGTTTACGGAAACTACCGAGGTCGTCAACGGCATCAACGTGCGGCTGCTGATGCCCCCGGGCCACGACCACAACGCCCATTTGACAGCGAGAACTCTCCGCGTTGCCCTACCCTGGCTCGAGGAGTGGCTTGGTCCCTACCCACTCCCGACGCTCACCGTCGTTCACCCTCCCGTTGCCGCCGAGGGCGCTGGCGGCATGGAGTATCCGGGGCTCATCACCACCGGAGGTTCGCTCCTGGTCGGCTACCTCAGCACCGACGTCGAGCGAGTCGTGCTGCACGAGCTCGCGCATCAGTGGTTCTACGGGGTGCTGGCCAGCAACGAATACCAATGGCCGTTTCTGGACGAGGGACTCACCACCTACGTCGAGAACCGCGCCATGGAAGCGCTATTTCCGGGCCGACTGCACGACTTCTTTGGGTTCTGGACGCGTCTGGATCAGCGCGCATACGCGAGCGCATATGCTCGTGACGTGCCGATCAGCTCCGCCGGCTCGACGTTCCCGTCGTACGCGCACTTGGCGGCATTGGCGTACGACCGGGCAGCGCTGCTCCTCGAGACTTGCTCGCGCGTCTACGGTGAGTCGTTCGACCGCGCGTTCCAAACGTACGCGCGCAAGTTCCGGCAAGCACATCCTACGCCCGACGATTTGCTGACCACCGTTTCCGAGCTGGCGGGTCGAAATGCCGCGGACGTGCTTCGCGTGGGGTTAACCGACCGCGGCGAGGTCAACTTCGTTGCGTTCGACTTGCGGAGTAGAAGAGCGCCCGACGGAGACGGTTACGTCAATCGGGTTTGGCTGAGCAGGCACGGTAACCTGAGGTTGCCGGTCACCGTCGACATCCTCGAGAAAGGCCAGCCCGTGCTGCGGCAGACGTGGGACGGGTCCGAAACGACGAAGGTGTGGGACTTCAGGACTGCCAGCCCTGCTAGCGCCGTGTGTCTCGACCGCGATCGACGCATCGTGATCGAGGACAGCCGTGCGGACAATTGCGCCATCGCTTCGACGCCAGCGCTGCCACGTTACTGGGGCGCCGTCGTGGGATGGCTGCAAGCCCTTTTGACGACTTTGGCGTGGTGAGACTTACGGCATGACTTTCCTTCGACGAGCGGTCTACGCCTGGTGGGTCACTTCCGCGATCGCCGGTTTGGCAGTGTCCTCACCGCTCCTTCCGTGGTTCGAGGTCTTGCGCCAGGTACCCGTCGGGAGCTTCGGCGACGACGTCGGCATTCTGTTCGATCGCGTCTTCACCGGCGCGAGCGTCGCGCAGACGGTGTCCCCCGGCGCATTGCTGGAAGCTACGGTGTGGCAACTCGTTTTGTGGCGACTGGTGTTGTTCGTGCCGATGACTGCGGCGATGTCCGCCGTGACGCGCCCTCGCATGGCGCCACTGAAGCGCGGCGACCGCTGGCGTGCCCTGCTGCAGGCGTGGGCCCGCATTCCGGCGTTCGTTGGCGTCAGCTTGGTGCTCCAGACGGTGGCCGTCCTGGGGACGGGCTTTGGTCTCACCTGGGCTACATCTCGCTTGACGGCCCCGGACCTCGGCGCGCTGGACGCCTCTCTGGGCGCCGTCGCGCTCGTCGCGTCGCTGGCCTTTTGCCTGGTCTGTCTCACTGTTTTGGAGAGCGCCCGGCTGTCCTTGTTCCAACGCAAATCGAGCTCACCTACAGACAGCGCGCTGTCATCGGTCCTCGACGGCGTCGAGGCGCTGCGCCGCCACGGTTGGCGGCTGCTGCTCAAAGTGGAGGGCTGGGGGACGGCGGCGATCGCCGCGAGCGGCGTGTTGTGCGCGGCCGGTTCGTTCGCCGCCGTAGTGTGGCCGTCCGGGTTCGGGAGCATCGCCGCTTGGGCGTTCAGCCAGGCCGGCGTGGGCCTGGCGATCGCGTGCCGCGTCGCCGGTTGGCAGGCGTCGTGGCTCCTCATCAATCGACGCGATTGAGCGTCACAACTTGCGAGACGCGACCTTGAGCAACTGCACGTAGCGACGCGCTGCTCGCTCCCAACCGAGATCCTGGCGCATGACGCGACGGCGAAGCCGCCCGAATGCGGGCGCGGAGGTGGCAGTGAGAGCGCGTTGCACCGCTCCCAAAAACGCCTCGGCGCTGGGATCGGAGAACAAGAAGCCAGATCCAGTCGTCAGCTGCGCGTCGCAGTCGACGATCGCGTCGCTCGCTCCGGGCAGGTCCAGCGCCACCGGGACTGCTCCGTATCGCTGAGCAACTCGGCAGCCGTGTCCCGAAAGTGAACCCGCTTCACACAGCGCTACGTCCGCCGCGGCGAGCACCCGACGTTGCAACGCCTGGTCGGGTGTTTCGACCCAACGGAAGTTGCCGAGCTTGCCGAACTTGGATTGCGCCAGTTGTTGAGCAAGCGCCTTGGACGCATCGTCGGACGCTACTTTGCCGGCTATCACGAGCCGCAACGGCAACTTGACTAACTCCTTCAAGTTATCGAGCAGCCAGGTAGCGCCGCTCATCTCACTGATCGGGCCGATCCAGCAGAACAGGGGCCAGTCGGTCTCGAGTTCGAGCTCTAGTTCGCGGCACAACGCGGCCCGGCACAATCCCTTGCGCTCCGCCATCTCGGCGTGAAAGCGGGTGGACAACGCCGAATCCGTCGCTGGATTGTAAACGGCATAGTCGACGCCAGGGGCAACGCCGAAGATCTCCTTGTCCGCGGCGCGAAGCGCGCGAGCGAGCGGAGAATAGTCGGGATCTTGGTAAGCCAGCGCGAGCTTCGGCGATACGCACGTGACGACGTCTGCGCCCAGCACACCGCCGCGCAGCAAACTCACTCCACCCTCCCAGCGAAACGCGTCGCGACTGGTCGGCTCGGACAGCAGCGAACAGGCCTCCAAGTCTGCTTCCGTCGCGAGACCGAGATCTTCCGGATCGACCACCGCGAGCACCGTCGGCAGACCAAGGTCTACGTACGGCAACAGCGCTCCGGCCAGGCCGTGTCCGAGGACCGCGTCGAACGGTTTGCCCGCGCTGGCACGGCTGACGACGAGCGCCTCGGCGATTCGAGCGAGTTCGGCTACACGCGCGAAGTTATCGTGAAACTCGCCGCTCTCGTCGGCATAGGCGCCGCGGCGCGCCTGGAGGGCGTTGGACTCGACCAACAGGACCGGAATGCCATTGCCGAGTTGGCCGTCGTAGACGGTAGCCTTGTTCCCGTCCGACATCTCGAGCGGCGAGAGACGCCGCGCCACCATGAGTCCGAGCTCTTCCAAGTGCGCCGGCTTCGGCAGCACGAAGGTCACTTGATGACCCTGGCTCGCAATCGCGCGGCCCAAAGCGGCGACCGATTCCCCCACTTCTCCGTCCGAGCAGAACGGCGCGAGTTCGGCCGTGACGATCAGAATGTCCATCGAGCCGCGTCTAGACCAGCCCGGGCGATTAGGCAACCGTCACGCGTCCCGACTCGGAAATGGCGCGCACGATTGGGTCTTCTCAGCGCGTTTTTTCCGACTACCCTGCCGCGCCATGCACGAACCCGTTGGCAAAGCCGCCGTCCTGCACGAGGCGCTCCCCTACATCCGACGCTTTCACGGTCGCACTTTCGTGATCAAGTACGGCGGTCACGCCATGACCGAAGACAGCCTGAAGGAGAGCTTCGCTCGGGACATCTGCCTGCTTCGTTACGTCGGTATCCGCGTCGTGGTCGTGCATGGTGGTGGCCCGCAGATCAACCAGATGCTCGACCGGGTAGGCATCAAGAGCGTGTTCCGTGGTGGCCTCCGCGTCACCGACGACGAGACCATGAACGTGGTCGAGATGGTGCTGTCGGGCAGCGTGAATTCGGACATCGTCGGCCTGATCTGCAATCAAGGTGGCCGGGCCATGGGCCTGTCGGGGCGCGACGACTCCTTCATGCGCGCCAAACGCATGCCACCGGTCCCCGGGAAAGACGAAACGGGTAGCCCCATCACCGTAGACCTCGGGCGCGTCGGTGAGGTGCACCACGTCGATCCACGGCTCGTGGATGACCTGTGCAACAGTGGGGTAGTTCCCGTCATTGCACCGATCGGCGTCGACATGGACGGAAACCCATTGAACGTCAATGCCGACACCGCTGCCGGGGAGATCGCCAAGGCTCTCCACGCCGCCAAGTTGGTGTTGATGACCGACGTCGAAGGTGTCCTCGACAAGAACAAGAACCACCTCACGTCGTTGGACGCCAAGACGTGTGACACGCTGATCGACAATGGGACGATCGTCGGGGGAATGATCCCAAAGGTCCAGTGCGCCCTCGACGCCGTGAAGAACGGCGTAGAGAAGGTTCACATCATCGACGGTCGCAAGCGTCACGCGCTGCTGCTCGAGATCTTCACCGACCAGGGCGTCGGCACCGAGATCCACACTTGAGCTCGCGTTGCTCGTGAGACAGCTCGTGCTGGCGGATATGGCGTCGTGAGCGAGCCTCGTTGGACCAAGGCCGAAGTACCGAGGCCAGTCGGCGTCCCCGAAGAGGCCACCGCCCGAACGTTGCGCGTCCCGCCGGAGTTCGCGGGGCAGCGACTCGACGTATTCCTGAGCCTCACCTTGCGCAGCACGAGCCGCACCCGCGCCAAGCTCATCGCCAAAGCGGCCGCCTACCGTCTAGATGGGACACGGTTCCGGCCCAACCAGAGGCTCCAGGCCGAAGACCAGGTCGTATTGTGGCGGGTGCCCATCGACGACGCCGATCCGGAGCTCGACATGGCCGAGATCTACCGGGACGAACACATCCTGGTAGTGAACAAACCGCCCAACATCACCGTCCACCCCACGGCCAGCCACTACAACAACACGGTCACGCGAGTGCTCGAAACGCGTTATCCTGGACAATACTTCAGCCTCGTGCACCGGCTCGACCGCGACACGAGCGGAATTCTCATCCTGGGCCTCACGCCGGCCGCCGATCGAGCCTTCAAGATGTTGCTCGAGTCGACGATCAAGGTGCCCGAAGGTGTCGACGCCAGCATCCGTAAGACCTACCAAGCGCTCACCTGGGGGATCCCGAAAGAGGGCCTCATCGATCTGCCGCTCGAGCGCGACCCGGACAACCCCCTGCGCGTCAAGATGCGTGTTCACCCCAACGGGCAAACCGCGCAAACCGTGGTTCGCGTTTTGGAAGTGGCGGGCAACTACGCCCGCGTGGAGTGTCGGCTGCTCACCGGACGCCAACACCAAATCCGAATCCACCTCGCCGAAATGGGGACGCCAGTCGTGGGAGACAGGCTCTACGGTCCCGACGAGCGCCTCCACGCGCGCGGCGCCGATGGCAAACTCACCGACGAAGACCTCGACATCCTCGAGTTACCGCGCCAAGCGCTCCATGCCTGGAAGTACGAGCTGCCGCACGCGATTACCTGGCAACGCATGGCTTTCGAAGCCGACCTACCCAGTGACTTGTCGGAGTTTTGGGCGAAAAAACGCAGACTCGCTGACCTCTGAAGGCTCAACCCGCGTCGGGCTGTGACGTCGCCTGCGTTTGGTCCGCGGTAGCCGAGCTGCCCATGCTCGTGTCCGCAGGGGATGCTGAGCTCACCCCATCGCTCGAGGTCGCGGCTTCGCTCGTCTCTGCGCCGGTCGTCTCACCGCCGGTTCCGTCACCCGACGTGACGATGTCGGAATCCGGCTGCAGCGACGTCGCCCCGGAGTCGGCCGAGCTCGCGTCGGCCGGGCTAGCATCTCCGCTGGGCTCACTCGACGCATCCGGTGTGAGGCCGCCAGCATCGCTGGTCACTTCCATCCCGCCATCCGCCGCGGCGTCGTTGACGTCACACGCGGGGTCTCGCACGTGGAGCACGGCGGTGAGGACGCACGCGCCAGGAACCAAGTCGCTGCATTCGTCGGCAGCTTCGAACGCCGCGACGCATTGGGCGAGGCTCGACTCCGAAAACGTGACGCAAGTCAGCGAGGCCAAAGGTCGGATCAGCTCTGGGCATTGCAGCAGCGGCGCCGAATCGCAGGCGAGCCGCTCCCGATTGCTCGAGATCGAGCCTCGGAACTCGGCGCACGTCTCGGCCTCCCCGAGGACGGGCCCGTCGTCGTCGCCCCCCTGCACGATGCCAGGCCGCGACTCGACCGTCTCGGCGGGGGGAGCGGGCGCCCCTTCGCCTCCGTCGTCCGAACATCCCCAAACACCAAAGACGGCCAATGCGGCAGCCAAACCAACCCTCACCTTGTCTATGATCGAACCCACTTGATCGAACCTTTCGAGCCGTCGGGGACGCTGTAACACCTGGTCCGATCCGAGCCTTGCACGAACGCCGCTGAAACAGAACCAACGCTCGCAGAAAAACCAACCTTTTGCCCCACCTTTTGCGTTGACGTGCTCACAGGTCGGAGATAGGGCGCCGCCACTATGCCCATTCGCCGTGCTCTGCTATCCGTTTCCGACAAGACTGGTCTCGTAGACTTCGCGCGCGCCCTGCAGCAGCGCGGCGTCCAACTGCTGTCGACCGGAGGAACCCTGAAGGCACTCCAGACCGCCGGCATCGCCGTCACCGGCGTCGATGAGTACACGCAGTCGCCCGAGGTGATGGATGGTCGCGTCAAGACACTGCACCCGCGCATTCACGGTGGCCTCTTGGCGCGCGAAGGCCACGACGAGGCAGACCTGGCCCGCCTGGGAGCGGCGTTCATCGACTTGGTCGTCGTTAACCTGTACCCATTCGCACAGACCCTGAAGCGCGCGGGTGCCACCTACGAGGACTTGGTCGAGAACATCGACATTGGCGGTCCCAGCATGTTGCGCTCCGCCGCGAAGAATCATGCTCGCGTGACCGTGGTTTGCGATCCGTCCGACTACGCGGCGGTGGAACAAGAGCTCGACAGCCACAACGGCGAAGTTACGGAAGCCACACGCCGGCGGCTGGCCGCCAAGGTCTTCGGCCACACCGCCGCCTACGACGGCATGATCGCCGAATGGCTCACGGGACAGGTGGAAGGTGGACAGAACAGCGCCGAGTACCCGCCGACCAAAGTGCTCGTCTTCGAGAAGCGGTATGGACTCCGCTACGGCGAAAACCCGCACCAATCGGGCGCCTTCTACGCCGAACGTGGCGCTCCTGCGGGCAGCTTGGCGCTCGCCGACAGTCTCGGCACCGGCGCCAAGGAGCTGAGCTTCAACAACTTGGTCGACGTGGAAGCCGCCTTGGAAGCGGTCCGCGATTTCGAGGGGCCAGCGGCGGTGGTGATCAAGCACGCGAGCCCCTGCGGCTTGGCCACCGCACCTTCGCTGCAGAAGGCGTACTTTGCGGCGCGCGAAGCCGATGCGATGAGCGCGTTCGGCGGGATCGTCGCGCTCAATCGCCCCGTCGACGTCGACACGGCACGCACCATCGCCGAAACGTTCATCGAGTGTGTAGTGGCACCCAGTTACTCCGACTCCGCGCTCGAGGTGCTACGCGGCAAATCGGCGCTGCGCATCCTCGCGACTGGCGCGTGGCTGCCGTCGGATTACCGGGCTCTCCAGTACAAGCGCATCGGTGGCGGCCTGGTCGTACAAGATCGCGACGCGAGTGGCCCCGGCGAAGTCCGCGGCGGCAAAGTCGTCACGAAGCGGTCGCCGAGTCAGACTGAGCTGCAGGCGCTGGAGTTTGCATGGTCGGCGTGCAAACACGTGCGCAGCAACGCCATCGTGCTGGCCAAGGCGGGTGCGAGCGGCGAAATGGTGACGGTCGGGATTGGCGGCGGACAAACGGCGCGCGTGCTCTCCGTACGCATCGCGACGGAAA
>CBINDO010000328.1:0-9312 GCA_966249405.1 uncultured bacterium | reverse complement strand
CCCGAACCGCCCCGCCGTGGAGCTCGATCACCGACCGCGCCAGCCGCAAACCGAGCGCCAGGCCACGGTGGTCGCGCCGTCGCGCACTGGTCTGCGTCGAGAGCATCGCTTCCAGTTCCGGAGGCGGATGTTCGGGGTTCGGAACGTCGATGTCGATGCGCGCCGTGTGTTCGGTCTCCCGTTCAGCTCGAACCCACATCTTGCCACCCTTGTGACTGCGCACGCTGTAGGCGACCAACGTCGCGAACGCTCGGATCACGCGCTGGCGGTCGACGAGCAGGGGCGGGATGGCGGACTCGATTTCCTTGTAAATTTGGAGCGGGTATCCACTGCTGAGTTCAGCGGCCTTGGCGATACCCCCCTGGTACAGGTCGGCAAACGGCACCTCGTCTCGGACCAGCGACAGCTGACCTTCTTCGACGCGGGCTGCGTCTAGGATCGTCTCAATCAAGGCGAGCAACTCTCGCGCGCGGCTGTGGATCGCCTGCAGGCTCTCGTGCTGCCCTTCCGTCAGCGGTTCGATGCTCACCAAGTGTGTGAAGCCGAGAATGGAATTGAGCGGTGATTTCAGGTCGTGACTGACGGTCGCGAAGAACAAGCCACGGGTACGCGTAGCGACGGCGCGGGCACGAATCGCGTCCTCTTGGGCTTGCGCAAACACCGAGAATCGATCGGCGAGGCGCTCGATCGCGTCGACGAGCTCGGTCACCACGAGGAAGCGTGGCCGCTGGGTAAACGTGAGTCCACTTGCGCCGAGCCCCGGCATCGTCCCGAGCGCTCTCACGCGGCGGGTCGCTTGCTGCAAGTCTTTGGTGAGTAGGTTGCCCAACAGCAGACCGAACAACGCCGCGGTCACGGTCGCCAACAACGCAACGAGCAGCGGCGCCATGCCAACGACGGGGACAGTCGAGGAATCGTAGCGGACGCGAGCGCTACCGTGTTCGAGCGGGGTCGTCAGCTCCGCGATGCCACCGCGCTCGAGGATCACCCCGTAGCGCGCGCCCCGCGCCGCTACCTGCGCCGGAAACCCCAGCGCGGTGGCTTCGTTGATGGCGTGTTCCAGGGCAACAGTGCTCCCCGGCTGCAACTCGAGCGCCGCGCGCGCCAAGACGCGGGCGGTTTCGGCGCGGAATCGCTCGTCGTCGCGGCGCAGATGTGCATTGACGATCAGCGAGCCGCCGAGCGCTACGAAGACCACCGGCATGGCAACCGCGGCGGTGATGCGCCGGTTGATTTGATGGCTCGTCTGTGGAGACTTCTCCGCCTCCGCCATCAACTCTTGAGCAAAGCTGATCGGCGCCCGTTCGAGCACACGCAGGAAGTCACTGCGCACGAGCACGAGCAGGGGTAGCGAAGCCGTCGACAAGATCAAACCCGCGAGCAGCGCCACAGCCAGCGACGTCGTCCAGTCCAACGGACTAGGCCTGAGCGGAGTGGCGAACGCGGCCAGCGCCAGGTATTGCGGATACAACCACGCGCGTGCCACACGCTGTGGCTCGGAGATGAACGTCCGAATCGCCTCTGGCGCGATACTCGACGCGGTCGTGCCGTGGCTCTCGACCGACAGGGCACGCAGCAGAAACACGTGTTTACGCAGGCGGAATCGGATCAAGATGCCCGCCATGATGCCGCCCGTGAACATCGAGACGAACAACGTCATCGTCACCGAGGTGCGAACTGGCTCGGCTAGCAGCAACAGGAAAGGGACTGCCCAAGACAACAACGCTCCGCCCACCAATGAGAACAGCAAGTGTAACCGGTGGACACGCCACGTGAGCGACTCCGGAGTGTTCATGCCACGTGGCTTCCTTGGAGCGGGGCGGGCGTGATGCGTGCCTTCGAATGAGAAGAGCCACGCTGCACTCGCGGCAATAGGATTGTGAACTTGGAGCCTGCGCCTACCGCGCTCTGCAGCGTCACTTCGCCGTCGTGCATGCGCACCAGGCGCCTCGTGATGGCGAGGCCGAGGCCGGTGCCGGCGCCGCGGGAGCGCAAGTCGCCGACCTGCGTGTAGTCTTCGAACACCGAGGCTTGCTCCTCCGGCGCGATGCCGGGGCCGGTGTCGGTGACGATGATGGCAGACTGTTCGCCCCGCGGCTCCACCTGGACGCGGACCGAGCCCTTCTGCGTAAACTTGATGGCGTTACTCACCAAGTTCCCCACCATCTGTCGCACGCGTAATGGATCGGCCCACGCCGGAGCCGCGCGGCCAGTCAGGGTCAACTCCAAGTGTTTCTCCTGGGCGGCGACACTGTGCTCCTTGAGGACGTCGTCCGCCACTTGATAGAGGTCGATGACTTCGCGCGCGAGCGTCAGCTCTCCCGACTCCAGTCCCGAAAGGTCCAAGATGTCCTTGATCAGGGCTTTGAGGGTCATACCCGAACGTCTCACCGTCTCCAGATTTTCGCGAGCGTCGGCACTGAGCGGTCCCTCGACTTCGCTGAGCAGTACGTCGGTGAAGCCCAAAATTACGTTGAGGGGCGTCTTGAGCTCGTGGCTGAGCGCCGCCAAAAATGCGCTCTTGTCGCGTTCGAGAGTGGAGGCCAGGTGTAGATCTTGGACGTAGGACTGCTCGGCTCGTGCGAAGCGCTCCACCAGGTTGTTGAACGCCAAGGTGGTGGAACCGACTGGATCGATGGAGCGGATTGGGATCAAGGCACCTGCCGGATTGGCGTCGGGCTTGGCCATCTGGACGATCCGGCGCGTAACGAAGGCGATGTCCGAGTGCGCGTCGCGCGACAAGGCGAACGCGACGAGCGCAGCCACGCCGAGCAGGATTCCGGTGAAACCCGCCACGAGTCTCACCAGCGATTCGGTGCTCAGCGGCTGATTGGGCGCCGCCACGAACACCAGCAGCCAGGCGTCGGCGTCAGGAATGCGCGCGGCGGCAAACCGGGCCCGGCCGAGCGTCGTTTGGGTCTCGCCCGAGCCGACCCGCAAGAGTTGGACGATACCAGGGGCGTGTGGGGGACCGACCGTCGCGTCCACGAGGATCGAGCCGTCAGTGTGAACCAAGAGCAGTTCCGCGCCGCTGCGCAGGCTCGCGCGCTCCAAGAACGACTCGGCGGCCTCGAGCGGCAATTGCGTGAGGCGCGCCGCGACCGTCCGCGCCAGTAAGGTGCTGCGGAACGCGGCATTGGTGTCACTTTGAAGGCGCAGTTGGCTGACGCCGATGGCGGTGGTGGCAACTGCCGCCAACAATCCGCAGACCAGCACAATGGCCGGGCCCAATCGCGTGAACGGCAGCCTGCCTTTGCTGAACCGGGGACGGAAGCTCACACGACTCACGGCGCCGGGTCCGTGTCGAGGCGAGAGAACACCGAGTGATTGACCCATCTCCCTCCCACGTATTCCGCCTGTCGCGCCACGCCCTCGAGTACGAACCCCAGCCGCGCGACCACGGCCAGACTGCGTGCGTTGTCCTGAGCCACAGCGCAGCGAACGCGCCGAAGCCCCAAGCTCTTGAACGCAAAGTCGAGGCACAAGGTCGCCGCCTCCGTCATCAGCCCACGCCCCACTGCGCTGCTATCGAGCCAGTATCCGAGGTCGCTGTTGCGATGTAGGTGAACGCAGTTGTCCAAGCTCACGATGCCGAGCAGCTGGGCGTTGCCGTTGGCTCGGATCCCGAAGCGCAACGAGCGCCCGAGGTCCCAGTCTTCGGCACAAGAATCCGCGTAGCGCTGACTCGACGCGACGGACGTGTTGTACGGCACCCACGGCAACCACATTGCGAGTTCGGCCCGGGAGGAGTCGACCGCGCGCCACAATGCCGGCCCGTCCGCGGGGTCGATGGCGTTGAGGTGCACGTTGGGTCCCACGATCGGGCGCGCTCGCAGCGCGGCTCGTGTGGGGATGGGCAACGAGTCGGTGGTCGGCTTGTTGGCGAACAGTGACCAGATCATGGACAGCTCACTCGGGCGACGAACGGCTCCGGCACCGCGGCTTCGTAGGCGCTCCACGTGACGTACCACTCGCGTGCCGCGGCACCTTTGACCATCTGAGGCGGTTGCTGCTTCTGAACGGCGCTCACCCAACCGACGGTCGTCGGCGGAGCGATCACTTCGCCCGACACCGTCGAGAACTGCACGCGTTTGGTTTCGTACCAGCTCAGGGCGACTTCGTTACCCACACTCGTCACGCTGGGTCGGTTCGCGCCGTTGCCGACGGGACGGCGCCAAGCGACTTGGCCGTCTTGGTTCAACATCGCCAAGTGCGCGCTCACGCCAATCTCGTCCCACGCAACGTAACACCCCGCATCCACACAGGCGATCGAGCTGAAGTCGTGAGTGCCGTCCGCTCCCAAATCCGTCACGCGCCCTGCGAAACGATCACTCTCCTCGTCGCCGGCAGATACGGTCGCAGCAGGCGGTGCGAGGGGAGCTGCCCGCTCCAAGGCGGCTTCGGCTACGCGCAGCAGCAAGGCCGACTGACGGTTGTTCCGTCGCAACGTGAAGCTGACGTTGAGAACGCCGCCACGCACGCTGATCGCTGGCCGGTCCGCCTGGGTCTTGCCTTGGCTGGGGGTCGGATAGGCCGTCAAGGCCAGGGGCTTGGTGAGCGGCTTCAGCTGCCGGTCCAACTTGCGAGCGTAGAGATCGAACACTCGGTCGCGGCTCGGCTCTACCCAGACGACCCAATAGTGTTCACCGTGTCTGGTGATCGCCGGGTAGTAGGGGTGTCCGCTCACGTGGGAACTCAACGCTTCAGTCGCCCCGAGCGGGCTGCCATCTTTGCCGAGCTGCGCGACATAAACCCCGGCGCGTTCACCCGAGAAGTCCCAATACAGCAAACCCACGCCGGTATCCGTCTTGAAAATTTCGGGATCGCGAACGCCTTCACCGTCGGGGGTCAAGTTCTGGTCGGAGCGAATACGCCGCAAGCTGGTGTCGAGCAGGGTAACCTTCGCTTGCTGTCGTGGCTGCCCGTCGGTGTCGGACCAGGCCGCCAGCAACCCCTCTGGGACGGCGAGGGCCGACGGCTTGGCGCTTTCCGTCTTCGAGGCGAACGGCCGCGGGTGACCGATACCCGTTACGCGGCACGGGCCCTGTTGCTCGGTGGCGGCGGCGAGGTGTGTCACCAACGAGCGCGCGACTTTCGACTGGCTCGAATCGAAGGCCGACCGCGCCGTGGCCAGCGCCGCTTGAATGTCGCCTTCGGCGAGCGTCTCTTGCGCGGCTCCGACCGCGAGCGCCCAGGGTTCACTCTCGGAAGGTGCCGTCCTTGCCATGCCGAGCCATTGTGGGAGCGGTGTGTAGAACCAGCCCGCAGCCAGCGTGCCCGCGGCAACCAAGCAGGTCACCAGCCACTTCACGCCGCTGCCCTTCGCACGGACGCTCTCCGGCGGAGTGTGCGAGCGCGGCAAGGAGGGTGCCATGGGCTGATTGCCAACGGCGGCGTAGGCGGGCGCGTAGACATTACCCGAAGCGGGCGTGGAAAACGGCGGAGCACCGCCGTGTGATGGCACCCCGTGGGACATCTGCGCGACCGGGCCGCGTGGCGACGTCGGGATCGGCGAAGGCCTGCCCGGTTCGCTCGATTTCCCGTCCAAGTGCAGCGCACCGTTGAGTGAGCTGATGAAGGACTCGGCGTCCTGAATTCGCTGTTCCGGTTTGCGCGCTAGAGCATATCCGAACCACGCATCGAATTCTGGTGGGAGGTCTGGACGATAGACGCGAGCGCTGGGGATCGGAGCGCTGGCAATCTGAGCCAGAATCATGGCCACGCCCTGGTCGATGTCCCACACGGTGCGGCCGGTCAGCATCTCGTAAACGATGCACGCCAGCGCCCACAAGTCCGTGCGGTGGTCGACGTTGCCCTTGGCTTTGGCTTGCTCCGGGCTCATGTACGCGGGCGTACCGAACAGCGCGCCTTCGCGCGTGAGTCTCACCGCCTGTGGATCTTGGTTCGGTTCGTAGAACTTCGCCAGACCGAAGTCCACGAGCTTGGTCAGTAGCTGTCCACCTTCACCCGTCGTGAGGAAGATGTTTTCGGGTTTGAGGTCCCGGTGCACGATGTTGTGCTCGTGCGCGGCGCGCAAACCTTTGGCGGCCTGTACCGCAATTTGGGCCGCGACCGTGGTGCTGAGCTGCCGCTCGCGCGCTAGCTTTTCGTACAAGCTCTCTCCGCGCAACAGCTCCATGACGATGTACGGCCTGCCGTCGAACGTGCCCACGTCGTACACTTCACAGATGTGCGGGCTACGGACCTGTGCCGCGGCTCTCGCCTCGCGCATGAAGCGTTCCGTCACCGTCTTGGACGAGACCAAATCGGACGCGAGCAACTTCAGGGCTACGGCTTTGCCGATGTTCACGTGTTCGGCGGCAAAAACCGTCGCCATGCCGCCCCGACCGATCTCCTTGATGATGCGGTACTTGTTCCCGACTAACGCGCCGACAGGGTTCGCAGATTCTGTGGAGGTCGTCATACGGGAATTGTCGGAATGGGAGGAAACCAACCGGCGAGGCATCGTCCCTTCCGACCTAGGGCCGCCCTTAACCTAGTTCACAATCCAACCGGCAAACAACCCAATCTCTTTTATGGGTGTCGAAGCAGCCGACGGAGGGCCGGAGCCAGGTCGTCGAGGGCGGGCGCCGACTCGAGTTGGGGCAAAGGGCGTTGCGAAAAGGTCTGCCAAAACACCACTGCGTGTTCCGGATGGGCAGCCGCCAATCTTTGCGCAACAGCGTAAGCCTTCGCGGTGTAAGTGTGTTCGAGATGTAAGCCAACGTGGGCCGCGGCCTCCATGGCCGCGAAGGTGTCGCGCGTCGGGTACCCGTAGCCACGTCCGACGGCCCCTCTTTCGAGCCACAATCGATCCCCCAAGGCCCGTGTGCGCCGACGCCCCGCGCGCCGTTCGATGCCCCACGCCTGCGCCAGAATCACCGCCCGCAGACTTGGATTGTGATTGACGGCTACCGCGACCACTCGGCCTCCCAGCCTGTGTTTGACCAATCCCGCGAGCAGCCCTGCCGCTGTCCCACCAGACCCGGCGGCAACGACGTGGTGCTCGAACTTCGACCGAGGGTTTTCCTCGTGGCGCTGCGCGACCCATTCGTCGAACGCCGTCTCGTAGCCCGAGGCCGCCGTCGCACCAAGCGCTCCAGGGCCCGTCCACGCGACGTCGCGGCCGCGTTCAGCGAGGAGCGCGCGCGCCACGTCCCACGGCCCCGAACACGGATACAAGTCGACGTTCAGCCCGCTCACGAGCCGCAACACGTCGCCCGCGTGAGGCGTGTAGACCTGGGGAAACAGCAACGCCGCACAGCTGAGCCCCGACTTGGGCGCAAACAGCCCGGTGGCGAGCACGTGGTGGCTGCCTGCCGCGCCGACCGTCAAGATTCGGCGGTAACCGCGGCGTTTCAGCGCATCGAACAGCGGCGCCAACTTGCGCGCCTTGTTGCCGCCATAGGTGACGGCCGTCTCGCCATCGTTCTTGATCAGGAGCCCGTCGTGGCGAACCACAGGCGTTGGACAACGGGCTCGCAGCTCCTCCGCAACGGTATCGGACGTCGGTCTGGACACGTGAGTCCCAGTTTGCGCTCCTCCGCCGGAAAACGAAAGTTCCGCGCTGCTTTCGCGCAGCAACTGTTGGCATTTGGAGCAGAAATCTCGGATACCGGACGGACCATGAAGATCGCCATAAACACGGGCGGCGGCGACGCGCCCGGACTCAACGCAGTGATTCGGGCCGTGGTGCTCAGCGCTGCGCGGCGGGGTTACGAAGTGTGGGGGATTGAATCGGGTTATCGTGGCCTCGTCGATGACCGACCCGGCGGCCTCAGGCAACTGACGCCCGATACCGTGCGCGGCATCGCTCACTTGGGGGGCACCATCTTGGGCAGCACCAACCGTGGGGACCCGTTCAACTTCCCCGTGACGGACGCTGACGGGAACACGGTTGCCACGGACGTATCGGAACGACTGATCGAACGCTTCAAGGAACTTCGATTCGATGTCCTTCTCGCGCTGGGCGGAGATGGTTCGTTGTCCTTGGCGCGACGATTGCTCGAGCGCGGCTTGCCGAGAGTCGTAGCGGTTCCCAAGACCATCGACAACGACTTGCCTGCGACGGACTTGACGTTCGGCTTCGAGACGGCGGTCGCGACGGCGACCGACGCCATCGACAAGTTGCACTCCACGGCTGCCGCGCACGAACGCGTCATGGTCGTCGAGGTCATGGGACGTTATGCAGGGTGGATCGCGCTTCACGCGGGGATCGCGGGCGGGGCAGACGCGATCTTGTTGCCCGAGATCCCGTTCTGGCCCGAAGCAATTTGCGCCAAGGTGCGCCAGCGCGAGAAAAGCGGTCGCCACTTTTCGATAGTCGTGGTGGCGGAGGGGGCAAAACCGGTGGGGGGATCCATGGTCTTTCGTGAGCGCCGCGACCCTTATGCAGGCCACGCCAAGCTCGGCGGCATAGGTGAACAAGTGGCGCAGCTCATCAGTCAAGGAACGGGTAAAGAGACACGCACCGTTGTTCTGGGCCATCTACAGCGCGGCGGTGGACCGATCGCCGTCGATCGAGTGCTCGCTCTACGCATGGGCACCGAGGCGGTTCGGTTCATTGCTGATTCGACGGCGAGTGGTATGGTTGCAATTCACAACGGTGAAATGCGGCTCCTGCCTTTCGAAGCCATCGGCGACGGGATTCGCACCGTTCCCTCGGATTCGAGCATCGTGCGTACTGGAAGAGATCTCGGAATCGCCTTCGGAGACGAGCAGATTCCGAGCCTTGAATAACCTTCCATACACGATCAGAAAGGTGCTATTTGCAGAAACATTTTGGAAACGTGGCGCCCCCTAACGTCCGCCACACTGGCAAACAGCGAAACCCCCTGGGTTTTTGGCTGCTCAAACACAGGCTACAATAGACAGGTTCGTTGGCGACGCTTCGGTTGTCGACCAACCACAGCAACGAGACAAAGGACTACGCCATGAAGAAGGTCGAAGCGATCATCAAACCGTTTAAACTCGACGAGGTAAAGGACGCATTGAGCGAAGTTGGCGTCCAGGGTATGACGGTGACTGAGGTCAAAGGGTTCGGACGTACCGGCGGCAAGAAGGAAGTCTACCGCGGTTCGGCCTACGTCGTGGACTTCGTGCCGAAGGTTAAGATCGAGGTCGTTGTAGCGGACAGCCAAACTCAATCCGTAATCGATGCCATCGAGAAGTCAGCGAAGACGGGCCGCATCGGTGACGGTAAGATCTTCGTCACGCCAGTCGAGCAAGCGGTTCGTATCCGCACTGGTGAGCAGGGCGAAGAGGCAGTTTAAGGTTCGTGGACGTGGGCCACACCACACCAGTCATTCGTCT
>CBINDO010000327.1:0-9323 GCA_966249405.1 uncultured bacterium | reverse complement strand
TCCGGAGTAGAGCCGCTGCGTTTCGATATGCAGGCGTACCAAACCCCTCCTCGAGTCGGTACAGAGCGGACGCCAAGAGGTCGTCCGCTTGATGTGAACGGCCGCTCGCGTGCAAAAGTTTGGAGTATTTCGCTGCGCTCAGCATCGTCAGCCAGTGAGTGCCGTGTTTCACGCTCATGCGCATCGCGGTCTCGAAGTGGTGCGCCGACTCTGGGGTGAGCTTGCCCGCTCGATGATGAAGATATTCGCCAAGCAGCGTGTGCGCGATCGGCATCGTCGAGACTTCTCCCGTCTCGGCGCAACGAGCTAAACTAGAACGTAATCGCTCCGACGCCGCTTCCCACCGGCCCTGTTCGATGTCCGTTTCGGCCAGCATCGCTTCGAACCAGCACATGGCGCCCAGGTGGCCCATCTGCAACGCGCCATCTACGAAACGAGTCGTATGCTCGGTGGTTCCCTCGGCCCAGTCGTAGACCATTCGCCAGCCAGCCACGAGCCATTGATCTGCTGCGCCAGTCGCGTGGTTGGTTTGGAGGTGTGCTGCCGACGCCTTCACGGCGTCCTTGTCTCCACACAGATAATCGCTGAGCGCGCCGAAGAAGACGCCGCCATCCGAAGCGCGGGGACAATCGAGTTCTTTTGCCCATGCCAAACACTGCTCGACGCAGCGCTTTGCGCTGTCCGGTCGCCCCGCGTAGGTGAGGGCGTGGCTCATGAGGTAGAGAGATTGACAGCGGGGCTCCAATCCATATTCGACCCAAAGCTCGGTGTCCTTTTCGGTGTCGTAGAGCGCGAGGGCGTCCTCGAACCGGCGTAGTGCCGTTCGCAGGTCGCCCATCCAGTGGTAAGCTTGCGCCAGTAACGGCAGCACCTGCAGTTGCGGCTGTCGTTGACCTGTAGCACGCATGTCGGCCAGCAGGCTCTCACCCATTACGACCGCGCGTGCGCTGTCGGCACTGAAGTGTACGCGTTGGAACTCGAGCCAACGGTTGCGATGTTCTTGCTCGAGCCTCGCCGAGCGCGTCAGCTCGGGCTTGTGTGCGTCGAGGAGCTCGAGCAAACGGTCGTTCCTCCGACTCAGCTCGAGCAACTCTTCGGTGCCCAAACCACGCAAGGCGATCAGCGCCGGGAGCAACGTGCGGTTGATCGACAGCTCGGTTTCGGCGCACGCCGTTGCGTCGTCTTCGCGGAGCCGATTCCACGCGAGCGCTTGCTCGCAGAGCGCGAGCGTCTCTTCGTGGAGTGACCGCTCTTGAGCCACGCGGGCGGCCTCGGCCATGGTGATGGTGGCCGAGCCGTAACGCTCCGCTCCAGCGTAGTGCCGTGCGAGCTCGACGGGACGGCAATTGCCGCGCGCAGCCAAGGCCTCCACGATCCGTCCGTGGGCGGCGACCCTGCCTTCGCGCGCCAAACTTTCGTACGCTGCGTCGCGGATCAAAGCGTGGCGGAACAAGTACGTCGCGTTCTCGCGCTGTTCACGTTCATACACCAAGTCGGCGGCAGCCAAGGTCGACAGCTCGGCGCGTAGATCCGTGGGCGCACGGCGTGTTGCAGCCGCGAGCAGGTCGAAGTCGAACTCGCGACCAATCGCGGCCGCTAGTTGGGCCGTCTCTTTAGCGAGACCGAGCCGGTCCAGTCGACTCGTCAGCGACTCGCGCAGCGTAATCGGGAGCGCCGCAAGAGGTGCGTCCGATAGCTGTGGTTGCTTGAACCTAGCGGACGCACTCGGGCTGTCGGCGGCGAGCGTTTCGACCAACATCTTGGTCAACTCTTCGACGAACAGGGGAACACCGTCCGTGCGTTCGACGATCGTCTGCAGCTGCTCGCGAGTGAGCGTGGCGCCGTTACTGTGGTATTCGGCCAGAAGCGCGACGTCGCGCGAGTCTAGCCGGGACAACTGAACGTCACGATGGTGGCTTGGCGTCGTTTTGAACACGAATTCGGGCCGCGCTGTCTGCAGCAGCAGAAGCGGCGCGTGACCGATGTCAGCCTGGAGCCGGGCAAGGAACTCGAGAGTCGTTGGGTCTGCCCAATGCAGATCTTCCACTGCGAGCAAGGTAACCTCGCTAGCGGAACGCGGCTGAACAAGACGTTCCAGGCTCGTCAGCAGCTCTGCCTTTTGCAATTGTGGCGACAGGGATGAAGGTGCCAAGCCTTCGGGAACTGGGAGGCCGAACCAGGCGCAACAGATCGCGCCCGCGCGCGACACGTCGATGTTCACGGCTTCGAGTCGGCTGATGAGCTTTCTCGCATCTGCCTCCGACGCAGCCGTCAGCTGTAGCTCACGGCGCAGCATCTCGATGATGGGATGCAGCGCCGTGTTGCGTTCCTCGGGCAAGCAGCGCGCCTCCCACGAACGGGTGAGACGTGGAGCGATCTCGCTCTTCAGTTCGGCGAGCAGGCGCGACTTGCCGATACCCGCCTCTCCCGAAACCAACGTCGAGCGCCCGTGGCCCGCGAGCACGGCCTCGAAGTCGTTCATTAGCGACAGGAATGGCTCGCTCCGACCCAGCAGCGGACGCTTGGACCGGCTCGGAGTGGTCAGCGCCTCCAAGGCGCGCTCCGAGAGTAATCGGAATACGTGCAGCGGTCGTTTTCCGCCAGTGATCTCGAACGCACCTGCAGGCTCGAACGCCGCGCAGTTGTCGAGCATTTGTCGGGTCGGGTCACTCACCAGGATTTGCCCGGGCGCGACGTGCGGCTCGAGACGCAATGGGATGTTGACGGTGCTCCCCGAGGGATCCCCGTTTTGCGCTCCGATCACGAAGCCGGTGTGGAGGGCCACACGCAGGTCCAGTCTCAAACCGTGTTCGGTCTCGAGCAATGAGCTCCGTCCTCGAATCTGGTTCACCAACTCGAGAGCGGCGCGCGCCGCGCGTCTGGTGTCCGAGTCGCTAGCCTGGGGATGGCCGAAGTAGGCAACGAGCTTGTCACCTAGGCGACCGCCCGCCGTACCCCCGAAACGCGCCAGCGTATCGGCGCAGAACACGAGCTGGTCCTGTTGCACCGCATCGAGCGCTTCGAAGTCGGGTTCGGTATCTCGGGTCGACACGACCGAGAGGCCACAGCACAACACCGTGATCTGACGCCGCTCCCGGTAGGTGCGTACGGGGGAGCGGCCCACTGCCGTTTGATCGACGGACTCAGCGACACGGGTCTCCGATTGTCCGAGCGCGTCTACGAGGTCCGTGACGTGCAGAGTCCGAAACTCTTCGCACAACGCTGGAGCGTCATTGGGACGCGCGCGAGGATCTTTGCGCAAGACGCGGCGCAACAACGACCCCAAAGGGTGCCCTACCAGGCCCGCGGGAAGTGGGACCTCGTCCGTGCTCAACTGACGGTGAAACACTTCGGCCAGCGTCGCGCCGGCCATCACGCTTCGCCCGAGCAAGCACTCGAGCACGACCAGCCCCCACGCATAGATGTCCGACTTGGGACTCGGGGGCTCGCCCCGCAATTGCTCTGGGGCACAATACGACGGTGTGCCTAGTGTCTCACCTGACAGGGTCAAGCTATGGTAGTCGGCCCCCTGCGCTCCAGTGACCAGCGCGCCGAGACCGAAGTCCAGAACCTTGGCGTGAGTCTGCCCGCCCGTCGACGTCACCATGATGTTGTCGGGCTTCAGGTCGCGGTGGATCACGCCGGCGGCATGTGCGCACGCGAGGGCGTCCAACACGTGGCTCATGAGCGTTTGGACGCGCGTTGGGCAAATCGCTCCACCCCGACGCAGTTGCTCCCGCAAGGTGTCGCCCGGCACGTATTCGAACACCGCGACGGGCGTGCGGTCGGGCAACTGACCACGATCGAGCAGCCGCACGATGTGAGGGTGGTGCAGGCCAGCGCAGATCCGGGTCTCGCGATCCAGACGCGCCGCCTGTTGGGCGATCGTCGTATCGGTGAGGTGGCTATCCCAGCGCAACACTTTGATGGCGACGAGCTGCCCTGTGCTCAACTGCCGCCCCAGGAAGACTTTGCTGAATCCGCCTTCTCCCAACTGCCTAACGACTTCAACGTTATCCAGCAAAAGCTGACCCACACCAATATGAGCGAAGTCGTGCACCAGCCACCTCCCAAACTCGAGCCTAGACAGACAGTACCGCAGTGCCTCGGCAGTTGTCTAGGCGGGCGATAGGCTGTCTGGGCAAAGACCTCTCATAAGTGGTCGGTTGTGGGACATGGGCTGAGCGGGGAGCCAGATGCGTCACGACTAGCCAAATCGAGTCGCTGATTTCGACTATGTTAACTCGCGGTGAGTCGCTTTGGCCTGCGAACCGTCGGGTGTCGGGGTGGTGTGGGATGCAAGTGAATCATGGTGTGGGTTCAGGTGCGTGTGCGCGCCCTGAGCCTATGTATTCTCTGTTATGTCCTGTTATGGCCTTTGAAGGTGCGAGCCAACATGCTGCGGCCGGTGAACGAGAGTTGGTTAGGTCGGCCGATGAGGCAAGTGGTTGTTAATCTTGGGCGGTTGGTTCGGAGCGAACGGGAGGGGGACATGGGAGTCATGGAATCGAGTGTTTGGCAGGCAATGGGCCCGCAGCCGGTGAGCTCTCGCGGCCGCTGGTTGGGAATGGTCGCGGTCGTATCGCTGTTGGGCTGCAGCAAGCGCGAAGACGCGCCGCCGACCGACGCCCGTGACGCTTCCATGACGGTGGACGTCGACTTCAGCCGGCCAACGGATGGGGATGGGGCCGCACCGGTAACCGATTCAGGGGCGAATTGCCACAGTCCGTCACCCAGAGACACGCTCGTCGAGCCACCAACCCTGGTGAGCAAAGAGGGTGAACTCGACGTGGTGCTTACTGCAAGCACGTTCACTGGATCGATCGCGCTCACCAACTGCACCGTCAACGGGCTGCCCAAAGAGGCAGAGTGTGTGTTCGACGCCTCGGCGGGGGGAGTTCAGTATACGGGCAAAGCCAACGGCATCGAGGTGGGCGGGATTCCGGGGCCCACGTTGGTCGTCGAGCAAGGCGACAGTCTGGAGATCTTGCTCGAAAACGAGATGCCCGTTCAGCCCCAGGGGCATGTGGCGGAATGGATGCTCGGGTGCCCCCCACCTTCGGACAGTTGCGCCACCCAGTGCTCCGATGATCCTTGCCCGGCGCCGCACGAACACTTCGACCCGAGCATGACGAACCTTCACACCCACGGATTGCACGTGGACCCAGGGACGTACGCGCAGGTTTTGGCAGGCGCGGAAGTCACGCCGGACAACGTCTACGTCTCGGTGTTACCCGGCGAGCAGCACCAGTACGACTACGGAAAGCTCGCGGAAGATCACCCCACTGGCCTGTACTGGTACCACCCGCACGATCACATGACCACCGACGCTCAAGTGGGCGGTGGCTTGGCGGGCGCCATCGTCGTCAAAGGCTCCATCGACGCATTGCTCGAGAAGGACTTACCTTGTTTGCAGGATCGCACGATGGTGTTTCAGGCGCTCAACCCCGTGCCGCCGGCAGGCGTCGACGCTGCGAGTGTGATTCTCGATCCCGTATGGGTACTCAATGGGCAGGACATGCCCACGCTGACGATCCGTCCTGGTGAAGTACAACGTTGGCGCGTACTCAACGCAGCGAGTGAGACAGGGCTATATCTAGCGTTGGCCGAGACACTCGGTACCTGCGCCTCTCAGCAAGAGAACTCGCAGTATGGTCAGGCCGACCAGTTCGAGATAGATTGTGATCTCGGCGGGACAGCTGCTCCTCCGAGCACGATGAACGTGATCGGTGTCGACGGTGTGCCGTTGTCGCGACCGGTGCAACAAGGGCTACCGAGCATCACCTTGCTCGAGAACATGGCGTTCATCGATACGCCGCCCAAAGGCAAGAAGACCTCGCAGGAGGGATGCCCAGGTAACGAACTCGAATACCAGCCTGGCTACTTCATTCCCTCGGGCAAGCGCATCGAGTTTCTGGTGCAGTTCGACCCAGACACACCTCCGGGTTCCACGTACAAGCTCGTGACGCGTGGTTTCGCGACCAACCCCTTTCAAGTCGCGTATGGCCGGGAGATCGCGAACGTGATCGTGGAGGGAGCTCCGAGTTCGGACACCATCCCCGATGAACTGTTGCCGCCGGAGGCGTTCGGGCTACGCGACTTGCGGACCGAAGCCGCTGACGGGGAACACTGCTTGTCCTTCGACGTAGAGAACAAGGCACCAGAGCCTGGTGTGAACGTGCCGGTCGACTTCCTCTTGAACGAGCAGAACTTCTGCCCCGCTCGGCCGATTCTCGAGAGCGTGAACGGCGAGCAACGGGGACTGTGCGCGGCTCTCGGCGACGTAGACGAGTGGAAGATCGTCAATACCACGAACGATTCCCATCCGTTCCACATCCACGTAAACCCAGTCCAGCTCACTCACGTCAACGGCGTCGCGGTTTCACCGGCGGAGTGCAGCCCTGCCGTGTTCGAAGATACGGTCAGCCTACCGATGTTGACGGTCAATGCGGGCGCCGAGCCGCGGCAAGACGCCGACGGTGGGATGGTCAAAGAAGCGGGAGCAGCAGCCGACGCGGGACACGGCAGCTCGACCTCGACGAGCGCTGAGTCATCGGGTTCGGACGCCGGCCTCGGTAGTTGTGACGCGGCGGCGCTTTCGGCTGCGGGGTTCGTCTTCAAGACGAAGTACACGGACTTCACTGGTGACCCAGTGTTCCACTGTCACATCTTGTTGCACGAAGACCAGTCGATGATGGGTCGCTTCACGATCACCGGTAACTAGGGGCGACTGCTGCCTGGGAGTTTCGCTTCATGAACATCACCCGCATCGAGACCTTTCCGGTCGCGCTTCCCTTGGTCGCACCTTTCGAGATTGCGAACGCCCGATTCGCATACATGTACTACGTCGTGATCAAGGTATCCACCGACGAGGGGATCACGGGTTACGGTGAGTCGATCCCGGCTTGGGAAGTCACTGGTGAGACGCAATTCAGTGTCATCGACTGCATCTCCCATCTCACCGATGAATCCAAGCTTGGCTTTACTCTGCTCGGACGCCCAGTCAGGCGGCTGGAGCACGTCAGGGATATCATGAATGCCCTGCATGCGCGGGAAAGGGCCGCGTTGTTTGCGGGAGCTCCAGCGGCCAAAGCCGGTCTCGAACAAGCGCTACTCGACATAGTGGGAAAGGCGGAGGGGAAGTCGACTTACGAGGTCTTGGGGGGGCGACCTCGTGATGTCGAGTTTGGCCACGTATTGGGGATAGAGCCAGCGGCGGAGACGCTGGCTCGGGCGCGGGCGCTCATCGAAGGGGGAGTATCGAAGATCAAGGTCAAGGTCGGGGTCGAAGGCGCAGGTGGCATGAGCAAGTACCAGCGCGACGTCGAGGTGGTTTTGGGTATCAAACGTCTCATCGAAGACAGTAAGCGGCAAGTTGCCTTGATCGCCGACGCCAATCAGGGGTTCGTTACCGCGGCTCGTGCGACCGCGTTCCTTCGAGCCGTGGAGGGGTGCCTCGATTACATAGAGCAACCCATATTGGCGGGGGACTACATGGGGTTGTGCGAGATCAAGGGACGCTGCGGCGTGCCCATCATGGCCGACGAAGCCTTGCATTCTTACCGCGACGCTCAAGTGTTGGTCGCGCTGGACGCCGTCGACTTGTTCAACGTGAAGTTGATGAAATGCGGCGGTATCTTCGAAGCTCTGCGCATCGCTGGTCTGGCACGCCGCCACAACAAGCGTGTCGTGCTCGGCTCGATGCTCGAGAGTCAACTCGGCGCCGTTGCTTCGATTCACGCGTTTTTCTGCGACGACATTTTCGAAGCCACCGAGTCCGGCTTCTTCACCTGCCTACGAGCCAACGTCGGCCGCGGCTTATCGGTGCGTGACCGCCAAATCGATGTCCCCGACGGGCCGGGTAACGGCATAGACGTCGATGAACCCGAGCTGCTTCGCCACCTCGTAAAACGACAGCAGTCCAAGACAGTAGAGAGCCTGTTACAGCTGTATTCCGTTCAGCGCAGAGACCGAGACGCGCGGCTGCCTGCTACGGCGCGCTGACGGCGTGGGAGCATCACCGTGATCGTTCAATTGGGATTGCTGTTTGCGACCTACATCGGGTCCAAACTCATAGATGCCATTCGCGAAGAAGAACGTGCCTTGGAGACGGAAGTCTCACACGGCCCGACCATCGCGACAACCACGAGCATGAGTCTCAGTGCGCCGCAGCAAGCCATGACCGTCCAGCGGAGCCAGGAGCCGACCGACGCTCAGCAGCTTCGATACTTGCAGGTTGCGCTCTTGTCGGTGGGGCTATTCGCAGTGCGATTCTTCGTTCCAGCCGCGCTTCCGTTGGGCATGGTCGCGTATCTCTACTCTGCCGTCCCGTACATGAAGAACGTCGAGCGCTCGATAGTTCGCGACAGGCGAGTGAACGTCGACGTGCTGTTCTTCGTTGCCGATGCACTGACGCTCGGCGTCGGAAGTTACTTCACGGCCGGTGTGGGCCTCTCGATGATTCACGCGGGTAGGCACATGGTCAAGCGCGCGAAGGCGGACTCGGCCAAGATGGTGACCCACCTCTTCAAAGAGCTGCCGGACTCGGTGTGGATTCGCATCGACGGAGTCGAGACGTTGCGGCCACTCGCCGAGGTGCAGGTTGGAGATCTCGTCGTCCTCGGCTCGGGTTCCGTTGTTCCGGTGGACGGCGTCGTCATCGAAGGTGTTGCACAAGTCGACCAGAGCTCGCTCACTGGTGAATCGCAACCTGCAGAGAAGGGCGCGGAGGACAGCGTCTTCGCAAACACCATCGTGACCAGCGGGCGGTTGGTTATTCGCGTGGGGCGCTCGGGTGCAGACACTACGTCCGCACAAATCGCCGACGCTCTGTTGAACGCCGTCAACTTCAAGACTGGTGTGCAGCTGAAGGGCGAGAAATGGGCGGATTCGATGTCTTTACCGATGCTCGTTTCGGCGGCCGCCATCTTACCATTCGGCGGGCCCGTCTCGGCAGCTGTGTTGATCAATGCGCACATTGGTGCTCGCATCTTGGTGTCGGCGCCGGTCACTACGCTCAACCACATCCGAGAAGCGTCGATGCTCGGAGTGCTCGTCAAGGATGGGCGTGCTCTCGAACGGCTTTGTGACGTCGACACCATCTTGTTCGACAAGACCGGTACGTTGACCACGAGCGAACTCGAGGTGACGCGTGTCGACGCTTTCGGAGCGTACTCCGCAGCTGAGATCCTGCAGTACGCTGCCACGGCCGAGCGGAAGCTGCAGCATCCCATCGCCAAGGCCGTCCTGCGACGGGCCGAGCGAGACGGTGTCAGCCCGCTGGATCCTTTGGACGCGGACTATACCATCGGATACGGCGTCTC
>CBINDO010000326.1:0-9335 GCA_966249405.1 uncultured bacterium | reverse complement strand
CACCCGTAGGAACGTACACCCTACCGAACAGGAACCTTGAGCTTGAGAACCACATCGCGAAGCGCCCGCCACGCATTGCGCCACAATCTGTGACCAACGCACACCGCGCTGGACTCAACAAGTCCACGTTAACTCTCGACAACACTTCCTAATGCCATCGCCATTCATGGTAACAACCTCCCGGTCTGCATCAACTCGTGGTAGGCCCCCTTGGAGCAGATCTCAAAACCGGTTGCGATGGGAAAAACGCCCGCCCAACGGCTATGAGGCGGTCGTTTTCCCCGGCTTTCGCCACCCGCTTTTCGATCGCTCACCTGTTACGTTGGTGGTCGCGGGTCTCAGGTTTGGCAGACCCGCTCTTAGTCTTCGTCACCATTCAAACCACAAGCACTCCGCATCCGCGCGAGATAAGGCGAATTCGGGAGGCTGATCTCTTGCTTCGACAAAGCCGTTCTACCCCGTGCCAGATGACCGCCTTGGCAATCCAAGATCACACGCAGGGCCTGCGCATGGGGAAGGAGCTGCGGCGAGAATTCTCGCGCCAGAGCCGCGCGTGCTGCCGCGAATTTCCGAAGTTTGAGCGCTTGGTTCGCCCGTTTGAGCGCTGCAAGTTGCTCTGCGAATGTATCATCGGGGGTATCTACCGCACTCGATCTGCCCGCTTCCGTTCGTGATGAGGCGGCGCGCGCGGGCTCTTGAGGTGGTATGTCGACCTGTTTTCTACGACGATCGACGGTTACGGTGATCTCATCGTCCGTGCCAAGTTGCGCCGGACCGCGCGCGTGACTGCGTGCCGTGCTCGAATGGACAGCCGCAAGCGAATGCTTTGCGGCGGCCAGTTCACGCTCAGCTGCCATCAAGCCGGCCCTTGAAGAAAGAAGCACGGCCGAGCCACCGTTCACCGGTGCCTGAACCCTGACGTCCTGCGTGTAAGCGGAGAGCGTGGTACCTGGGTAGGCCTCACTTAATACACCCTCCTCACCCTGGCTGCCTCTCGTCGCCTCAGGAGCCGCCCACCAGGTCACAACCTCGTCCGTCCCGTGGTATGAGTCCGGGTGAAAGACCGGCGTTCGAAGCGCCACCAAGGCGACAAGCGCGAACAAGCCTCCCAACGGCACCGCACCGGTTGCGACACGCTTATAGCGCGCGTATCTAGCCAGGCGCCCATCTCGCTGCGCTTCTGCACGTGCGGTTTCCGCCTCGATCCGCTCCCGAAACATCGCCGCCTGTTTCACCCAGTGCTCGCGTCCCAGCGGCTCGTGCTTGACGCTGACGTCGCGCAACAACGACTCGAGGTCTTCCATCTCTTCAGCCGAAACCTCCTCATCATCGGGCAACAGCTCGTTGGACCGGGCCGAACGAGCCTTGCCCAATCGTCTCACCTCGAGCTTGTGCGCGAGTGCCTCGAATGTACGACTGAACCTCATCGCTTCCTCCGATCTTGCAAAACCAACGTTGCTAGGCGCTTGACCATCCCATCGAGCCGCCGCGACCAGCGACGAAACGCACGACTTGTTTCATGGCAGTGCCGATTCATGACGGGACACAATCTTCCGCATCGTTGTCGTCACGAGACACATCGTCACGGGAGCCACCGTCCGCGCCTTGATCTTCGTCTGCCTGCGCACGGGCGATCGGAGCTCTACACCCTTCGCGTCCCAGCGCCTTGTCGCGTTTGACGAGCTTCTTGCGAATTGCGTTCCACTGCGACTCGAGCTTCCTGCGCTGGAGGCCAATCAAGTGCGCCGCGTCAGTCACTGAAAAGTCAACTCCCTCCAAGACGTCGTAGATGCTGCGTTCGTCCTCGGTTAGGACCTCGAGCAGGCGCCGTTTCCAATCGTTCCACTTTGCCGCGTCCTCCGGCGACTTGGCAGGCGAAGGAATATCGGAGGAGACCTCAAAGGCAGCCCCTCGAGGTGGGTCCCCCTTAGATCGCGGCGAAGTCTTGTGGGCAAATCCGATGATCCACCGCTCTAGCGAAGATTCACGTCGGAACTTGCTTCGCTTCTTCCATGCCTTCTCGAATAGGCGATTCATGAAGCTGTCCGCTTCGCAGGGTCGGACTCCTCGTCGTATCCCAATGGCGCGCACCGCGTTACCCAGCTTTATGTAAGCTTTCTCAAACTCGTCCAAGCTTGGAGGACAAGGCTCGGCCATAGAAGAGCTCACGGGGTTCACGCGCGCAGATGCGTCAGCTGTACCAAACTCTGGAACGACCGCGACGTGTGCCGCAAACCCAATTCGAACCAGGTCAAACGAAGCTTCCAACGGACGACGTAGGCCATCGCTCGTTAACCTTTTTAGTTCATCGAATTCCACGATTGTGCCCCTTCAAAGCCTGTGAGCGTGTTAGTTTGAGTCCCGCCAGTGTCGGAGGAGCGCACTTGCTGCTTGTCTCCGCGCAAGTCGTGCCCGTTTGCTGGTGTGTCCCGCCCGAGAAATTCCCAAGAAAATCCGACGCGGAGTAACGCTTCGATGCCGGAGTGAGAGTAAAGCGGCTCGCTGACCGTCTCCTCGGCTAGGTGTGGCCCACCCAAAACCGCCATCACGCTCGGAGAGACCTCGAAGCGCAACGAGCTCGCGATCGAGACCTCCCACGCAACCCCTCCCCCCAACGTCCAGATGTTCGACGGTTTCACAGAATCCCACCCCTGGCCAACCGCCTTGCCTTCGAGCCGTCTCCACATGCCCGCGCCGCAAACCGAAACGTTCGGAAACAACTGACGGCAACCTTCTAACCCAGCAGCGTAGCCAGCAAAGGTGACCTCTTCTATGGCCGTGCCGCTCGCTCGGTTCTGCACGGTGGTGGGCACCAGCCACGAACCAAAGGCAGTCAGTTGCCACGTGTCGAGCGGCAACGTGACGCGCGCAGCCGCAAAGAGCATCGGATCGTTGTTGGAAACGTTTGCGAATGGGGTTACCGAAAGCCCCACGCGGGTTGTGACGGTGCGGCACTCGGGGGCAGACAGCGCGCTCGCCTCGATCGCATACACGGCGAGTTCAAACAACTCCTCGCACTTCACACGATCGACAGCGCGGTCTTCGAGCCCAGCCAAACGCATTCGGTAGCCCACGCCGTTACCGATGTCCGCAATCGCAACGCCGTGCCTGCAGTCGTCGCAAGTCGCCATCGCCCCTTCTTCCACCCGATAGTGAGGCCCCAGACGCCGCTCCAACATCGCTGCGTCGGGACACGTCTCGGGAGCCGAGTAGGCGACGACATATCGGCACGCCGAAACGTTCTCTGATACGGCACTGTCTCGCTTAGGCTGAGCCTGTGCGCAGGGCGCTGTCAGCCACGACACGAGTAGGCAGAGGACGTGAAAGGGACGCGTGCTCATCTCACCCTTGCTGGTTTTCGGGGTGGGACATCACTACAGCCCTCCCCAGTATCGGAGATGACGCGGCAATACTCGTCGCGAACGTAGTCGACCAATTCGTCATTTGGCCCGGAACAGCGTCCTACCGAGACGCCCCCAGCAGCAGCTGGAGCACTGGAGACAAGCGTGTCGTCAGATTCGCGCTCAGACCCCAATGCACCGTCATCGACGAGGCACTGCATGTAGTCAGCGATCTTCGTCTCGAGCGAGTCGAAACTTCGATAGGGTACGTACGAAGGTAAGCCTGGAATACCTATCAACCGAACGCCATCAACCACGAATAGTTCGTCTGCCGCCTTGGCAACGGTAACCCCGTCCCTCGTAGTCACGACTTGAACGGTGTTCTTCTCGCGCGAAAATGGCGCCTGCACTTCAGCCGAAGTAACGGCTTTCATCGCCCCCAATGCAGGCGCAGTTTGGTCGATGGTAAATGCCGACCCGCGACTGCGCATCGCCACGGCAACGTCGGAGGTATATACGTAGACCCCCTCCGTGCCGAAAAAGCGCCTCGTTCCAAGCGATGGATAGTTTGGCTTTTCCCAATCACCGGTAACGGTGAACACAGCCCTCCCCGCGTTGACGTCATCCAGAGCATTGCTCGATGAGCCGATGTACGGAGCAATTTGACCAATGAACTCGAGCGCCTCTTTGAACAAGTTGAGATTGATTCTCTTTTCCGGATCGTGATTACCTGGCACCAACCCACCCCAGAACCCCGTGTAGCCGTCGTTGTCGAAGGGGTCCGTTTGGGCAAGAGCCACCATCACGTTCTCAATCAAGAATCTACTCCAAGTACCGGGGTCGCCCTCGATCACGAGGGGTTTGGTTGCGATGCCCGCAGCGACTAGCGCCTCGAGAATTACCGGCAGTTGGCGAATGCCAAGAGAGGAACCAAAGTCGATGCCCCGCTCAGCAAACTCGCGCTGGACGTCGGGACGCTCGATTAGGGTGCGGTTGTAGAATAACTGGTTGAGGCTATGCAATCCCAGAACCACCCCAAACACACGTCCATCGGGGCAAGACACTAACGGACGGAGCTGTTCTGGCAATCTGTCGACCACGAACGGCGCTACCGAATTGTCAAAGGTGCCCAAGTCGAGGACGCTCGGTTCACTATTGCCGTCACAGGCTGCCATCCTGAACACGTCTGAGCGCCCGTTCACGATGGCACTGTCACCCGAGTCCTGATTTTGGACTGCTTCAAGGGCCAGGGTGCGACCGCCTGGATTCACGAATGTGACCACGGACGTACCGTCGCCACAAGATTCATAACCGTCCGCCAACCGTTGGCTCGCACACCCTTCGCCGGGGCTGCACGTCGTCGCCTCTGGAGCCACCCACCAGGTCACCACGTTCACGTCGCCCGTCCATGCAGGACAGCGATCTGAGCCCGTTTGTCCGCTGCCGCATCCGGCTACCCCAGCCACCCCCCAATACGACGCGAGAACCCAAACAAACTCGGGGCGGCGAAGGCAACATACGGGACAGAACGTGCCCTCCGACAAAGTCCGCTTCGGGGACGGTGGTGGTTCCGACTTAGCGCAACTAACACTCATGTTCTGACCTCCGACGCCTTGCTTGTGCCTCGGCCAAAGGCCGTTTCCCGGGAAAACGTGGAAAAGGTGAATACTTGACCACGGTGTACAGGCAGAACCAACTACTTTTCCCCGAGCGCAATCGTCGTGCTCGTTGTTTGGGCGGACAGGTCAAGGCACTGCCTCGTCGCGAGCAGCGTTGGAGCTCGACGGCATCGTTACCCTTTGGTCGCTGGCCGAATGGGCGGTGGCGCCGGGCCGGCCAGAACTGCTCGAAGGTTAGGTGCGAATGAAACTGCGGTGGCCGCGAATTCAACCGCATCAAGTTACCGAATCAAGTAACCATTCAGCTACTAACGCTTGCTCTTGACACAGGAGGCATCGTCCGTCCCGTCAGCCCTCTGCTCGCCCCAACGCCGGCAACACCGCGCGAACCCCGCCGTGATGCCAAAACATGAACGCAAACGCGCGTCCGGCTTCGCTGTAAGCGAGCGCCAACAACGTGAACGCGCGGGAGCGTTCTTCGAGCGCGGCAGCGCGGACGGCGTCGACGCCGTTGGGCGTGCGGGCGCTGGTCTCGATCAGCGAGTACGCGAGCAGGCTGCAGCGCTGGATGTCGTCCTCGCCGAGGTTCGAGTTGGCGCCGGCAGCGACGGCGACACGCCGTAGCTCGAGGAGCGAGAGCAGATCGTGAGCTAAGTTGAAGTAACCCCTGCCGCCACGCAAGTTGGAGAGCGCGCCGGCAGGCACCCGCCCGAGTGTGACGAAGTTCCGGACTTCCGAGTGCAGACGCGCTCGCTCGATGAGCGCCAACTCGACGAGCCGAAGCAGCAGTTCGCGGCGCGTGAGTAACCGCTTCTCGCCCGGCGCGAGGAAGTCGGGGCGCGTCACCTCGAGCGCCATCGCGAGCCGCGCGTCGGCGTGGCTCAACGCGCGCGCCAACGTGGGGCGCATCGACACATCGGTCACAAAAGGCCAACTCTCGCATCGACATATCGATGAGTTGACGAAAAGTGGCAGTCCAGCGTCTCTCGCATCGATTCATCGACGAAGAGAGGCACCGTGTCGCCTTCTCGCATCGAGTTATCGACGCGGAAAGGCACGGCGTCGCCTTCGGGCTCCGCAATTTGATGCGACCTGACTTGGAAACGCCCGTCGGCATCGAAACGCGACGGAGCGATCGCGCCGTTGCACATGGTGCAATCGATGCGCGGTCGGACGCAGGGCGACGCCCGCTCCGCTCTCTCGACACGCGACTGTTGAGCTTCCTCTACGCCGCACCACGTCGACCCAAAGGGCGTGAACCAGCCTCGTTCGGTCGACGACATCCGGTGAACGGTGGCGCGACGTCACGCTTCGGCGAAGTGTGTACGGCTTCTTACCGCCCCCCAACAACCTTCCCACCAAACGCCCGCTCGTGCAGCTCATGAAACGAGCGCGGGCATTGGGCTTGGGCGTGCTCATCGCCTCGCAAAAACCGATGGACCGCGACTACCGGGCGCCGCGTAACGCGGGTGTCTCGGCGCTCGGCACGCTCCAAACCGACGTCGATCGGGAACGTGATCGACGGCCTCGCCTCGGGCCATCGCCAGACCGACCAAGTGCTCGACAAGACCGTGCAACAACTCACCAAGGTTGGTTCGTGCTCCGCGACGTGCACGCGCGGCCCGCGCCCGTCCTGCTGCAACCGCGTTACGCCATGACGTTCATGCGCCGCCCCACGACGCGCAACGAGTTGATGCGGGCGTCGGCAACGATACGCTCGTGACCACGAACGAGCACATCCACGTGATACTTCGCAATAGGAGAAAGTCCATGGCTGCTCGATGGGAACGCTGAACCAGCAGTTGCTTGTGGTGCGTAGCGACGCCCAGAACGAGTGAATCGGTTCGTTTGGACCAGACTCTTTCGTGCTCGTTGCATTGCTACCGATTCTTCCGACCCGACATGGAGCGAACGCTTCGAGGCACGTGGGCTCGCATTCTGCTCGACACAACAAACCGTGAACAGGAGTCGTGGCATTGGTGGAACTGTTGCCCGTTGGACTAAAATCCAGAACGATCTGCAAATCTGATTGCCGAGACATGTCTCAGCGTTCACGATTCCGTGGCCCGCAACTTTCAAGGGGATGAGTAGAAGTCGGCGCTGGGCGAGTTTTCGGCTTGTGCTGGCTTGCGCGTCAGCAGTCGTCGCTCGAGTTCCTGGACGTGGGAATGGATGCGGGAACTGCGGAGTTACGAGTAGCTGAGGGAGCTGCGGGGTTTAGGAAAGGGCGAAGAAGATGGCGGCTGTTGTTCCGTACTATATCTATGTCGAGCTGTTTTGGCCGGACGGTACCAGGCCTACGCAAAACCAAATCGCCCGCGTCAAGGCCGCTGACGTTTTCAACGGAGTTACGACAGAACAGGGGCAAAGTGGTTACGATCCTGCAACGGGCGGATGGATGCCCGTTTACATGCAGGCAATCTCTGCATTCTCACCGCCGCGCGACCAGCCAAGCCTGCGCTTCCAGGTGATTAACACGGCGGAGCAAGTCGTCCACACCACGCAGGTCTTCGGCGGCATCCCCAGTCAGTCGACCGTCCGCATCGTGATCGGACAGTCAGATCAAGTGTTGGGTGGGAGCAATTGGGTCGTGTCCGGCACCGTGCGACGACAAGACGGCACCCCCGTGACGGTTGGGACGGTTCAAGCTCACGACATCACGTGCGACATTCCGGCGTTGCTTGGCACGAGCGGACTGAGCAGCAACGGCGGCTATTCCATCTCTTACACCGCTTCCATGTTTACGAACAACGGCGCGCCGCATAGCCAACCGAACTTGCGGGTGCGCGCGCTCGATTCGTTGGGGGCGACGGTTGCCGAGCAATTCGTTTCCCCCGCGGGCATGAACGAGATCGTGAATCTGACCGTCTCGGCTTCTGTGCCGTCGACTGGGCGCCGGCGCGTGTTCGGCAACGTGCGCAACACGCTGGGCCTCCCGGTGACGGGGATCACCCTCGAAGCCGTGCACGTATTGTGGACGAACACCGGCATTCAAGAGTTTGCGTTGAATTCCGGTGCTACGGACGCAGGGGGTGCGTATCAGATTCTGTACGACGTTCCCATGCCACAAGCCGGGCTGGTGGCGTGCAGCACGCCGTCGGGACAGGTCAACCTATTGGTTTACGCCAAAGATCCCGCGGCCAATCCGTCCACGCTGGCGCTTTCGTCGGTGATCGTGAACGCACCGGCAGAGCAGCGCGTTGATTTGATGGTCGACCGCACCGCGCAAGCCGGCATTTCGGAGTACACGCGGCTCGATCAGGCCCTCGCCAACTGCCTCGGCGCCAATGAGCTCGCGCGTTGGAACGCCATGAATCAGGTGAACGCACGGCCAGAGTACCTGGCGTTCATTGCCGAGTCCACCCGGCAGAACATCGTGCTCGTCAAAGCTTACGTCACGGCGTGGTTGATTGCGGGCGAGATCAATCTGAAGGTGCCGGCAGCCGCCCTCAGCGAGCCAATGCGCCCGGATGCGATCTATGCGCTGTTGCGCGCCGGTCTTGGCGGCGATCTGCAGCAGCTCTTGACGGTCGAACCGGACCGCTTCCTGAACGGCATCATCGACTCGATCCATCGCGGGCTGGTGCCTGGCGACTTGGAAGACGAGTTGGAACGCTCCCAACCGAACGTCGCCGATTCGTTGGTGGATGATTGGCGCATCGTGCTCGCCAAGATGCTCAACTACGACGCAGGGACGAGCTCCACACCGAGCCCGACGACGCCGCCCCAAGGCAGTCTGCTGGACCTCGTTTTTCCGGCGTTCCCCAGGGTCTTGTCGGTCACTCCCACCGCGTTCGCAACAGATACCACGGCCCACGCGGTAGCAATGCCAGCCACCCTGGCTGGCGACCTGCTCATCGTGCTGTTCGCCAACGATGGTTCGGCGACGGTAAGCATCACCGGCACGACCGGTTGGACGGTGTTGTGGTCGACAGCCAACAGCACCCAGGTGCGCCTGACCGGTGCCGTCAAGATCGCGACCGGCTCCGAAGGTGGAACGACCGTGAACTTCCAGACGAGCAGCGCGGAGAATGCGGCCGCTCACGTCTTCCGCGTTCAGCAAGGGAGCTGGAGCGGAGTGCTTTCGGACGTCGTCGTCATGACTGCCGCCCAAGCGACCTCGACCGGGCCCAACTCGCCCGCCCTGACGCAAAACTGGGCCAACAACAAGGCGTTGTGGCTGACATGTGCGGGCGTCGATGGCATTCCCAACCTGACGTCCACGCCGAGCAACTACTTTGCAGGCGGCGCCGGGCGGTTGCCCTCGGTGCGCAGGTTGGCCAGACGGGCGTGGATGACAAAGGGCTCCTTGCCGGTCTTCTCGCCCAGGGCGGCCAGCTCGGCCACCAGCGTCTCGGTCACGAGCGCGCGGTAG
>CBINDO010000325.1:0-9348 GCA_966249405.1 uncultured bacterium | reverse complement strand
CGACGGCGGCGGCCCCCCGCAGATCGCGGAGTGGCCGACCACCGATCCCAGCGCAGAGTAGTCGAGGTTACTACCACCGGCCCAAATCGCAGCCGCGGGTTGTCGATCCAGAGTAACCCGACCTCCGTCGTCATCCACGGGACGCTGCCCGGGTGCTGGCCAAAGGGGTGCGGAACGGCGGTATGGTAGACATCTGCGAAGAAGCTGAGAGTGAACAGGCCCATGCCCACAATCGCCGTCGAGATGAACAGCCCGGCATAGTCACGGGCCGCGCCTGTCAGGGCGAGGCCCGTGATGGAACCTGCCGTCAAGCCGAAGCCGATGCCTTCGGCGAGCAGCAGCGTCTTTCCGGTCTCCGAATCTCCCGTTAACCAACTGCCAGTCCCGTGTACGAGCATGCCCGGTACGACGCTACCGGCGACGGCGATCGGCCGTGAGGCGATCGGAGTCCGCGGCTTTGGCTCCACTGGCGCTGGCTCCACTGGCCCCGCATGAGCGTCACCGAGCCCTAGGAAAGCGACGGCCAGGCACGCTAGCGAACTGCAGACACGAAACCTCATCGCGCGCGAGGGCCCAGCGTCACTCGCGCGGCGGGAACTTTTGCAGTTTGCGTTGCAAGGACCGGCGATGCAAACCGAGGCGACGCGCCGCCTCCGAGACGTTGCCTGCGCAGTCGTTCAAGACGCGGTTGATGTGCTCCCACTCGGCGCGCGCCAATGACGGAGCTTTGGGCGCCAGCTCTGCGGCGTCGGAGCTCGCCGTCTCACCGCGCAGGAACACGTTCAAGATCTCGTCTGCGTCTGCCGGCTTCTGCAAGAAGTAGGTGGCGCCCAGACGCACCGCATCGATGGCGGTGGCGATCGACCCGTAGCCGGTCAGCATCACGCTTTTGGTCGTTGGGTCCACCTGGTGCAGCAACTCCAGCAGCTTCATGCCGGAGCCGTCTGGCATCTTGAGATCCACTACGGCCAATTCGGGTGATTCCTCGGTGATCAACGCCTTGGCTTCGGCGAGGTTGGCTGCCGTGCGCACCTCGAGTCCGCGCCGCTCGAAAGCGCGCGCCAGCTGTTGGCGCAAGAGGTCGTCGTCGTCCACGACGAGGATGGACTGGCCTTGGAACGATGCTTGGGTCATGACGCGCACCGACGATATAGGAAACGGAGGCGCCCCCGGGAAGCCCCAAGGCGCGTTTATT
Organism: uncultured bacterium; assembly: GCA_966249405.1. Classification (GTDB taxonomy): domain Bacteria; phylum Myxococcota_A; class Polyangia; order Polyangiales; family Polyangiaceae; genus SZUA-265. Next base: position 8,153 of record CBINDO010000325.1, on the reverse strand, counting down.
GCGCTGGTTCGACGGTAGCAACGCACGGCTCGGGTGGCGTCGCTCAGCCCGCGTCGCCTGAGCTTGCCGTCCCCGTCGTCGCTTCTTCGACGCCGGCGTCGGAGTTCGGGGCTGGTTCGTCACTGGAGGTTTGCGTCGGGAGTGAGCTGGAATCGGGCGTTGCCGACGAACCGAGGGGCTCGGTGCCGGACGTCTCCGGGGCGGTGGACGAGGCGAGCTCGGGTCCGGTCGAAACGTCGGTGGGCGGTGTGCCGGGCGAGGTGGCCGGCGTCTCGGCAGACACACTCGACGCCACCGTGTTACCGCAAGCGTCGACCCACTCGAGCTTGCTGACGCAGAAGGAGTACTCGGTGTATTCGTCGAGGGGGGTGTTGGCGACCATGAACTGGAACGAGTGCAGCCGCGATGCGTCCAGTGGGCGTTGGTATTCGGGCGGAACCAAGGACCAATTGGGAAGCTCGATGTCCTCGAACCGGATCTCGTAACTGCCGTAGTACATCTGGCGGGGACTAGAGCCGCCCCAGATGAACGCATTTTGCTCGAAGTTTTCTGCGGTGGACGTGATGTAGGGGGAATCCGCTTCCGTCAGCATCAGCCGCACCGCCCGTCCTTTGGCCCTGAGCTGGAACCGAAGCCCGACGATTCCCAGACTGCTCGCGTCGAATGGCGCACGCACGCCGGGCAAGTCCTCGTACCCGATGAACGCACCGAAACCAGCGCCCCACTGCGAATAGTCGTCACCCGATGGCGGCGCTTTTCCGTAGACGCACCACTCCGACCCGCCTAGCGATGTTTGCAAGGTGATGCTCGTCGTGCCGTCGCTGAACGTGTATCCGACGGCGGGGTGCGCGAATACGTCTGGGATGGGACAACCCATCGCGTGGGGCGGAGAAACGACTTCTTCCGGTGCCGTCGACTGCGACGACGTCGTGTCCGTCCCCGTCGTGAAACCGGGGGTGATTGTGGTCGCCGGCGGCGTCGTCGGGCTCGTGCCTGGCGACGTCGGTCCAGTGGTGAGCGGGTTGGGACTTGGGGTCGCCTGGTCGCTCGTTTCGTCTGCCGTCGTCAAATCACCTGTCGTGGTCGCGCCGATGGTCACGACCTCGCCGGAGCTCTCACCACTGGTCTGGGTGCGCCCTCCGCAGCCGCTCACGGCTGCAATGACGACCAGGGGAGCTACACGGCGCGATCGGTACATGTTCATCACGAACATGGTAGCCAGAGCGTCGGGATCCGGTCGCACGAAATCGTCGTGCTAACGCCGAGATCGCACTGAAGGCTACGGCTCCGATCGCCTGTTCAACGTTGCGTCAACGTCACCAGTGTCTCGCGAGCGAGCTCCGGGAACGTCGACGTGGGGCGCGATTGGCGCAGCCGCTCTGCCGGCAACTCGACCTCGGCAACCGTGCCGACGCCGAGTTCGGAGCGCAGCGTGAGCGTGCCACGCATGCTCAACACCACATTGCGCGCCAGGTACAACCCCAGGCCCATGCCTTTGCCGGTCGGTTTGGTGGTGAAGAAGGGCTCGAAGACGCGCGCCAGTGTTGCTTCGGTCATGCCCGCGCCCTTGTCCGTCACCGAAACCAAGAGGCCGCGTTCACGCAGCCTAGCGTGTAGTTCTACGGGCTCACCGGAAGCTTCGATCCCATTTTCGAGCAGCACCCTCAGGGCTTGACCGAACGCTTCCTTGGGGCAACGCAGCTGCCAACGCGAAAGCTCGGGTTCGATGCGTCGTGAGACTCTCTGACTGTCGGGCAGTTCGGCGACTGCGCTCTCGAACAGCTCGTCAATCGGTACCCACATTTCGGCTTCACCCGGCGCCTCACCGGCCGTGTGCGCCAAGCGTGCCAAGATCTTCCGGCAGCGTTCGACCTGCCCGCGCACGAGTTCGACGTCCTCGAGCGCACGGCTGTTGCCCAGCGGCTTGAGATCCAACGCCAGCTCTTTGCTCACTACCGCGATCGTCGCGAGGGGGCTCGACAACTCGTGGGCGGCGCCGGCCGCCAGTGTGGCTAGAGACGAAAGGCGCTCGGTCTGTTCCGTCAGCTTGCGTTGCACTGCGAGTTCGGCGTCACGTTCTTCGATCGTAGCGCGGGCGCGCTGCAAGAAGTAAACGATGCACGAGGCCACCAGGCTGTATGATACCCATAGGCCGTGCAAATGCAGGTCCCAGTCGTTGTCCACCGACGGCAGTGGCCGATGCCACAAGAACAGGCCGGCGAAGCTCAGCGCACTCAGCAGGACCAAGGTCCAGGCGTAACGCGCGTGCAACGTGAGCGACGCCATCGCGACGTGCACCATGTAGAAGAAGTTGAACGGGTTGGACGGGCCACCGGTGAAATACAGGATTGCGGTGAAGGATACCAGGTCGAGCCCGACCCACAACGCGAGCTCGAACTCGCGCAACCTGTCGTGCGTGCGTCCGCGGTGCCAAGCCACGAGATTGAGCAAGAACTCGGCGCCCAAGATCACGGCCAATGGCACGAGCGGGAGCGGCACACCGAGGAAAGCCCAGACGCAAACCACCGTCATGGTTTGTCCCACCACCGCTGCCCAACGCAGCGCCGTCAACCAACGGAAGTTGAGCAAATTGACGGTGGCTTGCCCGAGTGAACGGGTGCCCGGGGTTTGGTGGGGGGAAGAGGGCGGTGGTTCGGTGGACACGGCGAGGCTCACAAGGCAGCGTAGAGCACCGCGGCCACTTCGTCTCGAGTGAGCGCGATGGGATTGCCCTTCATGCTACTGCTACCCAGGGCTTTGGTGACAATCTCGTCGAACGCGGCTTCCGTAACTCCGTATCGTCCCAGCGGAACGGTTCCTACCTCCTCGGCGAGCGCCGTGATCACGTCGAGCCCGGCCTCGACCGGCGCGTCACTCCGTCCGGTGAGCAAACTTGCCAACTCGCGGTAGCGCCCTAGAGTCGGGTGTTCGGGTGCACGCTCGCGGAGGGCGGTCAAGTTGACGCGCAGGGCGGCTGGCAACAGCCGCCCGCACAACGCGCCGTGGTGCGCGTCGAACATGCCTCCGAGTGGGCCCGCCAACCCGTGCACGGAGCCGAGCTTGGCGTTCGCGAGCGCGAGGCCGCCACACACGCTGACGAAGGCCATGTCGTCGCGGGCCTGAGCGTCACTTCCGTCGCGCACGGCGCGTCTCAAGGCGTTGGGCGTCAGCGCCACGGCTTGACGGCACAGCGCGTCGGTGAACCGGTTGGCGAACGGCGACAGGAACGGTTCGATGACCTGGGTGAACGCATCGAGGCCGCTGGCAGCCGTCACCTCGGGTGACAACGTGTCGCACAAGGAGCTGTCGACGACGGCGACCGCGGGCAGCATCGAGTTGCTCCGCAAGCTCACCTTGACTGCTTGCTCGGGCGAACCGAGCACCGCATTTTTCGTGACCTCGGCGCCGGTGCCGGAGGTGGTCGGGACCGCGACGTGTGGCAGGCTCGGCTGGCTGAGCGCTTGGCCGCGACCGATGACTTCCACGTATTGCAGCGCGCCGCCGAGATTGGTCGCGAGCGCGGCCACCGCTTTGCCTGCGTCAATCACGCTGCCGCCGCCGATGCTCACGACTCCGTCACAGCCGCTTCGCCGAGCGAGCTCCGCGAGCTCGTCTGCCCGCTCGATCGTCGGCTCCGACGACACGCTGACGACCGTGGTGTGGACGCGGTGCGCGCCGAGCGCTTCCAACAGCTTCGAGTGACGTTCTGGGTGTTTTCCTACGACGACTAGCGCGCGCGACATCGACGGGGCGCAGTGCCTACCCAACTCGGCGCTGCTGCCCCGACCGAACACGATCTTGCCGGCACTTGTGAACTCGAACATACGGCCTTCGCTTGTCTTGTCTCGGGTTTGGGTCGTCGCCATGACGGTGGAGGGTGAACGACGGTGGACGCCTCGCGTGGGACCTCGCAGCAATTCCGGCGTCGTTTCGAAAGTGCCTCAGGTTGCTGGGCCCCAACCCCGACCAGTTTTGCGTTTCGGCCTTTCTTGCGTTCCCACGGGCCCGCGGGAGACGCCGGACGCCCGAAGTCAACGCCACTGCTCGTCGGTGGGACTGACGTTGGAGTACTTTTCGCTCGAACGGGGGCCCTCCATCATCGGAGCCACGACGTCGCGCCACGTCGCGTAATGCGCCGTTTCCTTGTGGTCGAGCGGCGCCCGTTCGTCGCGATAGACCTCCACCAGCACGAAACGGGTGGGGTCGGCTTGGGATTGCAGCACGTCGAAGCGCACCACCCCCTGCTCGAGGCGGCTGGCCTCGGCGTTGGCGATGCTTGCTTGTCTGAACGCCTCGACGTGGTCGGCTTTTACGTGAACGAAGACGTGAACGATGTACATGGGGCTCCGTGGCGACGTCGAGAATCGACGTTCGAACAGTGGAGCATGGGGTGTGGCGCGCCGGCAAGTGCAACGGGCCGACGTGCACCACCGTCGTCACCGGTCCGAAGACCCGGAGCGCTTCATCCGCCCTGACGGATCGGTCGCGCCTCGCGGCTCCGACCTCGGGGCAGCCGGTCGCCAAAAGGCCGTCTTGACAGCGACTCGCAACTGTCGGAGCGTGCGCCCCCGGATCAGTTGGGCCGGTTTTCCGAGGAAGCTCATGCACCTGTTGTTCGCGTTCGCCCCGTTTTTGACCTTCATCTTGTTGGGCTTGCACCTGTTCCAGGTTGGCGAAGTCGTGCCCGACGAGCATCACGGGCATCACCACTGACTTCTCCCGGAAGCTCACTCGCGTTCCGTGGGCGCGACGTGGGCTGTTAGTTTGTCGCGGTGACGTGGGGCGCGACCAGTCCGATGGGTGAGGACCCCATCGTCCAGACGGCGCTGTGACTCACCGTGTGCGGGCGCCGCCACCGAAGCCGAGTGTGGCGAATTGCTACGCGAGGCGAACCGGGTGGCGGCGCGTCCCCGTCGTTCTGCCGATTGCGTCGGTTGATGTTCCACACGCGAGCCGTTTACCGAACCCAGCCAGTAACTTGGCGCAGCTCCTAGAATCCCGCCGGGCGGTCGCGGTGACAGGTGCGCGACGCTGCGACACGAGCGGCGGTGTGCGCGACCCCACGGGCTCTCGAAGCAAATGGCTCGCCCAAGCAAGAGACCCGTGTAGCGGCCGTATAGGATCTCGTGATCTTCGTCGATCACGCGGGTCGTCATGGGAAGTTTGCTCTTGGTCGAGGACAATGCGCCGCTGCGCGGCGCCATCGCGACCTATTTGAAGCGTTTTGGAATCGAGGTTCACGAAGCGGGAACCTGTGCGGAAGGCCGTCGTCAGTGGCTGGAACGGGGTCCCGATCTGTTGATCATGGACTACGAACTTCCGGATGGCACCGCGCTCGATCTGCTCCGCTCTTTGCGTGAGCAGGGGAGTGGTGAGGCCGTGATCGTGTTGACTGGCGTGGGCACCATCGACCTCGCGGTAGCGGCGATCAAGGCTGGCGCCGACCACTTCCTCACCAAGCCCGTCGACCTCGAGTCTTTGTCCGTTCTGGTGCAGCGTTTGCTCGAGACCAGCCGGGCGCGTCGGCGCGGCGCGGTATCCAAGCTCAACCGCAACACGGCGCCGAACCCTTTTCTCGGCGAGAGCCGCGCGATTGCCGAACTGCGCGAGCTCGCGCACGCCGTGTTACCATCCCAAGCACCCGTGTTGATCCAAGGGGAGACGGGGACCGGCAAGGGCATCCTCGCTCGTTGGCTGCACGAACACGGCGCGAGAAAGGACGAGCCGTTCGTCGACTTGAACTGCGCGGGGTTGTCTCACGAGCTCGTCAGCTCCGAATTGTTCGGGCACCTGCGCGGCGCGTTCACGGGCGCGGTAGCAAATAAAGTAGGGCTGATCGAAGCGGCCAATCGAGGTACTTTGTTCCTCGACGAGATTGGTGAACTGGACCCGCTCGTGCAGCCGAAGTTGCTCAAGGTGCTCGAGGAGCGCACGTTTCGACGCGTCGGCGACGTGACCGCACGCGCCTGCGACGTTCGCCTGATCTCGGCCACTCATCGCAGCCTCGCGGCTCTCGCCAAGTCCGAGCGGTTCCGGGAAGACTTACGCTTCCGAATCAACACGCTCACCCTGGACCTGCCTCCGCTCCGAGAGCGCCCCGAGGACATCCCGCACATCGCTCGTTCGGTCCTCGACGGGCTCGGGGCGCACGCGACGGACATCACCGAGGACGCACTCGAGTTGATGCGCCGTTATCCGTGGCCCGGTAACATTCGCGAGATGCGCAACGTCCTCGAACGCGCCATTCTATTCCGTCGCGGCAGCACGCTGGATCGGAGCGCGTTGCGGTTCGATCGAAACTTGGAACCCGACCCGCAGCCCTCCGGCGAGCCGTGCACCCTGGACGAAGCGGAGCGCGCGCACATTGCTGCGACCCTCTCGCGCTTTGGAGGACGTGTGGACGAAGCTGCGCGGGTCTTGGCCGTGTCGCGGAGCACCCTGTACGCGAAGCTCAAGCGTCATGGCATCCCCACGCCTCAGGCGCTCGCGCCTCGCAGCCAACGTTCGGGGACTTGAGGCTCGCGGGATTCCGACTCGTCGTCGAGCAGACGCTGCGCGTCGAGGAGCAGGACGAGGCGCCCGTCGAGTTTGGCGATCCCTGAGACCAAAGAGCGCGAGTTCACGCTTCGCAATCGACTCGAGGGTTCGACCTCGGCATCGGCGAAGGTGAACACTCCCGAGACGTCGTCTACGAGCACACCCCACGCCCCGGTTCGTGCGTCGGCGATCCTGACGACGAGCACGACCGAGCGTGGCGTGATGGGTCCCCTGGGAAGCCCCAACTTTCGGCGTAGATCCACGACTGGAACGTTCACCCCCCGGAGTGCCACGTACCCGACCAAGCCGGCAACCTCCGCATCGGCAACGACGTCGTGGGCAGCGACGATTTCTCGGACCCGCGACAACTCGACACCATACACGTTGTCGGCGAGATCGAAGGTGACGTATTGGGTGGTGGCTCCCGCGCTAGGAGCTTCGTGGTTCATCGTCTTCCTTCGCCGTCGATTCGGTTCGTTGCTCCAGCTTCGAGACGGTGGCTTGCAGCGCCCGGGTCGAAGCGAAGGTTCGGCTTTCGACGGCCGCCGACCACACCTCGTCCAGGAGTTCTCGCATCACCAAGGACGCTTCGAAGAGCGCGTCGACGAGGCCGGGGTGTGCCGCGAGGTGCCCTCGAGCTGCGGACTCGAGCAGCCGCTCCGTAACCCGCGACAGGCGCTCGACGTCCTCGGCGTCGACGCGGCCAGAGACGTTGCTGACGTTGCGAAACACCCTCAATATCTCGGTGAGGGCAGCTTCGGTGATCGGCTCTCGAGCGGACGCCATCAGCACTTCGTCGACTCGCCGCAGTCCAACGTCGGCTTCGGTGACGAAGTCCGTCAGCAGTTCGAGTGTTTTGGGGTCGCGTGTGATCGGAGACGACGCGGGCACGGGAGCTTCCGAGAGGGGTTTGGTCAACATGAGCCAACGTCGAATGATGCAACCACCGAGCCAACTCCGAAACGGCTCGCCATCGACGGCAGAGCCGCCTTTTCCAGCGCAGCGATCCACCTGTCTCGCCGTTGCATTGTCCCGGATCCAGGAACTCAGTCCGAGTTCTCGGACAGCACACGGTGTGTCGACGTGTGTTCACTGGGGTGGATTAACCACGCCGAGCATTCGACGTGGTGTGTCTGTGGGAACATGTCGTACGCGGTCAGTCGCTGCAGCTCGAAGCCCGCCGCCATCAAGCTGCGCACGTCCCGAGCGAAGGTCACTGGATCGCACGCGCAGATGAACAGGTGCTTCGGTGCCAGGGCGGCGAGCTTTGGAACGACCTCCTTGAATCCAGCGCGCGGCGGGTCGAGCAAGATCAAGTCGAACCTCTGCTGCTCTGCCACGAGCCGAGCGACGGCCGCCTCGACCTCCGCGGCGATGAACGTACCACCGAGCTGCTGGGCTCGGGCAGCCGCCATCGCGACGGCGATCGACGTCGGGTTGTTCTCGACCCCGACGCCGCGTAAACCCATCGCCAGGAGCGGTAGAGTGAAGTTGCCGGCGCCGCAATACAAGTCGAGAAACTGCGTAGCGCCCAAGTTGCGCACGGTATCGACCAGTTCGGCGACGATGCGCTGGTTGACGTGCCAGTTGACTTGGGTGAACGTGCCCGGCGCGAA
>CBINDO010000324.1:0-9408 GCA_966249405.1 uncultured bacterium | reverse complement strand
TTTCCGGCGATGAACGTGAGCACCTTCCGGGAGTTGCCGGAGGCGGAACGCAACAAGCAGCTCGCCCATTTGACAGACCGCCTCTTCGAAGTATTTCCGGATCTCGACGACCTGTTCGTTGAACGGCTGCTGGCGTTACCGTTTGCAACCCCCCGAGATCGAAGGGCACTCTTGGCTTGGCTCTCCGGGCAGGACTGCGACCCGAGTCAACTTGCTCGCATCGGTGCAGCGGCGTCGATGGATCCCGGCAATGCGGTGCGGGCGTTACGCACCTTGACGAGCATCGCAGCACTGGGAGCGCCGCTCGTGATTGTGTTCGACCAACTCGAGAACCTAGTGCAACGCGACGGCACCGAGGAGCGGATCACTCAATACGGTAACCTCGTCGCGGAATTGGTAGACTCGACGCGCGGTCTCCTCGTCGTTCAACTGGCGCTCGACAGCGAGTGGGAGCACGCCATCGCTCCGCTGCTCAACATGTCTCAGCGGTCGCGCCTGGTGATGACCAAGGCCGCGTTGTCACTCCCCACCGCAAAACAGAGCCGAAGCTTGATTGAACTCTGGTGCAGCAAGATCGAGGAGCCCGGCCGGGCTTTCCCTTGGCCGCTCAGTGTCGAACAACTCGAGCAACTGTGCGGGTTGCCGGGGGTCACGCCACGCATGTTGCTATCGGCCCTCAAGGAAGCAAGTGAGGGTCGTCAGCCGAGCATCCTAGAGCAACCGAGTGGGACATCGGACGACGGCAAGATTAGAGTGCCGCCCGCCGCGGGAGCGGACACCACTCGTGAGGAGAGCAGTGATCTGGCGCAACTGCTCGCCACGGAGTGGACGCAACAGGTGCGCGCGGCCCATGAACAGCTCGATCAAGCCGAAACCCGAGGCGGCGCGGTGGACGAAGGGCGTCTGCGCGACGGGCTACAGCTGGCGTCCGCGTTCGCGGAAGCGGTCTCACTGAAGGGCTCGTCCGATCCCTATGTTCAACTCGAGCCAAAAACAACGACCGGAAAGTGGGTCTGCCTCCTTCAACAAGCCCATTACCGCTCGGTCCAAGCGGCGCTGGATCGCGTCTTGGCGAGAAACCCCTCCACACAGGGGTTGGTCGTCCGTGAGCAGTGGCGAGCGTTCCCTCCGACGTGGAAGACCGCTACCGATCGACAAGTGCAGGTATTGAGCAAACCGCACCTCACCTGGCACGAACTTGGCCGCGAAGAGGCCGCATCTCTCTTGGCGATCGAAGCGTTGTCGCAGCTGGCGCGCTCGCGAGATATCTGTGACTCGAGGGGGATCCCGGTTTCCGAGCCGCAGGTCTTCGAATACCTGCGGACCGAAGTTCACCCAGAGCGGTGGCCAGTGATCTCGCGATTGTCCGCCGCTTTGGGGACCGAAGCTGACGAGGGCGTCGCGACGGCCCATGTTTCGAACGTAGATTTGGCTGACGAGGCGAACTCATCTGCTCCCGGCGCCAAAAGTGAGTCCACCTCGCTTGCCGAGGTGGACTCCGTGTCCGAGCGGGTCCTCGATGTGTTAGGACGGCTGTGCGTTGCGTCCGTGGACCGGACGATCCGTGAGGTTCATCGGCTGCAACCTGGGCTTGGTCGTACGGCGGTGTTGAGTGGACTTGCGGCACTTGGCGACCGGGTGATGTGGTTCGGTCGCAATATCGTGGCGTTGCGAGAAGGGGCCGTCGGGGTTGCGTCTGGCTCGAAGCACGGCAAGTCGTACCCGTCGGAGGTGGGACACTGACCGAACGGGTGAGTGTTACTGAGGTCCGAAATGCGCTGCGATGTCCGCGTATTTTCGCACTGGGACGCATCGAGCAGAAGGTCGTGGCGTTCCCCGTTGGCTCGTCCTGTTTGGGCGCTACGTTTCACCGACTCGTCGATCGGTTTTCGGCGGACGTGGGCGCGCCTCCTGCAGCGTTCGGGGTTCTGCCATCCGGCGCTGCTCTCGACACGATCGAGCACGGGCTCTGCAGCTGGTTGCTCGGATACCTACGTGAAGAGCTCGGCGCGGACCCGGGCTATTGGACGATTCCAGGCGAGGTCGACGACTTGGCCGAAGCCTTGCGCGCGTTTGCGCGTCATTTGGCAGGGCGCGTTGCAGTAGCCGGGCAAAGACCTGCCCAAGCGCTAGTGACCGTCTTGCACAGCGGGGAGCGAGTGGTCGAAGCGGCGTGGCCCGACGGTCCAATGATCCACGGACGGTTGGATGCCATCTTTCGTGATCGAACCGGGGGCTACGAAGTCGTCGAGTACAAGTTGACGGACGAGGCCAACGAGAACCTGGATCAGGCACAGGCCGTACTTTATCAGCAGCTTTACGCGTTGTCGGAAGGCAAGCCTGCGCAAGCGACGATTCTTCGGTTCACCCCAGCCCTGCGCGAAACCAACCTGGCGCCCGCTGCGGCTGAGGCCGTGGTGCGGCTTCAGCTCGAGCCGACCCTGCGCGGCATGGTACGGTGGGCGGAGTTACCGTTCACGGCACCCGCAACGGACCGCCGGGACTTGTGCGCCACGTGTCCGATGGCCGTTCCATGTGCGTCTCACTACCCGCAGCGGGTGGCTCACCGCGACGATCCACCGGTTGCCGCGACCCGTCCGCGCAACGCGGCCCAAGGCGAGTCGCTGCGTGAAACGGCGGCACCCCCTCCTCACGATCCTCTGCGTGACGACGAAGGGGCCAAAGAAGCCGAACAGATCGCGAGCCGCATCCTCGATGCGTTGCGGACGCTGGGTGCCGCTGCAGTATCGCCGCGCAAGCCCATCGTAGGACCGCGCACGTATCTGATCGAGGTTTCCCGTAAACATGGCGCGGTCAGTGTGCTCGACCGTGCCGCGCAAGACGTGCAACACCGATTGGCCACGGAGCTCGGCGTGGACGTCGTGTACGAGAAAGCTGGCGGACATCGTCGTTTCTGGGTGACCCGCTCCAAACCCCGGGCCATCTTTTTGGGGCCGTTGCTGGAAGCGAAGTCCCAATGGCTCGCCGAATCCGCAGGACGATTCGTGGTGGGACAAGAACCCAACGGCAGCGTCGTGGTCGGAGACTTTTCCGACGGTAGCGCCGCGCATCTGTTGGTTGCCGGACAAACGGGGAGTGGTAAGTCGTATTTCTTGCAGAGTCTGCTCGCTTCGCTGGTGCGCTTTCACGGCCCCGAAGCGATCCGCTTCAACCTCGTGGATCCGAAACGAGTGACCTTCACGGGGGCGAGCTTCCGATCATCCATCGCATCGCACTTGGAAGCTCCGGTTTCCTACGACGCCGAAGAGACCTTGCCGCTGATTTCGCAGCTGGTCGAGCTGATGGAGGAGCGGTACCGCCTGTTCGAACGTGAGCAAGTGCAAGACATCCGGGAGTTCAACGAAGCAAGACCCGACGTCCGCTTGGAACGTCGGGTCTTGGTCATCGACGAGTTTCAGGATCTCTTGACGGACAAGGCGCTCACTCGAGACTTCTGTTCGGGTGTTGCCCGGCTCGGCGCCAAGGCGCGCGCGGCCGGCATTCACCTCGTGCTGGCTACTCAGAGACCGAGCGCCGATACGGTGCCGCCGATCATCAAGGCCAACCTATGTGGCAGGGTCGCTCTGCAAGTTGCCTCCGCGTCGAACTCGCGCATCATCCTCGACCAGAAGGGCGCCGAGGCTCTGCTGGGGAAGGGTGACATGCTCGTTAATCTGGGACGCGGCATCGTGCGCGCCCAGGCGCCGCTGCTCACCGACGGCTGAGGGGTGGCGCTTGGGCGCGGGAAGTGGCCGAGCGCAACAGGCTCACCAGCCCGGCGAACAAGGTCATGACCGCCGCGACCGCGAGCCCAACCCGAGGAGCAAGGTCCAGGGGAAGCGACGTCAGCAGCACGGTCACCGCCGTCGAACCGAGAGCTTGGCCAGTGAGGCGCGCCGTTCCCTGCATACCCCCGGCGGCTCCGCTGCGAGCGCGTGGTGCTGCCGTGAACAGGCTCCGGTTGTTCGACACCTGAAACAACCCGAAGCCCAATCCCGACAGCACGAGACAAGGGATCAACGCCAGAGGCATGTGAGCCAGCGGCAAGAGGGCCGCGCCCGCGAGCCCCATCGACAGCAGGACCCCGCCTATGAGGCACAGGGCGGGGCCAGAAACACGGCTCATCAGTGTACCTGCAAACGGCGCAACGAGCGCAACCGTCAGCGGCCAAGGAGTCATGAGAAATCCCGTCTCGAAGATGTCCTGGCCCAAGGTGTGTTGCAGGTAAAACGGCAGTGAGACGAGCGCAACGCTCTGGCCGATGAACGCACACACTGATGCCAGGACCGAAACACGAAACGAAGGCATTCGCAGGAGATCTAGGGGCAGCAGCGGGAAAGCCTTCGAGGACTCACGGCGCACGAGCACGAAGAGCGCGACACCTCCCGCTGCCAGCAGCGTGATTGCCGCGGGAGGGTGGCGCGGGGTCAGCTCGGTACCAGCGAGCATCGCCGAGAATCCTGCCATGGTCAACGCCACGCTGCCGAGGTCGAGTCTGCGGGCGGTGCCTGCGACGTTGGGCAAGGCACGCGTTCCCAGTAAGACGAGGGCGGCGAAGGGAACGTTAATCGCAAACAACCAACGCCAGCTCGAGATCGAAAGCACGACCGCACCCAACGCGGGACCTGCGGTCGTAGACATCGCTACCACGAACGTGTTCCATCCGAGGGCCTTGACGAGCGCGCGCTCCCCCACGATGACGCGGAGCAGCGCGACACCGAGCGCCAAGATCGCCGCGCCGCCCAGGCCCTGGATGAAACGGGCCGCCACGAGGTGCGGAAGTGAAGGCGTGAGCGCGCACACGGCCGAGCCGAATGCGAAGAGTGCGACTCCCACCGTGTAGACGCGCCGGTAGCCCCAACTTTCGCCCAGCGCCGCCCAGGGCAGCAGCGTCATGACGAGGGCAGCCTGGTAAGCCGTCACGACCCGCACCGATTCCGCCGGCGAGACCGAGAGCGAGAGCGCGATCGCCGGGAGCGCCACGTTCGCCATCGCTGCATCCAGGACGACTAGTGTGAGAGTCAACAGGACGCAGGTGGTTGCCAACGCGCGCCGATGGCCGACGAGGCCCAGGTCATCGGCCGCGTCGAGTGCACTGTTGCCACCCGCACCCGACGCTGGGTAGCCACCGAGCGTGCTCGTCACGTCGAGCCGCCGGTCGTCCACGCGCCGTCGCGCGAAACGTAGCGGGTGAGCCGCCCGGATTGTTCCTCTCGCTTCAAGTCACGGTCAGTGAAGCGAAACAGCAGGGAGGGGCCGCTCACACACCGCGTGTCATGGATATCCCCGGGCAGGTAGATGCGAGCCTCACCTGCCTTGAGGGTGGACACGTCACGTCGTACCAATCGAACGTCGCCGCGCGCGTCCTTCACGCGTGCGTAGGTGGCGATCTCCATTTCGCCGCGTTGCAACGCGTAGATCACCCAACCATCGCCATGGTCGTGTGGGGGGCGATACAGATCGGTGGGCTCGCTGTGCGCGAGTAAGAGGAAGTCGTGTTTCGGGTCGCGGTAAAGTTCCTTCGAGCCCGGGGACTCTTCGTGCAGCATCTGCAACCAGCGCTCGCTGGTGGGCGTTGCAGTGAGCCGCTGTAGCTGATCCCGGACCGCGGACACCAACTCGGTCGTCAGCGGTCCAAAGTTATCGTGCGTGTCGTCGATGAATTGGCTGAGAGTGTCGTTTGCCATAGTTTCTCCTCGCCCTTCGTTGAAGAGCTCAGGAAAGAACGTACGACTTCATTGACGGTTGCGACAGGCGCCCTGGTTGCAAAGCATCATTGCGTTTGACGCCTGTATCGGTGGGAACAACGGCTACCTCACGCCTTGTCTGCGCGCCTGGGGCGTGGGCCGCGCGCGTTTGGAGCGACTTGCGCCCTCCGCTTCCGTGGTCCGTGCAGCGCAAACGTCGCGCAAGCAGGCGCGTAGCCAACGCTGGGCGGGATCCGCGTCGAGGCGAGGGTGCCAGAGCAGCGAGATCGTGAACTCGGGCATCGTGAACGGCAGGGCGAAGCTGTACATCCCTTGCCGCAAGCGCGCGGTGTGATTCTCGGGGACGGCGACGATCAATTGCGAATCACGCGCAAGCGTCAGCGCGGCTGCAAATCCTCCGTCCAAAAACGCGACGACCTGGCGCTCGATCCCGAGTTGCGCGAGGGCCTCATCGATCGGATCGGTGCCGGGGTTGCCTCGCGAGACACTGATGTGTTGCCCGCTCGCATAACGCGAGGCGGTGACTGGACCCTTGCACAGCGCATGCCCCGCCCGCACCACGCCCACCCAACGATCGCGGAACAAGGCAGCGGTGCGCAACTCCGGGCCTGTGCTCTTGTCGACGACGCCAGTCTCTAGATCGACGCTCCCGTCGCGCAACGGAGAACTGTCCTTGTGCGCCTTCTGCACGAAGCGCAGTCGCACCTGCGGAGCCTCCGCGCTGATGCGAGCCAAGAGAGCTGGTCCAAACGTGTCCACGAAGCCTTCGCTCGTGCGCAGCGTAAAGGTGCGCGCGAGCCGCCCGAGGTCGACCGCCTGGACCGGACGCAACACGGCGTTGGCGTCTTGCACGAGTTGCGCGACACGTTCGCGAAGTTCTATCGCGCGTGGGGAAGGAACGAGACTTCTGCCCGCTCGCACCAGCAGCGGATCACCTGTCGTCTCACGCAACCGTGCCAGCGTGCGGCTCATGGCCGACGCGCTCAGCTGCAACCGCTTGGCAGCACGCACGACACTGCCTTCCGCGAGCAACACGTCCAGAGCGGCGAGTAGATTCAGGTCCGGAGTAGACATGGCGGCGGCATAGCACGATACTAGCGTCGAACGCACGCATTGACAGTAATTGATGCGTCTGGCGCAACATCGAATCCGTCACCTCGCGCGGCATCGTGCGGTCCCGACTCCGTTGTCGACGGAGGGGAACCCCAAGCAGCCCGCCAGCGCGCAAGCCGACCGCTGAACGGCGACGGTGGCCAACTTCACAGCCCGGGTAGACAGTCGTGGGAACCCCAACTCTAGGCCTGAAGCCGTGGCACGACCCACGAACGGCCTCGTGCCCTTCAACCAGCCTTCGCGTCCGCAAGCGCTGAGTTCACGGCGGTTGCCTGGGTGGAGCAGAGGGAGCGGAAAAGACTTCGGGGTCTGGTGACGAACCAAGATCGGTCGAGGCGACGGCTCATCCCAGGCGTCGCCCCAACCGTGACCGAACGGAGTACGTGGCTCGAACTCCCAAACGGGTCGTCGTAGCAGCAGGAGTTGCCGCGCACCTCGCGCAAGCGAAGGCAACGGGGCGGCTGCGCGGCAGCAGGGAGCTCCAGGGACACGCGCACGAGTTTGGCACAACCCGCGAGTGTCACTAGCGCAAGCGCTCTACTGGATCGTCACTGCGCTCACGTTCGCGCAACGCACCAAGCGCACTCCGGATTCGAGCCGCTGCACCTCCCGCCGCATCCCTCACCAGAACCGCGAGCTGCACCCCGCCCACCGCACGTTACCAAGGCCCGAATCACTTCGATCCGCACAAAGCAAAAAAGCCTACCGAAGGGTAGGCTTTTAGCTTTGTGCGGGAGAAGGGATGCACTAGCGCGCTGCGCGCGCTTCGAGCCGCAGTGGCGTCTCGAACGTGGTCGTCACTGCACTCCGTCCAGCTTACTGGACTCCGTGCAGTTCCGGTCGAACCCAGTCGCGGGGTCGGTGCGAGCAGTCGGGGTGCCCATTGTCTTCGGCTAGTTCGAATCCCTTCCCCTGGATTCGAAAGCGTGGGCCTAAATTGAAAAAAGCTGCCTAAGTGGCAGC
The DNA here is from genome assembly GCA_966249405.1 of uncultured bacterium. GTDB lineage: Bacteria > Myxococcota_A > Polyangia > Polyangiales > Polyangiaceae > SZUA-265. The sequence goes on along the minus strand of CBINDO010000324.1, from coordinate 1,624 downwards.
TTGATTCTTTGGAGCGGGAGAAGGGATTCGAACCCTCGACGTCAACCTTGGCAAAACGAGAAGTTGCCGTTTCCCAGCGTTACTCGGCGTTACAAGTAGCTGAAATTACACCAACCGGCGTGACTCGGGCGACCCAGCCGTTACGTCGAGGTGGTGCTCCAAGTGGTGCTCCGAGAAGCGGAGCACCACTGGGGTGTTTACTTGAAGTAGGGCGGCGCAGCATTGAATGCCGTGGCGACCAACGCTCACGATCTGGCAGATTACTTGGTGCTTGGCGTCCGCCAGGGTGGACCCTTTGTAGGAGAACGCTTGGGGTGCGCTTACATAGCGAAGCGGCGTTGCGAGTTGGTTCCTGCCGGCTCGGACAAGTGACCTCACGAGCCCCACGAGCCTTATGCCAACAGGCGCGTCCGTTCCGCCTAGAGCTTGTCACGCGAAGCCGGCGAGTGTATACGTCTTGTCGATGAGTAGTCCTCCGACATCCTTGTCGAGGCTTGGCGCGGTGTCAGCGGCTGACAGGGTTGCGTCGGTGTCGGAGTCCGTCCCCGCCGCCGGCACTTCCGGGGAAGCCGATGGCGAAGGCAACATCATCAAAGGACTTGTCGTCCAAGTAACCCGTGACGCCGTTGTGATCAACATCGGCGGCAAGAGCGAAGGCCGAATTCCTCGGCAAGAGTTCCTGGATGCATCTGGCGCAGTCACCGTCAAAGCCGGTGACACCGTCGACGTCTTTGTCGAAAGCCGCGAGAGCGATGAGGGCCTCATCAGTCTGTCTAAAGAGAAGGCAGACAAGATGAAGGTGTGGGATGAGATCTCAAGCGCGTGCGAGCGCGACGAAATCATCGAAGGTACCATCAGCCAGCGCGTGAAGGGTGGCTTGTCTGTCACCGTCAAGGGCGGGGTCAAGGCGTTCTTGCCTGGGTCCCAGGTAGACTTACGCCCCGTGCGTAACTTGGACAAGCTGATCGGACAAACCTACGAGTTCAAGGTCATCAAGTTCAACAAGAAGCGCGGTAACATCGTGCTATCGCGCCGAGTGTTGCTCGAGCGCCAGCGCGACGAAATGAAGCAGCGCACGCTGGAGACCCTCGAAGAGGGCCAGGTTCTCGAGGGCACGATCAAGAATCTCACCGAGTATGGCGCGTTCGTCGACCTCGGCGGGATCGAGGGCTTGCTCCACATCATGGACATGTCCTGGGGTCGCGTTAACCATCCCCGCGAAATGTTCAAGGTGGGTGAGAAGGTTGCCGTCAAGGTCCTCAAGTACAATGCCGCGACCGAGCGCGTCAGCTTGGGTTTGAAGCAGACTCAAGAGGTCCCGTGGAACCACGTTCAGGAGGCGTATCCTCTGGGCAAGAAGGTCAGCGGTAGGGTGATGAGGATCACTGAGTACGGTGCCTTCGTCGAACTCGAGCCCGGAGTCGATGGTCTAATCCACGTGAGTGAGATGAGCTGGATCAAGAAGATCACCCCCCCGTCCAAGATGCTCAAGGTGGGTCACGAGGTCGAGTGCCAAGTGCTGGAGGTCGACTCTCGCGCCAAGCGTATCAGTCTTGGGCTTAGGCAGTTCGAGGCCGACCCCTGGAGTCTCTTCACCGACAAATACAAGCCCGGTGACAAGGTC
>CBINDO010000323.1:0-9426 GCA_966249405.1 uncultured bacterium | reverse complement strand
ACCCCGAGGGGTAACCAGTGTGGGTTCGAGGTGTGCTATTAACCCAGGGCGACGAGGGGGGCGATCAACAACGCCACGACGCTCATCACCTTGATCAAGATCGACACGCCGGGGCCCGACGTATCCTTGAACGGGTCGCCCACGGTGTCGCCTACGACGGCGGCCTTGTGGGTGTCGCTGCCCTTCTTGTGACCGGGCACGCCGCCAGCCTCGATGAACTTCTTGGCGTTATCCCAAGCGCCACCAGCGTTGGCCATGAACAAGCTCATGGTCGCGCCGGTTGCGAGAGCGCCCGCGAGGGTGCCAGCGAGGGCGTCCGGGCCGAGCAAGAACCCAACCAGTGCCGGAGACAACACTGCCACGAGACCCGGGAGGATCATCTCACGCAGAGCCGCGGTGGTGGCGATGTTCACGATCGCCTTGGGGTCGGGTTCCGCGGTGCCTTCGAGCAAGCCCTTGATCTCACGGAATTGACGACCGATCTCGGTCACGATCGAGCCGGCGGCCTTACCCACCGCGGTCATCGTCGAGGCACCGACCACGAACGGCAGGGTCGCGCCGATGAGCAGACCGATGAGGATGTTCGGGTCCGTGAGACGGAGCTCCATGGCCTCGAGGCCTGCGGCCAAGCGCGTCTGGTTCACTTCGAGGTTGTAAGCGGAGAACAACGCAACCACGGTCAAGGTTGCCGAACCGATGGCGAAGCCCTTACCGATGGCTGCCGTCGTGTTGCCAACCTTGTCGAGCTCGTCGGTGATGGCGCGAACCTCGGGGCCGAGGCCACTCATCTCACTGATGCCACCGGCGTTGTCGGCGATCGGGCCGTACGCGTCGACCGTCATCACGATCGCGGTACCAGCCAACATGCCGACCGCCGAGAGCGCGATGCCGTACAGGCCGAAGCCCGTCTCACCGAGAGCCCAGTTGGCAACGAGCGCCACACCAGCGACGATGAGGAGCGCCGTGACCGTCGACTCCATACCGACGGCCAAGCCGTGAATCACGTTGGTTGCCGGACCCGTCTTGGACGCGTTGGCGATCCGGGTTACCGGCGACCAAGCAGTGTAGTACTCGGTGATGATACCGATGATGCCACCGCCGAAGGCGCCGGCTGCCAGGGCGATCGTCACGCCGCTGTTGATCCCGAGGTAGGGGAGGAGGATGGCGGCGACGATCACGAGGATCACCGGCGGGAACAATAGCGAGCCGCGGAGCACGGTGGCCGGCGGCATGCTGCTCATCGCGCGGGCGATGAAGATCGACACGATCGACACCGCGAGACCAACGCCCGCCAGAATCAGCGGCAACGACACACCGATGAGACGAATGAACGTCGCGTCCTTGCTGTCCGGAACCAGCACCGAGAGCGCCTCGTCCGATGCGGTGAGCGCGATGGCCATGGCCGAGACGACAGCCGCGACGAGCGACTCGTAGATGTCGGCGCCCATACCAGCGACATCGCCCACGTTGTCACCCACGTTGTCGGCGATCACGCCGGGGTTACGGGGGTCGTCTTCGGGGATGTTCTCGATCACCTTGCCGGCGATGTCGGCGCCCACGTCGGCGGCCTTGGTGTAGATGCCACCGCCGATACGCGCGAACAGCGCGATCGATGAGGCGCCCACGGCGAACGAGTGCAGGATGGTGCCGAGCTCGTGAGCGAACTCGCCCTCACCCTTGAACACGAGGAACAGACCGCCCAGCCCGAGCAGCGCCAGACTGGCGACGAACAAGCCCATCACCGCGCCGCCATCGAGGGCGACGATCAGCGCTGCGGCGCGGCTGCCTCCGCGGGCCGCTTGAGCGGTGCGGACGTTGGCGTAGGTGGCTGCTTTCATGCCGCCGAAACCGGCCAGCAAGCTCAGGAACGCGCCGAGGAAGAAACACCCGCCTGCGAGTACTCCGAACTGCCAGCTGAGCAGCCCGAACACCACCGCGATGTACACGGCCAGCACCCGGTACTGAGCGCCGAGGAACGCCATGGCGCCCTCCGCCACGTACCCGGCGATCTTGTTCATCAGATCCGTTCCGGTGGGCAGGCTTTTGACGCGAACGTAGAAATATACGGCTAAGATAAGACCCAACGCGCCCGCGATGATCGGGGCGTAGAGCAGGTTTTGGACGAGATCTTCTTCTGACATAGCGACGTTTCTGTTCGACTGCCGCGTGTCACCGATCTCTCCCGGGATAAACGGGGCGCCAAACGATACGCCCCCTTATGGCATTGGGCTTCCGCTTGCAACGCCTGAAACAGGGCTTGGTGTACACTCGGTCCGTAGGTAGGGTTGGTGGGTACCATTCAGGACCGCCGGTGCTGGAATGGGGGTCTTCGCGATGCGTCAAAATGACCCGGGCAAATCGGGCCGCCAGGGTCGCTCGCGGCGCCCCCGGCACTCGGCGAAATGCGTCGTAATTACGCAAACTTCTGGGAACCACGCCGGCGTCGATAGAGCTCCCTTCCGAGCGCTGCGTGCCCGCTATCCGGCGGGTCTGGTCACTTCCGTAAATTCACGAACCGCCCCTCGCGATGGACCGGCGCTTTCGCACCGCGGCGAATGGCCCGGACTAAGTCGCACCGGTCCATCGTAGCCGCCGGAGCCGACCCCAACCGACCGGTGGCCACGCGAAGTGACGCTTCGATGGCGACATGGAATCGGTTCCATGTGCCCCCCGCAAGCGACCGTTCTCGATGAACTCGTGACGCGCACTCCGATCGCTCAAAGCTCTCCCAACGGCTCACCGTGTCGCCGCGTGTCCCGTTTCTCCCGAACTCGAGCGTCGATTTTACGGCGTCCTGGAACGCCGTTTTCGCTGGACTGTAAGTGTAGCCGTGACTAATGGACGCAGCTTTCATGATGAACACCACCAGCTTGAGTGTCGTTTGGAGACAGCGACTGCAGGGGGCGATCTGGGGGCTGACTTGCGTCGGAACGACGCTCTCCACTAGCATCGCCGGAGCCCAGGACGCTGCGCCGTCGGCAGTGAGCGACGACGCGCCGTTGGCAGGTGCCGTGAAGCTCCGCCTCGACGCCCCGATACTTCTGACACGTACTACCAAGGGTGAAGCTGACGGGCAGCGGGTGAGCGTGAGCACTTCGAGCGCCGGTGTCCCTGCGGGGGGAGCAAATCTACAGCTGGGTTACGCCGTCAGCGCAAGTGCTAACATCGGGTTGCAGTTGGCGTTCGTCGAGTCCGAATCCAAGGTAGAATCGAGTGCGGACCCGGAGTCGGCGTACACTGCCGAGAGCAGCCAATACAAGGTGGGTCTCTACGGTGAACATCTATTCATCGGCACGGGTTACGTGCACCCTAGCCTTGGTGTCTTCGGGGAGATCCTTGGAGGCAAGAGTGGTCAGGATTTCTCCGGGGTAGGCCTCGGCGGCAGCGGCGCGATTCAGATGTTCCTCGGGCATCACGCTAGCCTCGACTTCAACCTACGCGCCGAATGGGTCAGCGTCTCCGTCGGTGAGACGAGTACGAGCGGCTTCGAATTTGGAGGCGGGCTCGGTTTGGCGCTGTGGTTTGGCGGCTCGGAGCCCGAAAGCCCAACAGAAGCCGGCCCGCCCGACGCCAACGACGAAAGCGGCGGGGGCGTCCCTGCGCCCGTCGGCGGGACGGCATCTACCTCCGAAACGTCCGAGGCATGGGCAGATTCGGCGGTCGTCCAGCTCTCGGGCGCCACGACGCTCACCGTCAAAGGCGAACCCGACGCCCCGACGTTCCAGTTGCTGGTACGCAACCCCGAGGGAGAGTGTTCCACCGTGGAGTTTGCCATCGGGGACCACAGCGAGAGCATCGAAAGTCCGGAGCCGAAAAAGGTCGCGCTCGGCAGTACTGAGGCAATCGTTTTTGCCGGCGATTTCCCGGCGCCGTTATTGCGTCGACTGGTTAGAGCTTCGGCCGAAACTCCCGTGCGAATTCTGGCGTGTGGCGGCGACTACACGGCCGGCTTCTTCGCCCGAGAGCCGCTTCGAGCCTTCATGCGCTAGACTTAGTGTTGCGAGCGCAGGAGACGGCTCTTGCGCTGAACCTACGGTTCGGCTGTAGTGACCTTGCCGCGATTCGAGCCGCCCCCAGTGTGAGGGCGTTCCAATCGCTTCTACGGCAAACTATCAGCCGGTGGGACTGCTATATTGCAGAGTTCGGTTCGACGGAACCGAACTCTGGGGCTGAGTCGTGCCGCGGTGGCAACGCTCATGACGCAGAGTGAAACCATCTCCGGGTAAGTCCGGTTCCGAGGGGCGCCTACTCCTACCCAATACTTGCGTCAAATTACCACTTTGGATTCGTGAGGGAACCGGTCCATCACGGTCAGGACGCGGAAGCGCCATGCCCACACCACGGTGACGAGCAACGTGAGCGCGCCGCCCGTGAAGATGGCGGGCAGCAGACCAAGCCACGCAGCGGTGAGGCCGGACTCGAACTCACCTAGTTCGTTGGACGCGCCGATGAACACCGAGTTCACCGCGCTCACTCGGCCACGCACCTCGTCGGGGGTCTCCGATTGCACGAGGATGTGCCGCACGTAGACGCTCACCATGTCTGCCGCGCCGCCAATGGCGAGACACGCGAGCGCGGGAACGAGTTCACTCGTGACGCCTAGCGCGATGTTGCTGAGGCCGTAGATGGCGACGCCGCCGAACATCCAGTAACCCACGTGACGCCCGATCGGGCGAACGGCGAGCAACGCCGAGGTGAGCGCCGCGCCAACGCCCGGTGCCGTGCGCAACAGACCGAGCCCCGTCGAGTCGGTGTGCAACACGTCGCGGGCGTACGCCGGCAGCAGCGCCACCGCGCCGCCCAATAAGACGGCAAACAAGTCCAACGACAAGGCGCCCAAGATGACGGGCCGCGACCAAACGAAACGGAACCCCTCGAGCGCAGCCGTGTTTGCAGCGACCGGCTTCGGCGCCGATGGTCTCAGGCTCCTCACGGGAATTTGCAGGATTGTCGACGCTACGAGCAGCCCAGCCACGAGCCCGTAAACCGTCGACGCGCCCGCGATGTACAAGGCTCCGCCCAACGTCGGGCCCAAGATCACCGCGACGTGGAACGACGATGAAGTGATCGCCACGGCCTGACCGAAGCCCGATTGGGGCACGATGTTGGTGAGAAACGCCTGCGAAGCGGGCATCGAGAACGCACGTGCGATCCCCTGGAGCACGAGCGCCGCGAAGATGGGCCACACGGTCTTCACGCCGAACGACGAGAACGAGAGCAGGAATGCGGTGCACAACAACTGAAGGAACAAGCAGCCGACGATCAAACGTTTGCGATCGTAACGATCCGCGGCGTGACCAGCCGGGACGACGAGCAGCGCGAACGGGGCGAACTGGGCCAAGCCGATCAAGCCCAGATCCAAGAAGTTCCCCGTCAGCTCGTACACTTGCCACCCTACAGCGACCCCTTGCATCTGGATCGCCAGCGCGGACAGGGTGCGAGACAGTAGGTAAAAGAGAAAACCGCGGTCGCGAAGGACGGAGGAGGTTGCGGTCAAAGTGGTGGGACCAAACCCCAAGCGAAGCGGGAATTCAAGGTCGAGGGCGCGCCAGATGCCATTATCGGCGCCGTCCAACGCGAGACGAATCGGCGCGTCGCGGCCGGAAATCCCGGATTTCTCCGGCGAGCGATGCGCACCGATTTCGGCGGAGCAGTTCATCTCCGTGCGCCTGAACCGAACTCTGGGGTTAAGCTAGTGAAGCATGGCCAGAATTGTCGCAGTCGTTGGTGTGGCGTGGTGTTTCGCTAGCTGCTCGAACGGAGGCTCGAAGGCGGTGGGCCCCATGACGAGCGCGTCCAGTGCCACCGACGTGTCCTCGGCTAGCAGCTCCGCGGCAGCCGCAAGCGCCGATGACGGGAGCACTCGGCCTCCGAGTACGCACGGTGAGACGCAATCGAGCCAGCCGTTCGGAAGTGGCGCACCATCTGGCCCCGACACGGCGAGCGCCGGGCCAAGCTCCCGCGAGACTTCAGACGCTGCCTCGCGCGGCAGTGGCTCTTCGGGGTCGAGCGCCGTGGGTACAGAGACCGGCGCATTCATCGGTGATACATCCGAGCCCAGCTCCGGCGGCCCAATCGTCGACCGGGACCGATTCGGCGTCAGGATGATGTACCCGACCTTGCCTCAGGGGAAAGCCTGGTACGCAAGGTGGGACGACAACCCGCGCGAGTTCGATGGTCAAGACCCCGGGGACGCGTGGTTCGACGCCGATCACGGCAACGCGACGTACAAAGTCGAAGGCCACGGAACGCTGAAGATCAGCGGTGGCGTGCCGCGAATGTACATTCACGATCCGGCGCTCGAGGACCAATGGCGAAACGTCGAGATGACGATGTACTTTCGCCGAGTCGCCGACGACGGACCAGCGTACGCAGGGCTGACCGGGATCGCGCGCTCTAATCACGGCACTATCGGGCGCGAAACCGAGAACCTGTGCGACACGCGTGGGCTCGGCGCGAGGATGCGTTACGACGGTGCGTTCGACTTCGAGAAGGAGACGAGTCACCCGGACTCGGTCGCGATCGAGCGCGTCGAGTATTGGTCTTCGGGCATGCCGTTTGACGTGTGGATCGGCTACAAACACGTCGTCTACGACCTGCCCAACGGTGACGTGAGACAAGAGTTGTACCTCGACGAGGAGGACGGCGCGGACGGGGGACAGTGGCGGCTCGTGAACGAACACACTGACGACGGCACCAACTTCGGCGTGGGGGGCAACGCCTGCGCGGACGGCGTCGACCCCGCCATGAAGCTCACTGGCGAGGCGACCCGAGCCGGTTCGGAAACCGGCAAGCCCAACATCACGTGTTACTTCCGCAGCGATAACGTGGGCCCGGACGGGTTGTGGTACAAGAAAGGCAGCGTTCGCGAGATACTGGCGCCTTGATAGCAACGGCGTGGTGCGGTCAGCTGCCGGCCGCGCGTTGTCGTAAGTCGTCGGCGAACACTTCTCGATCGCGCGGCGGCACTTGCGCCAAAGATACCAGTGCTCGCGCCAACTCGTCCCCGGTGAGCGAGGCGAACTTGTTGCGCAACTTGCGAAACGAAGGCATTCCGGTGAAGGCGAGCGCGTCCAACACGCCGTCGGTAGCCACGGCGATGACGCGTTCGCCCATCCGAAATTCGGCGCGATCGCTGCCGGTCACGAACGCCGGGCGGGCGACGATGTAGCGTAAACCAGAAGCGGCTAAGGCTTTCTCCACGCGGTGTCGCGCGAGCAGGTAGCGATTCTGCGAGTTCTCCGAGACGCCGAGCGCCGACAAATACACGAACAGCGCCGTATTGGCTTTGGCCACTACCGCGTTCAAGACTTGCAGAGTCAAACGTTCGTCGACCGCGGCGTACGGGTCGGACTTGTCCGATTCGGAGAGCTCCGTCTTGGCGCGGGCTCGAGTGGTGCCGAGTAAACTGAACACGACGTTCGGCGCCGTACGCGCGACAAGGTCGGCGATGGCCTCATCCTCCCAAGGCACTTGTTCGACGCGCGCGCCGAGTTCTTGGAAGTTTGCGACGTGTTTCGCCAGTTGTTTGGAGTCGGGTCGCACGTGAGCGACCACGTCGCCCACGGCGGCCCAGTGCTTTACAACCGCTTTGCCCGTGTAGCCAGTTGCCCCAAACACTAGGGCAGTATTGCCAGGACGCGTTCCCATAGGCTGGGAGTGTAACAAAGTAAGTCATCGAGCCCATAGGCATTTGCGCTCTCGTTACAGTCGTGGTGCGTGGCACTGGGGCGGCTTCACCCGCATGCACAGCCGAGATGGTAGCTCGCGCGAGCAATCTGGTTCCCTTGCAGGCGCTGGCGTTGCTCTCTTTGGCTCGTGAACTATAAATGGCCGCCATGTGGAAGTACCTCGTCGGCATCGTGTCGTGGCTGACCATCTGCGCGCAACCCGCGTTCGCCAACCCTCAACGCGGCTTGCCCGACCCGCCCACGGACTTGGATCGCTCGACCCCTTCCGAGACGATTCAGCTCTTCCAAACGGCGACCGAGCGTGGCCAGTTCGAACGAGCGGCGTACGCGCTCGACTTGAGGCGTATCGCCAAAGAAGAACAAGCAACGTCGGGGCCCGAGCTAGCGTTGCAGTTGCGCTTCGTTCTGGACCGCCTGTTGCCCCTCGAAGCCAGCATCGTCTCCAACGAGGAGGCGGGCAACCCCGACGACGGCGCGGGACGCGAGCTGCTCGGTGAGATGCACGTGGACGAGCTGAAGGTGCCCGTCGAGTTGCAGCTCGTCCCGGACGGCAAAGGTGGCGCGGTATGGCTCTTCAGCGCCAATACCGTGCGCTCGATTGCGGTACTTTATGAACGCATCGGTCCGGGGTGGTTGGGCCGCCACGCGCCCGCATGGTCTTTCAGACTTTCGATCCTGGGTTTGGCGTTGTGGCAGTTGCTCGCGTTGATGGTGGTGCTCGCGGTCGCCATCGCGGTGGCTTGGCTGGCGGCCACCGTCACTTTGGTGGTGGCGCAGCGCATCGCCAGACGCACGAACAACCCGTGGGACGACGCGGTGCTCGCGCGTCTACGAGCACCCAGCGCGACGCTTCTCACGATCATGTTGTTCGATCTCGGGCTGGCGTTGGTCAAGCTCACCAATCAGGCGGAGCTGCGCCTCAATCGTGTCGTGCAGTTCGTGGCGATCCTGGCCGCAACTTGGTTCGTCGTTCGCGTGATCCGCGCCTTGGCCAGCGTGGCGCTCACGCAGATCGAACGCGATTCCACCACCGTCGACGGCGTCGTGCTGCACGGCCGCCGTTCGCGTGTGGGTCTCAGCCGTCAAGTCGCGGTGTTCGTCGCCTACTTCGTCGGCCTGGCCTTGGGGTTGATGCAGTTCGAATCGGTCAGGCAGATCGGCGTTTCGTTGCTCGCTTCCGCAGGTGTCGTGGGTGTCGTGGTTGGTATCGCGGCGCAGAAGTCGGTCGCGAATCTCCTCGCAGGCATCCAGATCTCGTGGGCCCAACCGTTCCGGATCGGGGATCAAGTGAAGATCTCCGATGACGTAGGCTGGATCGAGGAGGTGACGTTCACTTACGTCGCGATGAAGACGTGGGACGGTCGGCGTCGCATGTTCCCGATCACTTACTTCACAGACAACCAGTTCGAGAACTGGTCGCGCACCGACGCCTCCAAGATCGCGATTGTCACGCTGCACGCCGACTACTCGCTTCCGGTTGATGAGCTGCGTGGCGAGGTCAAGCAGTGGCTCGAGACCGATCCCGATTGGGACCACGGCGCCTTCGGGTTGGTAGTCCTCGAGGCGAACGAGTTCGCCATGGTTTTGCGGCTCATCGCATCGGCGCCCAACGCCGGGCGCGCCTTCGACCTCGGCTGCCGGATGCGCGAGCGCCTGGTGGGATACTTACAAACCACCGAGCAAGGTCGCTACTTGCCCAGACGTCGCGTTACGGACGTGACCCCCGATCGAAGTA
>CBINDO010000322.1:0-9439 GCA_966249405.1 uncultured bacterium | reverse complement strand
CTTGTCATCGCCGCGTTTCACGAAATCGATGGCGAGACCCGTCTTGGTCAACGTCACCGCGGGCGGACCTTCTGCGTTCACGTCGACCGGAACGTAGTTACAGTCGGCGGTAGCTGCGTCCTGGTTCAGGTTGAACCCGAGCAGCGCCACACCGAGCCAACCCTCGGTAGCCGCGACGTTGCCCGAGACGCAATAACCGCCCTCCGGCGTGCCAGCCGTGAAGTCTTGAGGCTCGATGCTCGTGCCTGCGTTCTGGTCGTCGATGCCCGTCCAAACACAGCCTTGCCACGTGTCTTGGCGCCAGTAGCCTTGAGGGTCGCCACCCACCGGCGGCGTGGGGGGCGTCACCGGATCGGTACCTGGCGTCACCGGCGTGGTACCCGGCGTCACCGGCGTCGTGCCGGGCGTTACAGGTGTGGTTCCAGGGGTAACGGGCGTGGTGCCCGGGGTCACCGGCGTCGTGCCCGGGGTTACCGGCGTGGTGCCAGGCGTTACCGGCGTGATGCCGGGTGTTACCGGCGTGATGCCGGGCGTTACCGGAGTGATGCCGGGTGTTACCGGAGTGATGCCGGGCGTTATACCGGGTTGCGGCGCAGGCGCGCCCGTTGGCGTGCCGGTGGCGGGGTTGGCGCAATCAGTGCGGTAGAACTGGTTGTCCGGGGTCGTGCAAGGAACGCCGGGCACGCCCACGTACTCGTAGGGGCCAGCTGGGTTGCAGGTCGGGAACTTCCAGTTGTTGTCCTGCGAGAAGCAAGCTTGGTCCTCGGTGGTGGAGCTGCCGCAGCCGGTTAACAGCGCGCCGAGCGCTAATACCGATAGCCCGAGCGACGCCGAGCTTTGAAGGGAACGAGACAGGGATTTCTTGTGCATACGTGTCCTCCAGACCCAGCGACGCCGCGCGAACCGCGGAGGATGGATCAGGGTTGGTTGGGTTTGGTTCTATAGACGCGCCAGAACCGTGTACGAAGGGGCTTTTAGCACCCTGGAAGGAGCCAAAACCAGGCGCGCTGACATCGTCTCCGTGCCCCGTGCACTCGGGGGTACAAACTAGGACGACTGGGGGTCTGGCGTTGCAGTCCCCGCGGACTTTTGTGGATGCGCGGAGCTTGCTGGCCGCGGCGGTTCGCGCCTCTTCGACGCCTGGAGATCGCAGCCGCCTGTTTCGCCGCACACGCAGAGGCCGGCGCGGTGCCGTCCAAAGGCCTCGTACCCGAGAGCTCTGGCAGCCTGTGGTGCCCCGGGACTCTGGGCGCTAGTCGTCCGACCTAGTGCCGTAGACGGCTGCAAAGATGCGTTCGGCCGACAACAACATACCGGGCCCCGGATCGTTGATGAGCGCGTCTGGCAGTTCGACGATCCCCGAACGCCCGACGGCGTCGGGCCGGCACGCCCTCAGGTGAGACAAGCTGGCCTGCGTACACAGTTGTTTGCCCATGCCCGTTCGCGTAATGACCACCTCGGGATCGAGCGCCAGCACCTGCTCTGGACTCCAAGCGGGCCAGCCGGTGTACGATGGCGCAGCGGCGTCGACCAAACCCGCATACCGGATGACGTCGGTGTAGCTGGTCTCGGACCCGCTACCGTAGATCTTGTTGCCGTAGTACGTGAGCTGAATCGCCGTCTTGCGCTCCCCCTCCGGAAGGTGCCGGGCGATCGACTGGAGACGCCGCAACGTCGATTGTGCGTACATCTCGCCGAGTTCGGGCCTTCCGACCAACGCCGCGACCGCTCGTGCGTTCCTCAAGAACGAATCGACGCCTCGCATCTCGCCCAAGCTGAAGACCACTAGGCCCGTCTCACGCAAACGCTCGAGCCGAGCCCCGGAAGACAGCGTGCTGACCAGCAACAAGTCGGGCTCGAGCGCGAGTAACCCCTCCATGTTCTTGAGGGCGTCCACTTGCGGCCGGCCCGTGTAGCGGTAGCCGAACACCTCGTTCTCCACACTGTATTGTGTGAACGCGACGATTTGGTCCGGCGCCGCGAACTCGAGCAACAGGGCGTCCGAGATCGTGCTCGCCGACACGACACGCCGATACGTGCGCAGCGGCACGACTACCCCGCTCTCGTCGCGGAGCCCACGCTCGCCGTTGGGCAACGACACGAGCGGCAGCGCAGGCTCCGACGTCGCCTTCGTCAGCGGTGCGACCGGCTTGTTCTCTCCGGCGATACCCAGCCCCAACAGTCCCAACGCCAGCGCGACGGCGACCCCGGCGGCGTTGAGCCACGAGATGGCCGTCATGGCGCACCGCTCCCCTGGCGCCAGTGTTCGCCAGGCGCCAAGCGATACGCCGGAGCCGCATCGGGGCTCACCTCGACCCCGTAAACCTCTCGAACGACATCCGCCGGCAGGTGGGGCGAACCGACGTAATACGACGACCCCCGATGGATGACGACCGCTTGATCACACCACAACGCGGCATCGTGCAAGCTGTGCAGCACGGTTATCACCGTATGGCCATGGGCAGTCAACGTTCGCAGCTGCTCGAAGAACAGCAGCGCGTGCGCAATGTCGAGCGCAGCCGTTGGTTCGTCCAAAGCAATGACCGGTGCTTCACTCGCCAGAGCTCGGGCCAACAACACGCGACGTTGCTCGCCGCCGGAGAGCTCGGGGAAAATGCGGTCTCGCAAGTCCCGGGCGTCAGTCATGACCAACGCGCGCTCAATCGCGTCTTCGTGAGTACTCGTATCCTGATCTGCCGACGTGAGCCATCGCACGGGCCCGCTGTGCCGGTGCGCATATCTGCCCTGCGCCACCACCTCGTGCACGCTCAATCGCGCCTGGAGCTCCGACCGTTGGGGTACGTAGGCCACGAGTCGCGCCCGTTGAATCGGCGCCTCGTGTTCGAGCGCGTGACCCAGCACGGACACGTTGCCGCGCGCCGGAATCAATCCGACGAGCGCTCGCAACAACGTCGTCTTACCCGCCCCATTGCGCCCGAGTATCGCCACGTGAGAACCGCGCGCGACGTCGAGCGCGACGTTTCGCAACACGACGCGTTTGCCAAGGGAAACCTCGTCGAGCCGCAGGGAGAGCGCTGGTGCCACCGTTTCAACCATACACGCCGCTCCTCCGACTGCGCAGCAACAACACGAGAAAAACCGGCGCGCCGATGATGCCAGTGATCACGCCGAGCGGCAACTCGGCTTGACCCGGTGCGTGGCGGCACAGCAAGTCGCAGAACACCACGAACGCGCCACCACCGAGCGCACACGCGGGGATCAGCCAGCGGTGCCGGACACCGACGAAGGGCCTCAACGCGTGGGGAACCACGAGCCCAACGAACCCGACGTTACCCGCAGCGCTCACCGCCGCAGCGGTCAGCACCGCCGTCCAAATGATGGTCCAGAAGCGGACCCGCTCTACGGCGACGCCGAGACTCCGCGCCTCGTCCTCGCCGCTCAACATGAGGTCGAGGGCCGAACCCCAACCCCAAGCAAAAGCGCTCCCCACGACGACCAGAGGCAGAGTGAGCAGCACTTGCCGCTTGCCGCTGCCACCGAGGTCGCCCAACGTGAACGCTACGACGGCCCGTCCGAGCTCCCAGCTGTCCTGTGCCAGGTTGGTGAGGAACGCGCCGAGGCTCAAAAACAGCGACGACAACAAGAACCCGGTCAGAAGCAGCACCAATAGATCATCCGAAACCCGAACCACCGCGAGCAACAAACCCAAAGACAACAACGCTCCGGCGAGACACCCAATCGGGATCATCATTTCGGCGTGGAACCACCCGGGGACGTGGCCAGCGAGCACCCACTGGAACGCCACTAGACCAGCCTGCCCACCGACGCTCGCGCCAGCGCTCGTCCCGAGTACGGAAGGGCTCGCCAACGGGTTGCGAAACAAGCCTTGAACCAACACGCCGCCAACCGCCAACGCGGCTCCCGTCAGAAATCCCACGGCGGTTCGCGCGGCGCGAAGATCGAGAAAATGGGCCCAAAGTGCGTCGTCGGTGGCTCGCACTTTGCCTGTGAACAGCGAGAGCCCGATCAGCGCCACACACAACCCCAACAACGTCGCATAGGTAAACACCCGGCGCCTTCCAACCGCGCGCGCGACGCCGCCGGTGCTCGCGACGACTTGGGTGCTCATGGGAGCCTCGCACTACAGGCCGCGCCCGCCAGCAGAAACGCCGTTTCGGCCAGCTCGATGAGGGCTCCGTGGGTGTCACCGGTGACGCCGCCGAACACGGTGAGACACCGACGCACCAGGATCCAACCGCACACCGAAGCAACCCCGACGCACACACCGAGCGCGCCCCAACTCGCCGCACCACACCCTACGCCTGCGACGGGAACAATCAGCCAAAGCGCGCCCAGGACAGCCGCTTTGAGGCCCGACCTCGATACGGCAGGGGTCCCGTTGGCGCCGTCCGCGCCTGCGAACGTCGCGCCCAGCCCGGAGGACCGAGCGGGCTTCACGACCGCGACCACCAACGCACAGGCGAAACGCGAAAACGTCGCAGCACCCACTGTGACGACCAGCGCGAAGTCCAGACGCAGCGTTTGGAACGCCACGAACTTACCCAGCGCCGTCAACACCAACGCTACCGCGCCGTGAGCGCCGATGCGGCTGTCTTTCATCGCGGCGAGGGCTCGCTCCTTTCCAGCGGCAGCCGCGGACAAGCCATCGAACGTGTCGGCTACCCCATCGAGGTGCAGCGCTCCCGTAAACAACACCCCAACCACGACGAGCAAAAACGCGAGCAATCGCGAGTCGAGCCAGGCACCGGCGCCGTTCATCAGTAACCACCACGTCGCGCCCAAGACGACGCCCACGCCGGGAAACCAAAACAGCGCCCGCGCGAGGCCAGGCACAGTGAAAACGACGTTCGGCGCCGGCAGGCGAGACAAGAAGCCCACGGCGATCCAGAGACCGTTCACTGCCTTCCTCCGTCGAACGAAGCCCAGGCGTCGAGCAGCGCCGCTTGCTGGGGGTGAGCAACCACGCGCAACTCGCGCGGCAGTCCAAATGACGTGCAGTCACGGACCAGGACGTCGTGCTCGAAGAGTCGCGCCGAAACTTCCGCGGCCACGCTTGCCCCTGTCTCGACCGTGAAGTAGTGCGTGTCACGGAGCTTCGGTCTCGAACCGAGCAGCTCGAGGCCGTGAGCCAAGCTGCGAGCGCGGGCAAGCAACTGCGCTCGTCGCGACGCCAGTGGCTGCAAACACTCGACGTAAACCTCGAGCACAGCTTGGGCGTGGGCACCGACCGCCCAGAACGGACGCTGCGCTCGAAGCTCGGAGCGCAACGCAGCGTCCACTATCGCATAACCGACGCGCACGCCCGGCAAGCCGAGCTCCTTCGTGACCGAACGTAACAAGACCGCGTTCTTCGGAAAACGCACCCCCAACTCGGCGGCATGACCGCTCACCCCGAGATAACTTTGATCGACGACGAACGTCGTGTTCGGCTCCCGCGAAATCCCTTCGCAGAGCAGCGCTGCGGGGATCCACTCCCCGCGCGGGCAAGTCGGCGCGCACAGGTAGGCGAGTTTCGGCCGACGTTCGGCGACGGCTCCGAAGAACCTCGCGACCTCGGCGTCGACACTGCCCGCGCCAAACCAGTGCTCGAAAACGTGGACGTGCGCCGCGGCGGCCGCGTGTTCGAACTCGGAAAAACACGGCTTCCAAACCAGCGCCGCGTCGCCAGGCCGCAAGACGGTGCGTGTAAGGGTCCAAATTAACTCGGCAGCACCCGGCGCGACGTCGATGCGCTCCGGATCGACGCCCGCAAACTCGGCCAAACGACCGCGGGCGAGCCGCGAGTCCGGGTCGGGGTAATTGCGATAGGTCGCCGCAGCTTCGACTCTTTGCAGCGCTCGTACGACCGGCTCGACCAGCCCGAACGCATCGACGCACGTGCTCATGTCGACCACTGACTCGGAGGACCCGCTCGCGCCGCGCGTCGAACCCTGCGCCGCCAACCCACCGTGCACTCGCTCAACCATGTCCAACTCCGACCGCGACGGCGGCCGCCGCCACCGTGAAGAGAGCAAACCCGACGCCCACCAGCCGTTCACAGTCGGCGATCGCCTCGGGTCCCGGGGCGCGCAGCCCTTTGCCCAGCACATAGCAATTGCGCTTCGTCAACTCGACGTCGAGGGCGCCAGCGGCCACCGCCATGGGCCAGCCCGCGTTTGGGCTCTCCGTTGCCCGGTGTTGCTCGAGACCCACGTAGATGGCTTGGACTACGCGCAGCCTGCACACAGCACTCGCGACGAGTAACGTCAGCGCCGTAACCCGCGCAGGGATCCAATTCAAGACGTCGTCGAACCTGGCCGCAAACTTACCCACGTACTCGTACTTGCCACGGTAGCCGACCATCGCATCGAGCGTATTGACCGCGCGATACGTCGCAGCGGCCATCAGTCCCGATCCGCCTGCCAACGCCACTGCCACGTACCAGAGCAACGGCGCGACGAAACTATCGCTCGCATTTTCAGCCAACGATTCGACGGTGGCACCGCACAGCTCTGCGCGACCGAGGTCGCGCGGGTCGCGGCTGCACAAGTGTGAGAGTGCATCGCGCCCTGCGTCCAACGAGACATCCAGCGCGGCGCGCATGCGTTTACCCGCGTCAATTAGTCCTTTACCGGCGAACAACGTGCTCAGCGCCAACGCCTCGGCTCCGACCTCTGCCACCGTAACGACCGCGTTCCACGGTGCAGGGACGAACGCGGCTAGCCGAGCGCCGAACCCGCGGAGCGCTTGTTCGACCGCCCAGCCCGTCCCCGCGCTCACCCCCGCGACGGCAACGACCAACATCACGCCGAACCCGAACTCGGCGGCAGGCTCACCCGACGTTGGGCGCAAAGAAAGCACGCGCCGCGTGAGCCAACCCATTCCAACGACAGGATGGACTCGATTGGGCACCTCACCGATCACGGCATCCAGAACGACGGCAACGACCACCACGAGCGCGACGACGGCCCCAACGTCTGACACGTGCACCGTCAGTTTCCGAGCGGGCCGCTCACGCCCGCGCTGTCGAACGTGGCCATGTCGTTGACGATTGCAGTAGCCGCCGCGAACAGCGGGAGCGCCAGGGCCGCGCCCGAGCCCTCACCGAGTCGCAGTTGCAGATCGAGGTACGGTTCCAGACCCAGGTGCGCGAGCGCTAGCTGGTGACCGGGTTCGACGGATCGGTGAGACGCGAACAGGTATTGTTTCACGTCGGGACACAACGCGTTGGCCACGAGCGCGGCCGAAGTCGAGATGAAGCCGTCGAGCACCACTGCCATGCGGTGCGCGGCAGCGCCGATAGCCAAACCAGCGAGGAAGATGACCTCGAGGCCGCCCACTTGCGTGAGCACTTTCCACGGCTGCGTCGGGTCGGGTTCGTGCAGCGCGAGCGTGCGTTCGACAGCTGCGCGCTTGCGCAACAGGCCCGCGTCGTCCACGCCGGTACCCCGTCCCACGAGGCGTGCAACCTCGGAAGGCTCGGTCACGCCGCAGAACACAGCCGTGAGGACGCTCGCGACGGTGGTGTTGCCGATCCCCATTTCACCCAACGCCACCACGGTGTTCCCGCAGCGATCGAGCTCGACGGCCATGTTCAGCCCGAGGTGCTGGACCTCCTCGAGTTCGAGCGCAGGACCGCGCGCCATGTTCGCGCTGCCTGCCCGCACGCGCAAGTCACGCACCGGGCTCATGTCGGCCGCGACGCGGGTCGTCGCCGGTTCCGCTTCTTTGAGCCCGAGCGCGTTGGCGGCTGGGTTCATCCGTTTGGTCCCCACGTCCACGACCACGAGTTCGGCCCCCGCAGCTTTGCACAGGGCGTTGATGGCCGCGCCACCGGCCTCGAAGTTGAGCAACATCTGCTCGGTGACCGACTGCGGATAGGCGCTCACGCCCTCGTCAATCACGCCGTGATCGGCGGCCGCGATCACGACCGTGGCGCGGCAGTTCAATCGAATCGGCTTACGAATGGAGAGCGGCAACGTTACCGCTTGCTCGGGGGTAAGCCGCAATGCGCCGAACCGTACCGCCAACTCTTCGAGCCGACCTAGGCTGCGCGGCGGCTTGGTTTTGGAGTCGAGCACCTGCCATAGCCGTTCGATGGCTTGCGGGTTGACGAGGGGCACGCGCGGCAAACGCACGCCGAAGTTATCGAGCGGAGTGGAGGTGAAGGGTGCGTTCATGGTGAATCCTCGGGCGCAAAACGCGCATCGGCCGCGTTACCAGCCACCGTAGCCAGCGGTGAGGGTTTGATTCGCAGTGGGATGCCGAGTGCGCAGAACCAAACGGCGTCGGCCTCGCTCGCGATCCATTGGTTCACTCGACCCGCAACGTCGCGAAACAGC
Organism: uncultured bacterium; assembly: GCA_966249405.1. GTDB lineage: Bacteria > Myxococcota_A > Polyangia > Polyangiales > Polyangiaceae > SZUA-265. The sequence goes on along the minus strand of CBINDO010000322.1, from coordinate 1,136 downwards.
CGACCCAAACGTGACACCGGGACGACGCCCATGCCGACCTCGTTGGTCACGAAGATCAAGTGGCTTGCTTTCGCGCGCAACGCGCGAACTGCAGCGCGCAGCTGTTGCAGCGTCGACTCCTCGAGCGCACGCGCCGCGTCGCGGTCGAGGCTCTCGACGTCGCCCACGTCGAGCAAGACGTTGGAGACGTAAATGGTGAGACAATCAACGAGAACGACGTCGTACTCCGTCAGCATCGCCGCCACCTCGGCCAAGCCGCGCGGCGCCTCGATGGTGGTGAAACGTCCGTCGCGTTCCAGTCGATGGCGCGCGATGCGTTCGCGCATCTCGTCGTCGAAGGCTTGCGCGGTCGCGATGAACGCCCGACGTGGCCCGGCCGCCAACGCGAGCTCGACGGCGAGGCGGCTTTTGCCAGATCGCACTCCACCGCCAACCACCGTCAAGCGCGTCGAGCTTGCGGACGGAACGGGTTGCGCGTGCAGAGTTGAAGAAATGCTGGACATGGAGGGCGCGTTCAGCGGTCCGACTACGGCAGGTCCGACGCGCCGTCAACGGCCCTGAACGGAATCCGGGATTTTTCCAGTCTGCTCGCGCGTGCCAGGACGCACGTTTGCGTTAATGTGTGAGCTACGCTACGGGATTGAGATGCTTCGACCACTCGCCGTGATCGTCGCCGCGATCCAGTTGCGACACCCCGAGGTGCCCAACGCCGATGCGGAACGCTACGCACGCGCACTGCGCGAGCAAGCCGAGATCCACGACTTCGACCCGCTGACTGGCGTGGCCATCATCAGTCACGAAAGCCGTTTCCAACCGGACGCGCGCTCCAAGAGCGGAGAAGACTACGGCTTGGCGCAGATCCGCGCTCGCTACATCGGCGCCTGCAAAGGCACCCGCGATCCAGTGAGACATCCAACTGCCGCGTGTCGCGAGGTCCAGAAACAATTGCTCGACCCCGAAGAGAACATCAAGCAAATGGCGCAGCTCATCACCCGCAATCGCAAGTTCTGCCAGGCCAAGGTCGGCAGCTCGGCGTTGGCCCGATGGCTCGCGAGTTACCAAGGTCGCAACAACCCGCGCAAGAAGGTCTGGTGCAAACCCGGCGAAGGCACCTACCGCGTGATTCACACGCGACG
>CBINDO010000321.1:0-9457 GCA_966249405.1 uncultured bacterium | reverse complement strand
CGCAGGCGGCGAGGGGATTCGAGCCGTGGAAGGAGCGCGAAGCGCGACTGACGGCGGGAACGCCGTCGGGAAGCGAACAAGCGAACCCGATGGGTTGGCTTTCGTACGCGCGGCGGGACGCGACGTAACTGAACGCAGGCGGCGAGGGGATTCGAGCCGTGGAAGGAGCGCGAAGCGCGACTGACGGCCGGAATCCCACGGGAAGCGAAAAAGCCAACCCGATGGGTTGGCTTTTGCGCGCCCCGAGGGATTCGAACCCCCGACCTGTGGCTTCGAAGGCCAATGCTCTATCCAGCTGAGCTAGGAGCGCGTGCCCCACTTGCGCGGCGACGGCGTTCGATAAAACGATAGATGGAGCCGCGTCAAGCGCCGTAGCCCCGAGCAGCCAACAATGGGCCGCGTAAGCGGCCGCAGGCCGGTAGCGGCCCGCCGGAGCGCAGGGCGCAGCCCAAGCGGAGGGCCCAAAACAGTGCGATCGGCGGTCGGGTGCGGCAATCGGGCTCGACTGAGTTTGGTCTTTCGTGCGACCCCTCTGGCGCCCCGCGGGCCAAACCGCCGTGGGCGGGCGTGATGATGGCGTTTATCGAAGCGTGGGAAACGCGAAACAGTTGGGCGTACTTGCGGAGCGCCGTCGTGCGTCCCGACTTTTGGTTGAGGGTGGTTTGCGCGCTGCTGGTCGTGTGGGCTGCAGGTCAGCTACTGTTCTTTGGCTTCGGGAGAGATCAGAGCATCTATGCTCTAGTTGGGCGCGGCATCCTGGAAGGGGACATGCCGTATCGCGAGCGGTGGGACTTCAAGCCTCCGGGCGTGTTCCTGGTTTATGGTTTGGCCGAAGCGCTGTTCGGCAGCGTGATGTGGGGGCCACGGCTAATCGAGGCGCTGGGCTTGTTGGTCAGCGGTTGGCTGGTGGTGTCGCTCAGTGAGACGTTTTTTGCCGACCGTCGCCCCGGGTACCTCGCGGCCGCGCTCGCCAGCGTCGTCCACGTCCAGCTCGAGTTTTGGCACACCGGACAACCCGAGAGCTACGCCGGATTTCTTACGATTTTTGCGCTGGCTGCGGTGAGCCGAAGGGGAGTTACGCGCGTCCGGAAGTACAGCCGTTGGGTGTTTGCTGGCGTGTGCTTCGGTGGAGCCTTCTTGCTCAAGCCACCGCTCGGCGGCGGCGCGCTGGTAGCGGCGTTTTTCCTCCTCAAACAGGAATGGGACGACGCAGCCATTGCTCACAAAGGACCCGCCGCGAGTTCTCTGGCGTTGGCCGCACCGTTCCTGGTGATCGGGATTGGAGCGCTCGCGCCCATCGTTCTCGTCGCGGCGTGGTTCTGGTTCGAGGGGGCGTGGGGAGAACTGGCTTGGACTTTGTTCGAGTTCACGCCCGGTTACACCAAACTCGGGTGGACGGACAATGCGGCAGCGGGATTCTACCGCGCCGTCGAGAACGCGCTGACCAAACACAGCGCGCTGTTCGCGGTCGGCTTGATCGCGGCCGGGTTCGGCGCGCCGATCTCGACGCGCGAGCGCGAAGGGCTCGGGCTGGTGCTCGGGGTGTTGGCGGTGCAGCTCGCTGGGATCGGCATGCAAGCCAAGTATTTCGAGTACCACTACGGCGCGAGCATCCCCCTGTTGGCCTTCGTCGCGGGGCTCGGCTGGTTCAAGATCTGGCGAGCCGCGACGCGTGAACACGGTGGCGGAGCGGTGGCGTTCGCGTCCTTGGTCGTCGTGGTCGGGATGGCGCGCGTGCCTGTCTACGATGTGCCCGAAGGGTTCTGGGCGCGCGCTTGGGAGCGCACCAAGGGCCTGGTCGGCGCGAGTGAGCAGCGGTCGCAGCAGGAGTGGGACAAACGCTTTCACTATTGCGCAGACTTCAACCTGGCCGCGGACCGCGACGTCGCCGACTGGCTGAAGGCGCGCGGCGGAGCGACGGAGAAGGTGTTCGTCTGGGGTTTCGAGCCGGCGATTTACTGGTTCTTGGAGCGCCCGCTCGCGTCGCGGTTCATTTATGACGTGCCCCAGCGCGTGGGCTGGGAGCACGAGCGTGCACGCGCCGAGTTGTTGCGTGAACTGCAGAGCAGCACTCCGACCTGGTTCGTCGTGCAACACCACGACTACTTCCGCTTCGTCACCGGCAATGAGTTCGACTCACGAGCAGCGCTCGACCACGACCCCGAGTTGTCGAAGTGGCTGAACGCGTCGTACACGGCGATCGAACGGATCGAAGACTTCGAGATTTACCGTCGCAATCCGACGGCACCGTAACGCGCGACGAAATTGCAGCGCCGGTGCGCAATCGCGGTGGAAGTTTTACCGATCCCTGCCGCGTGAGATGTCTACGCTTGCAATCGAGGCGACTAGTCCTACGTTCCTGGTCGTGAACAGACCTGGCAACGCAGCAGTACTCTCGTTGATCGTTCCTGGAGTTGGTCAGATTTACAATGGCGACTTCTTGCGCGGCATTTTTTGGCTGATCATCACGCCTGGCTTCTGGATAGGCTCGGGCGGGCTGCTCGGTTGGGTTTGCCACCTGATCGCGGCGTACACCGCCCACAAGCGCGCCGAAATGTACGAAAGCAACCCGCGTCTGCTGCGTTCGACGTGAGCGATATTCGGCGGGGAGCGTGACCAAACGGTTGGGCCCCAACGAGAGCGCAACCGTCGGTGCATCCGGGGCATACGCGTGCGCCCGCTCGTTCCGAAGGCCGAAAAGGCGCCCAAAAACGCGGCAACCGGGCTGTTTTGCGCGCGATCTTAGTGACTCCGCCGTCGGCTGTGGCATGGTCCGCGGCCTGTGAAAATCCCGCGTAGTTTCTGGTCGTGGGCGCTGTTGAGTGTGCCCGGCCTAGGAGTGGTCGAACTCGTCGGTCACCTCTATTTCCGTAACCGGACGCCTCAGCTCGAGGACTATGCGGCGCTGGAACCCGTGGTGGCCGAGATCTCCGAAGCGGGGGACTTGGTGACCATATCGCCGTACTGGGCCGAGCCGAACCTGCGTTGGGCGCTCGGGGACGAGGTCATGCCGCTGCGTGACGTCGCGCGTCCGGAAGATAGCCGTTATGCAGCTGTGGTGGAGGTCGTCTTGCCCGGCGCGGACTCGGCGCATCCCGAGTGGAAGGTCGATCGAGAGCGGCGGGTGGATGGGTTCGTAGTGGAGCGGCGCGTGAACCCCGTGTTCCAGCCGGTGACGTTCGATTTCGTCGACGCCTTCGCGACTCCGAATTTGGGGCGGAGCGTGTTCGTCGAGATCGGGCGGGGCGGCGGCGACCGCACTGCGTGCACGCTAGAATCGAACGCGCGCGTGACGAACGGGGCGCTCGGTGGGCACGCGACGTTTCCGGCGCAGCGCCTGCAGTGCAGCGCTTCCGAATGGGATTTCGTGGGCCTGACGGTGATCGAGGACCAAAACTACCGTCCGCGGCGCTGCTTGTGGGCACACCCGCCGTCGGGCAAACGCCACAAGGTCGTGAGATACGAGCAGGTGAAGTTGGGCAAACGCATCACCGGCTTCACGGGCGCGCCGTATCTGATCGACCGCGAAACCAAAGGTGCGGCCATCGAGCTGCTCGTGAACGTCGATGGTGAGACGCTCGGTCGCGCCAGACACGAAAATGGGGATGGCTGGAAAGCGTTCGAGTTCGCGACGGACAAGTACGCGAGCGGGGAACACCGCGTGGAGTTCGAGGTGTTCGCGGACAGCTCGAAGAAACGCGACTTCTGCTTTTACGCGGACGTGAGGTGATGGTGGAGAGCGAAACGCAGCAACGACAGGCCGATGACAACGGCGCGGAACCCCATCTCGAACCTGCCCCCGTCGCTGGTTCAGAGGCTGCCACAGCGTCGAAGAGCACGAATCTGCGCCCGAAATGGTGGCGTTGGTCCTGGGATGCCACCATTGCTTCGACGCTGATTGTTGGGTATTGCCTGTGGTTGGTAAACACCGTCCACGACCTCGGTTACGCCCGCGACGAAGGTTTCTACTTTCATGCCGCCGACGCTTACCTCGATTGGTTTCGGATCTTGTGGTCGGACCCAGCCCAGGCCCTGCAGCAAGGGACGATCGACAAGTACTGGCGTGTGAACAGTGAACATCCAGCGCTGATCAAGTCACTGTTCGCGCTCTCGAAGGCCGCGTTCTGGGACGGCGTCCGACTCTTCCCCGAGCGGGGTACGAGCTACCGCTTCGTGGGCATGGTGATGAGCGCACTCGCGGTTGGCGTGGTCTATCTGTGGGGGCTGCGGCACTTGGCCCCGTTCGGGACATTGCTGGCGCGCGCCGGCGCATTGGTTGGTGCACTCGGCTTTGCGCTCATGCCGCAGGTTTTCTACCACGCGCACCTCGATTGCTTCGACATGCCAGTGACCGCGATGGGCGTGTTCACTACGTATGCTTATTGGCGAGCGCTGGAAACGCGACGTTGGAGTTGGGCCATCGGGACCGCCCTGCTTTATGGTCTCATGCTCAACTCCAAGCACAACGCCTGGCTGCTGCCGTTTGCTCTCATCGGCCACCAACTCTGGAGCCACGGCGGCGAGTTGTGGCGCGGTGTGCGTACAGGCAAGCCGCGCATTCCGGTCGTGTTGGTGTTGATGGCCACAGTCGGGCCGCTCGTGTTCTACGCTACCTGGCCGTGGATCTGGCACGACACCGTCGACCGCTTCCGCGACTACGTGGTGTTCCACACGCGGCACGTATTCTACAACATGGAGTTCCTCGGGCAGACGTACTTCGAGCCTCCATTTCCGCGCAGCTATGCGTGGGTGATGACGGCGGCGACGGTGCCTGCCGTGACGTTGGTGCTGTTTGGCGTGGGTGTGCTCGTGTACGCGCGCCGCGAAGTGAGTGGACGCGTGTGGCCGTGGCTTGCGAGCTTGCGTGGACCGAGTGCGCCGCAAGCCGCTCGATCAAATGCCGACCTCACGGACGCCGAGCGCGCGAGTCAGTCGACGATGAGTTTCTGGCTGATGTGCATCGGCGTGTGTTACGCGCCGTGGCTGTTCACTTCGACGCCGATTTTCGGTGGGACGAAACACTGGATGACCGCGTACCCGTACTTCGGGTTGTTCGCTGGATACGGGTTCGTTGCCGTGTGTCGTGGTGTGCTAAGAGTTGCGCAGGACCGAGCTCTGCAGCGAGGTGCGGAGCTCGAACTCGGCAGACGGACGGCGCTCGTCAGTGCGCTCGGGTTAGCGTGTCTGGCGGGGCCGCTCGTGATGACGATCCAATCGCATCCCTGGGGACTTGCCGCGTACACACCGCTCGTGGGTGGCGCGGCGGGCGGAGCAAGTCTTGGACTCAATCGGTCGTTCTGGGGTTACAGCACCGGCGCCATCCAAGACCAGATCAACGCCGAGGCAGAACGCGGGGCGCGCGTATTCATCCACGATACGGCGATGCAGAGCTGGCACATGATGGCGACGGATAAACGAGTGAGGAAAGATCTGAGGCCACAGCTCGGTGTGGCCGGCAGCGACCTCGCCATTTACCACCATGAGCAACACATGGCGCAGGTCGAGTACATGATCTGGACCGACTACGGAACCACCTCACCCGTTCACGTAGGGACTTACGACGGCGTGCCCGTCGTGTGGTTGTACGAACGGCCCGAAGCCGATTCGGCGTCGGGGCGAGACGTCGCGCCCGCGCTGCGTGAACGCCGAGGGGAGGGCGAGTCGGCGCCCGACGTCGGGGGCGACGAAGCCACCGTCACTGGTGAACGAAGCGGCCCTGGAGAGTGAGATCCACCTCACCACCACAAGCCTGCACGCGGCTCTGCCCGTGCTGCGCGGAGTAGCCACCCACCAAGAGCCCCGTCAGCGTCAACGTGAAGTCCCCGGAGGTGGCGCCGTCGTCCACGCCGGACATCTCGAAGGTAACCGGGCCCGACTGCATCACCACGGTGCCGAAGCCGCACAAGCTGAACACGCCGCTGACGAGGTTGTGGGTGCTGACGGCGCTGGCGACTTCGGGGCCCGTCTCGAACGCCAGGTTGACCAAGAACTCGGCGCTGGTCAGGTCCGCTGGGGTGCCGGGGTCGGCGCTCTCCAATACTTCGATCACCCGGACCTCCGTCTCGGGGTCCGTCGCTTGGCTACGTCCCAAGTGAACGATGGCGCCTGCCCGCGTGGCGAGCGAAAACGTCTCTCCGCAAAGCCGACCACTCAAGGTTACGAGCGGGTTGTCATTGGCTTCGTTCAGGTTGCACGCCGATGTGGATTGGTCGTCCGGCGAGGGCGACGAGTCGTCGGTCTCGGTTAACATCTCGCTCACACCGCCGTCGTTTTCCGGGGCGGCCGCGATGCAACTCGTGGCCCCCAACACCGAGCACGTCAGCGCGCCCAGGACCAGCAGTCTGCCGCGCAGCGGCGGGGTGGGGCGCCCGGACTTGTCTTCGAGCGAGGTGAGCCGGGCGGCAGCGGCGAACGACATGCCGCGGATGTTAAGGGATCCTCGGCTCCGTCGCACCGTCGCGCGCCGGGAAATCGCCGCACCCGCCCCGAGCTGACCTCTCCAAACCTGGCCCACAAGTCGGAGGGGGCGATGTGGGACGCGGGTGTCGAGGCAGCGTGGCGACCGACTCGGCGAAGGGGCTCGCCGCCCCGGCCCGCTTGGCGCATGATCTCGGTGATGGCTGCTCGGACGATGACGTCGAAGTGCGAAGCTGGCTGCTCGGGCGCGAAGTCCGTTGCGGACGTCGGACGAACCCGGTTCACCAGGTGTGCGGCTGCCGGCAGCGGTCTGTTGATGTTCTGGCTCTCGATCGGGGCTATCATCAACGGCTGTACACCTGCGGCAAGTCCGTCGAAGCCTGCCATATCGAAGCCCACGGCAAAGCAGCCGTCACTGACGCCGGAACAGCTGGTGCAGCGCGGTGAACAGGCGCTCGCCGGAGGTCGCTACGAAGAGGCGAAGAAGAGCTTCGAGGCGGCATTGGCGCATCATGGCACCCAGGCGCGCGCCGAACTCGGCCTCCGGCAAGTTCACTTCGAAACGGGACAATACGAAGCAGCGGCGGCGCCCATGCGTTACGGAGGCACGGCGGCGACGCTCGTCGAGCCCACGGTTCTGCTGCAGGCGCGGGCGGCCGCAGCGTTGGGAGACGTGGCTACCGCCGAAGCTCGCTTGCGCGAGAGTGATTCACCGGCTGCGCGGTTGATGCGCGGTGAGCTCTTGATCCAAAGCGGCAAACGTGAAGCTGCCACGCCCGTGCTCATGAGCGTGATCGAGGACTTCAACGCGGACCGGATCAAAGATACGGACAGCATGGGCATGGGGTGTGTTGGACGGGCGGCGTACCTGTTGCGCAGTCCGGAAGACGCCAACGATGCGCTCAACTTGGCCGAGCAGGCGAGCGCCGAGCCGCCCATTTCCGTGATGTTGTGGCGCGTCGAGTTGTTCTTGGAACACCACGACCCCGGGCACGCCGAAGAGGTGTTGGCCGATGTGCTCGAGCGAAACCCGAACCACCCGGAGGCGCTGGTGTGGCTCGCTTTCGTGAAGTTGGAGCAGGCGCTGGATTTCGACGAGGCGCGTCGCCTGGTCGAGCAGGCTTTGCGGATCAATCCGCGCCTCACCTCTGCGCGTGCGGTACTCGCCGGCATTGCGTTGCGTGACATGCACCTCGAGCAAGCCGAAAAAGAAGTCGCGCAGGGTCTCGCAGTCAACCCGCACGACCTCGAGTTGTGGAGTCTTCGCGGCGCGACGCGATTTCTCGCCGACGACACGCCAGGCTTCGAACGAGCACGCGACGAAGTGTTACGTCGCAACCCGGAGTACGCGCGCTTCTACACCACGGTTGGACTCTACGCCGAGTGGGAACATCGGTACGACGACATCGTTCGGTTGATGAACGCGGCGCTCGCGCTCGACCCCGCGGACCCTGCCGTCAACGCACAGCTCGGGCTGAACTTGATCCGCAACGGCGACGACACCGGTGGGCTCATGGCGTTGCGGTCGGCGTTCAATCGTGACCCGTACAACGTGCGGGTATTCAACACGCTCAACCTCTACGAAAAGACGATTGCGCGCGAGTACACGAGTGTTCCCGGTAGCCGCTTCAACTTCCGTTACCCGACGCGCGAGAAGCCGGTGCTCGAGCGCTTCGTGCCGTCGCTGCTCGACGACGCATGGGAACGCATGGTGCAAGCGTATGGCTTTACCCCGTCGACACCTGTGGGCATCGAGCTGTATTCGGAGCGGGAGAGCTTCGCCGTGCGCACGAGCGGGCTTCCGCAGACCGCCATTCAGGGGGTGTGTTTCGGCAAGACGCTAGCGAGCATGAGCCCGTATTACGAGAAGTTCAACGTCGGGATGACGTTGTGGCACGAACTCGCACACGTCTTTCACATCCAACTCTCGGCCAATCACGTGCCGCGTTGGTTCACCGAAGGACTGGCCGAATACGAGACGCTCATCGCGAGGCCCGAGTGGCGACGAGAGCAAGACACCGAGCTATACTTGGCGTTCAAATCTGGCCGCCTGCCGAAGGTGAGCGCCATGAACGAGGCGTTCACGCGCGCCGAGGACATCAGCGACGTTGCCGTCGCGTATTATGCGTCGACTCAGATCGTGCACATGTTGGTGGAGCGATTCGGCTATCCCAAGGTACGCGAGATGCTGGTGTCGTGGGCTCGAGGCAAGCCCTCGCCCGTCGTGTTCCAGACGTCCCTGGGTGTATCCGGTGACGAGCTCGATCGGATGTTCGAAGACTATCTCACGCAGCGCTTGGCCCGCTTCGATGGGCAGTTCGTGCCTAGCCAACGGATCGGTAACCCCGAGCGGGTACGCGAGTTTGCGGACAAGAATCGCAAGAACCCCGACGCGCTGAGTCGGTACGCGGTGTTCCTGATGCAGAACCGGGAGTACGACGCGGCGACGCACATCGTGACGGAGGTGCTGCGGCTGGCCCCCAAACATCCGGAGGGCTTGTGGCTGAGCGCCCGTCTCGCGTTGCGCAAAGCCGACGGCAAGGCAGCCAAGAAGGCGGTCGACACCCTGCTCGAGCTGGGCAAAGACGGTTACGAGACGCAGTTGCTGCACAGTCGAGCGCTCGAGCTCCTCCGCGACGAGGCCGGCATGGAAGCAGCGTTGGAGCGCGCGCATCAGTTCGATCCTCTTCAGTCCGAGGCTCTCTACGGGCTCCTCGAGCTCAACCGACGGCACAAGGATGCCGCGGGTGAACGAGCCGTTCTCGAGAAGCTGGTGGGCATCGAGGAACACAGTGGGACGGTGTTTCGCAGCCTCGTGCACGCGCGTTTGGAGAGCGGCAACGCCGACGTGGAGCGCACGATCCAAATGGGCATGAGCGCGATCTACGCCGACATGTACGATCCCGCGTCTCACGTCGCGTTCGCGCTGGCTCTCGAGCGGGCGGGACGTCAGCCCGAAGCGGTAAGCGCCTTCGAGACCGCGCTCCTGGCACTCGGGTCCGACGGCGACATGGCCAAGGCTCACGAGGAGTTCGCCGCG
>CBINDO010000320.1:0-9482 GCA_966249405.1 uncultured bacterium | reverse complement strand
GCCCCCGGCGATCGACGCCACGAAGCGGAGGCCCATCGAGATGTTCACGCTGACGGCGTTCTGCAACACTCCCGTGTCGGCGAGCAACCGGCTCGTGAGCTCGCCGGTACGCCGCTGGTCGAAAAACGCGATCTCCTGCGAGACGATGCGCTCGTAGAGCTGCGCGCGCAAGCGCATGACGATGCGTTCTCCCGCGACGGTGAAGAGGTAATACCGCAAGCCGCTGGCTGCCCCTTGGACCAAGAACACGGCCGCCATCGCCAGCGCCGCCTTGTTGATGAGGCCATAGCCGCCGCCCTTGGAGATCTCGTCCATGAAGATCCGCACCGCCTGGGGAAACACCAGCCCCGAGCCACTGGCCAATAGTAGGAACACGGTGCCGACCGCCAAAGTGGGCCACTCACTCAGCGCCATCTGCAGCAAGCGACGGGTGCGGCCGACCTCTGAACCGTTGGTATTGGAAAGCATGGGTACGACGAAGACGAACAGGTCATCCTGCATAAGACGCAGCCCACGCCGTGGCTACTGGCAAAGACGGACTTTCCGCGATGGGCGGACGGCTATTTCGAGTTTACTCGAACTAACGCTTGCCACGTTGATTCGAAAATAATAGAAGCAGGGCCGTGGCGAAGGTCGAACACCACGCACTGCAGCTGGCGGCACTGGGGCACCCCGTGCGCCTTTCGATCCTGCGCTTCGTGGTTCAAGGCGGCAGCGACGGAATCAGCGCCGGTGAGATTCAAGGCCACGTCGACGTGCCTGCCTCCACGCTGAGCCACCACCTGAAACGGTTGGTGGAGGCCGGTTTGCTGGCGGCCCGCACCGAAGGCACGTTCCACTACTACAGCGCGGACTACGACGCCCTGCGGACGCTCACCGACTACGTGTGGGAGGACTGCTGCAAGCGGGGCGTCGGCCACGCCAGGTGTTGCTGACTGGCAGCGAACGAGTTGCTCGAAGGAGTCGAATGTCCCTCAGGAAGTCTCACGTCTCACCCAAGCCCCTCGCCGCGACCGGGCCCGCCAACCTCCGCAGGACGCGTCCGTTGACGTTAGGGGGTCACGAGTCATGAATACGTTGTCGCAACGCGCCGTATCGGAGGCGCTTGGCACCGCCCTGCTGCTGGCCACCGTGGTCGGGTCCGGCATCATGGGTGAGACGCTGGCGGCCGGCAACGTCGGCATCGCATTGCTGGCCAACACCATCGCCACGGGCGCCGGCTTGGTGGCGTTGATTATGACCTTCGGGCCGGTGTCGGGAGCGCACTTCAATCCCGTCGTGACCCTGGTGTCTGCTTTGGGGCGCGAGCTGCCTTGGCGCGACGTGCCGACGTATATCGTCGCTCAGGTGTCGGGAGCCTTCGTGGGCGTCGCGACGGCCCACGTGATGTTCGAGCAGTCCCTCTTCTCTGCTTCGTCTCACGCGCGCACCGGCGCGTCTCAATTGGTGAGCGAATTCGTCGCGACGTTCGGGTTGATCGCCGTGATCTGGGGCTCGAGCCGTCGACAGCCGTCGCACGTGCCGTTCGCCGTCGGCGCCTACATCACCGCCGCGTACTGGTTCACGTCCTCGACGTCGTTCGCCAACCCCGCCGTTACGTTGGCACGTGCAGCCAGCAACACCTTCGCCGGCATTCGACCGCAGGACGCCCCAGGCTTCATTTTCGCGCAACTCCTGGGCGCGACTGGTGCTTGGGCTCTCCTGCGCTGGCTCGGCTCCCACTCCGCTGCCAAGCGGCAGCCTTCACACCCAGCTACGACAACGGAAGAACTTCAAACATGAACCTCGTATTGTTCGCTTGTGTCCACAACGCCGGTCGTTCCCAGATGGCCGCGGCGTGGTTCAACCAATTGGCCAACCCTGCGAAGGCGCGGGCCATCTCGGCCGGCACTCAACCAGGAACAAAAGTGCACCCCGAGGTGCTGACCGCGATGCAAGAGGTCGGGGTCGACCTCTCGGACGCCAAACCGCAGTTTCTCTCCGACGAACTCGCCAAGACGGCCACTATTTTGATCACCATGGGCTGCGGTGAGGCATGTCCGCACGTTCCTGGTCTGAGGCGGGACGATTGGCCCCTCGAAGATCCCAAGGGCAAGCCGGTCGAGCGCGTGAGAGAGATCCGGGACGAAGTGAAGAGCCGGATCGAGGCGCTGTTGTCGCGCGAGGGCTGGCTCTGAGGTTGTTGCGGTGAGTGCACGGCGAGCGTGGTCGCGCTTGCCGGCCGGCGTCAGACGTTGAGCGCGGGCGCTTTTCGGGCTACGACCGCTGCTCCTTGGCGCCCGTCGTGGGCGCTAAGGAGCAACATCAGGAGCGATTCATGCCCGAACTCTTTACGCCCTTCGAGCTCAAGGAAGTCACGCTGAGAAACCGCATCGTCGTCTCACCGATGTGCCAATACTCGGCGCACGACGGCGTCCCCAACGACTGGCACCTGGTACATCTCGGTGCGCGCGCGATTGGGGGGGCGGCTCTAGTGATCGCAGAAGCAACGGCCGTCTCACCCGAGGGCAGGATCACCCCGGGCTGCACGGGGCTGTGGAACGACGCTCAGGCCCAAGCTTGGGCGCCCGTCGTCCGCTTCGTGCAGCGCCAAGGCGCGGTCGCAGGGATCCAGCTCGCTCACGCCGGGCGTAAGGCTTCCGCAAATCGGCCGTGGGAAGGCGACGACCACATCTCGGAGACCGACGACCGCGCGTGGGAGACCCTCGGCCCCTCACCCATCCCCTTTGGCGCCAATCTACCGCGCGCGCCGCGCGAGATGACCAAAGCAGACATCGCCCGCGTCCAAGACGACTTCGTGGCGGCGGCCAAACGAGCGCTGGATGCGGGCTTCGAATGGCTGGAACTGCATTTCGCTCACGGCTACCTCGCCCAGAGCTTCTTCTCGCCGATCGCCAACAAACGCGCGGACGAATACGGCGGCTCTTTCGACAATCGCGCCCGCCTGTTGCTCGATACCCTGGGCGCGGTGCGAGCGGTGTGGCCCGAAAAGTACCCACTCACGGCGCGCCTCGGCGTGAGCGACTTCACGGAGGAGAGCCAACCGCTCGAGGAATCGATTGAGCTCGTCACGCGGTTCAAGGCTCTGGGCCTCGATCTCATCGACGTCAGCTTGGGCTTCAACACGCCAAATGTCTCACAGGTTCCGTGGGGCCCAGCGTTCATGGCGCCGATCGCCGAGCGGGTCAAGCGCGAAGCCGGCATCCCGACCGCGGTAGGGTGGCTGGTTACCGAGCCCCAACAAGCCGAGGACATCGTCGCACGGGGCCAGGCCGATCTGGTGATGTTGGCCCACCAGGAGCTCGACGACCCACACTTTCCGTACCACGCCGCCAAGGCCCTGAGGCTACCGCAGCCCCAGAGCGTGTTGCCTCCACAATACGCGCATTGGCTCGCGGGCAGATAGTCTCCGGGAAATGGCAGGCTTGACAACTTAGGAGTCCTAAGTTAGACCTACTTCATGACTCGGCGTAGCCTGCCCTACTTCGACGAACACACCGAGCCGATCCCTGCCCGTATCGCGACGGGCCTGCATAAGCTCGGGCTGGCGATGAAGCAACAGGCTTGGCAACAAGCCAACGGAGAGGGGCTCTCGGCCACTCAGGGGCAGATCCTCGCGGCATTGGTGGGACAAGGTCCGCTCACTGGCAAAGAGCTAAGCGAACGGCTTGGTGTCACACTACCGACGATCAGCGACTCGGTGCGTGTTTTGGTCGAGAAGGGGCTCGTTGAAAAAGGGCCCGACCCTCGTCACCCAAGGGCGAGTCTCCTGACCCCGACGGAGCGCGGCGCCGCGGTCGGCGGCCGGGCTCGTTCGTGGCCGGAGTTCATGGCCGACGCCGTCGCCGACTTGTCTCACGACGAGCAACGCGCGTTCTACGGAGGGGTCGTCAAGATGATCCGAGCCCTGCAGGAACAGGGTTTGGTCCCTTTGAGCGGCATGTGCGTCACTTGCACTCACTTTCGACCGCACGTGCGCACGGGTGCGACGCCGCACCACTGCGGTTTCGTCGACGCGCCGCTGGCGGCCGACCAGCTCCGTTTGGACTGCCCAGAGCACGAACGCGCGTCGGATGAGTCCCGTTCGCTGATTTGGGCCCGATTCGTGCAGCCCGGCTAGCGCGATGCCCGTCGGTCGATGAGCTACCCGCAGCCGCGTCGGCTGACGGTATGGCGGAGCTTTGCTCCGAGAGAGGCAAACATCATGAGTGCAATTCCTGGATATAGTTTTGGCAGTCCTGCGCTCGGGCGATCGCCCGTTTCGCAGGCGGACTTCGAGAAAATGAAGGCGAGCGTCTCATTTGCCGAAGCCGACGTGCAGGCGCTACGCATGTCTCACGCCATCGTGGCGCCTTACGTGGAACAAATCCTCGACGTCTGGTACGGATTCGTCGGAAGTCAACCGCACCTCCTCGCTTCCTTTTCCTCCAAAGCGGACGGCAAACCCCTCGGCGACTACCTGATGGCCGTGCGGAAGCGATTTGGCCAATGGATCCTCGACACTGCCAAGGCGGAATACGGCCAAGATTGGCTCGATTATCAGCACGAGGTCGGTTTGCGTCATCATCGCTCCAAGAAGAACCTGACGGACCACGCTCCGTCGACGGCGATCGTGCCGTTCCGCGATCTGTTTGCCCTCGCGTTTCCGGTGACGTTCACCCTGCGACCGTTCCTCGCGAAGGCGGGCCACTCGAGTGAAGACGTCGAGAAGATGTACAACGCGTGGTTGAAGTCTTGTTTGCTGCAATTGACGTTGTGGAGCCACCCCTACGTCAAAGACGGCGACTTCTGAAGTCGGGCGCTCCGAGCGCGAGCAGGTCTAGGCCGAACTTGCTCGCTCGGATGCCCCTGGCGCCACGACCCGGTGCCCGGCAGCCTCGACGAAAACACGCGCCGTGAGGCCGCTCGTTCGCTCCCTGGGGGACGCCCCTCCAAACCGGCGAGTAAGCGGCAACAAACCAGTGCCGTTACGCCTTCGAGACAGGGCGAACGACGCGTTTGCCGGCGTGCTGGCTGGCATTCACCCGTGACCGTCCGGCCCTGGCCCCCCGAGTGAAGCCGCGGTTTGCGCGGTGAGGTGCGGGGTTCATCTCCGTCACAACTGTGGTACGGTCGGTTAACATCTCGACTGCACGTGCCGTCGGGAGACGAACCGCTATGGGCAAATGGTATACAGCACCGGAATTCGAAGACCCCGAAACACAGCGCCGCGCCCAGATGTTATGGCGGATCTTGACGGCAACCGTAGCGCTGGTTGGGCTCGGGACGGTCGTCGCCCTCGCTGACGAGCGCAACGACGTCCGCACGACGTTGTCGTTCTACGCGCCGGTGTACCTGTGCCACGGCATCGTCGCAGCCCTGGTGCGGCGTGGCAAGGTCACCCTCGCGGCGTGGTCCTTGTCCGTGTTCTGTTGGCTGCAGATTGCGTTCGTGACGCTGAGTTTTGGCGGTTTGCAGGGGCAAAACGCGTCCGTGTTCGCGGTGTGTACGTTGCTCATCGGCAGCGTCGTCGGAGGCCGCGCCGCGCTCGGTATGGCGGTGGCCAGCTCGGTTTGGTGTGCGTTCGTCTGGCACCTCGAAGAACGAAGCGCGTTGCCTTTCGAGCTGGGTCCATACACCCCCGCAAATGCGTGGGCTTCGCTGACGATTACGGTGGTCCTCACGTCCGTGCTGCTCCACGAATCGTTGAAGTCGCTCCGCGCGCTGCACGGGCGTGCGGA
Organism: uncultured bacterium; assembly: GCA_966249405.1. Taxonomy (GTDB): domain Bacteria; phylum Myxococcota_A; class Polyangia; order Polyangiales; family Polyangiaceae; genus SZUA-265. Next base: position 3,762 of record CBINDO010000320.1, on the reverse strand, counting down.
ACGCGCAGCGCTCGAGCGAGACGAAGCGCTCCGCAGCAGCATCCAGCGCCAAAAAATGGAGCTCGTGGGCAACCTCACGAGCGGCGTAGCCCACGACCTCAACAACCTGCTCACGGTGATCATCGGCACGGTCGGGCTGCTTCGCAGCGCTCCGGGCTCCGCCGATGCGAACAACGACGCGTTGTTGAACGACCTGGAAGACGCGGCGACCCGCTCCTCGATGATGACCACACAACTCTTGGCGCTCGGTCGTTCCAACGTCGGCAAGAGCGAACCGGTGGACGTCGGCGCACTGCTCGAGGTTCACGGCAGGATGGCCGCTCGCCTCGTCGGATCTCCGATCGACGTGGACGTAGTGCTGAAACCGGGTTGCTGGGTGTTGGTGTCGCGCACGGCGCTCGAACAGATCGTCCTCAACCTGGTGGTCAACGCGCGTGATGCGATGCAAGAGGGCGGCAAATTGACGCTCGCGGTCAGCGACGAGGGGGCCAGCGTGCAGCTCTCGGTGACCGACACGGGCACCGGGATCCCGCCCGAGGTCGCCGCCCGCGTCTTCGAGCCCTTCTTCACCACCAAAGCCAAGGGTACCGGCCTCGGCTTGGCTACCATCCACCGCTTGCTCGCACAATTCGGTGGGACAATCGCTCTGGAGAGCGAGCTGGGCGTCGGCACCACTTTCCGGGTTCGGTTCCCCAAGATCCCCGCTCCCACCGATGCCGCCGCGGCGCCAGCGCCGGTGGACCCCGTGACCGACGGGCGCACGCAGCGGGTCTTGCTCGCCGAGGACGATCCGGGCGTACGCAAAGCGTTGGGACAGATGTTGACGCTCGCGGGGTACGACGTGACCACGGTCGCCGATGGCGACGAAGCCCTCGCCATGCTTCCGATGATGCACCGCTTCGGCTGCGTGGTGACGGACATTTCCATGCGTCACTTGAACGGGGACGACCTCGCCGACAAGCTCGCGGTGGAGTGTCCCACCATCCCCGTCCTGATCATGAGCGGAAACCGTGAGCCCAAGCCGGCGCCCAACGGCGCGAGGCGCCTCTTCCTGCCCAAACCCTTCCCCCACGCCGACTTGAAGCGCGCGCTACGAGAGGTGACTCACGGCGCGTGAGCTCGCCGTACCGAAGGCAAGCGTCCAGGCGCGCCTTCGAACCAATGCCAGGTCGCTAGCCGCTCAGCGGTTGAATTGGCTCGCGTATTCGGACGTCAGCCGCTGCCACCCCTGAAATGCCATGGCGTCGGCGCCGACGATGCGCCCGATCGGCGCGCCGCCGAGCAAACGGTCGAGCACGTCGAAGCAAATGTGCCAGCCCGCTGCGCCCCAAGCGATGTACTGACGGTTGATGTTGTGCCACAGCGTGAGACGCGTCCCTGCGCCCACGGCTTCGAGCTCCCAACGCAAGTTTCCGCCGCCCCAGTTGTACTCGAGCAACCGAGGCTCGTCCGCGCGACTGACCGTCGCTTCGGACACCTGTGCCTGGGGCGAGCCGACCGCCGTCAGCATCACTTGTCCCACCACGCCCAAGCTGCCCGCGGCATCGAACGGCGCCCACTGCGCGAGGTGTACGGGGTCGGTCAGGGCCTTCCAAACCAACGGCGGGGCGTGCCGCAGCTGCCTCGTCAAAACGAGCGTCCACTCCTCGCCGTTCTTCTCGACGTGAGCGCCACGCGCCGGGCCCGGTTCGTATCCATCTCGGTTGGTCATCGTTCAATCTCGTTCCTGGACCGCCCATACGGCCCCGCCTGAAGACTTATCACTTCGCGTTCATCTCTCGCGGCGCTGCTTCGAAACGACGCCCGAATTGCTGCGCGGTCCCACACGAGCAGGCTCCAGGGCAAGCCTGCCGCGCTGGATTGGAGCGAAGGGCCTTGCCTACTCCCCTGTACGCTCCGGTCCGGTTATCGCAAATCCGGCGTAGTTTCGAGGGTTTACCGCGAAGGGTGCTGGGGATGTGGTGCATCCTGATGCCCCGCCACGGCTCGCCAACGGCCACGATCCTCACATAACTCAGTGCACATATACCCGTCAAGGCATATTCTGTTCCGGCCGTTTCCTGTCCACTCAGCCCTGGCCTGCCGCGCCCACGTCGCGAGGTGCCTGCGCGGGTTCGCTGGCTGCACCCGCCGCAGCCCCGGGGCCCGGCGCGTCAACCCTTGGTTTGCGCGCGCAAGGCGGCCATCAATTGGTCGCGGCCAAACGGCTTCCCCAAGAACGTCGCTCCGTGTCTCACCAACACCTCGTCCGCCCCGGGTTCCGGCACGTAGCCGGACATGACCAAGATGCTAGCCTCGGGTCGGCTGCGGCGGCAAGGCTCGAGCAAGTCGGTCCCGCGCTCCTGTCCGAGCACGACGTCGGTGATCAACGCGTCGAGTGGAGCGTCGGTGCCCTCGATCAGCGCACGCGCCTCGGTGACGCTGGCAGCGACCTTCACCTCGAACCCGTCGCTGCGCAACATACGCCTAACGAGCTCCCGGACACTCGCGTCGTCGTCCACGACGAGCACGTGTTTGGGAGCTCTCCCCGGCGCGCTGGGTGGCTCGGGTGCTCCAGAGTTGTAGGCCACCGGCAAATACACGCGGAAGGTGGCTCCCTTCCCGAGCTCACTCTGGACGGCGATGGCGCCGCCGGCTTGCACGGCGATGGCATGACACGTCGCCAAGCCGAGCCCGGTGCCGAGACCAGCCTTGGTCGAAAACAGCGGCTCGAACACACGCCCAATCACGTCGTCGGCGATCCCGGCGCCCTCGTCGCGAACCTCCAGCTCCACGTAGCGCCCCGCGACGAGATCCTCGACTTGCCGGTCGCGCAGCTCGGCGAGCCGTGTCGTTATCCGCAAGAGCCCGCCGCCCGGCATGGCATCCCGGGCGTTAGCGGCCAAGTTCATCGTCAGTTGCTCGATGTGCGCCTTCGGGATCACCACTGGCGGCAGCCCTTTGGCCAAACTCCACTCGACGTGGACCTTGCCGCCCACCAATCGACTCAGCAAGTCTTGCTGATGCTCTATTACCGACCCAACGTCGATCGGAGCGCGCACGAGCAGCTGACGTCGACTGAACGTCAACAGCTGCTGGGCCAAGTCGGCGGCAGTCGATGCCCCCATCAACACGGCGTTGAGGTCATCGCGGGTCGGGTGTTCCTCGGGCAGGCGAGCCATCCCGATTTCGGCCGAGCACTGGATGACGGTGAGAAGGTTGTTGAAGTCGTGAGCGACGCTACCCGCCAAGCGCCCCAAAGCTTCTATGCGTTCCGACACCTGGAGTCGGGTTTCGAGGGCGCGCTGTTCGGTGACGTCGCGGCTGATCAGCGCCATCAGGTCGTCGACGTCGGCGTCGATGCGCCGGATCCGCACGTCGAAGATCCGCAGCTGACCGTCGCGCCGTCGAATGCGGAGTTCGAACCGCCCTCGACCGTCGGTGCACGCGCGCCTGAACAATACGGCCACTTCGTCCAGGTTCTCGATCTCGAGGTGCTCGATGAAAGAGCCCTGGAGCAAAACCGCAACCGGTAGGCCGAGCACGCGCTCGTGAGATGGGCTCAAGTACACGACGTCACCGTTGCTGCGGAGCAGCGCGATCAGATCATCGGCGCTCTCGGTGATCAAGCGGTAGCGACGCTCCAGCTCCAGTGAGCTTTGCGCGGCGCGTTCGCGCGCTTTCGCTTGCTCGGCGGCCATTGCGAACGCGCGCTCGACGCCACGCGCGTGGAGCAGAGAAACCACGAACACCAGCGCCGTGAACAGCGCACCCGTAGCGAGG
>CBINDO010000319.1:0-9512 GCA_966249405.1 uncultured bacterium | reverse complement strand
GAATGCTTTCGCCCTCGTGCATGAGGTGGAAAGCGTCGTTGATCTTGTCGAGCGGCATGCGGTGCGTGACATATGGTTCGAGCGCGATCTCTCCGCTCATCGCCCGCTCTACCAGTCCCGGCATCTCCGAGCGGCCTTTGACGCCGCCGAATGCTGAACCCCGCCATACCCGACCCGTGACGAGCTGAAAAGGGCGCGTCGAGATCTCTTGACCGGCACCAGCGACGCCGATGATCGTCGACTCGCCCCAACCCTTGTGGCAGCACTCGAGCGCCGCGCGCATCACCTGAACGTTGCCAATACACTCGAAGCTGTAGTCGACGCCACCATCCGTCATTTCGACGATCACGTTCTGGATGGGCGTCTCCGGATGGTCTTTCGGGTTGACGCAGTCGGTCGCGCCGAACTTGCGCGCGATGTCGAACTTTCGTGGGTTGACGTCGATGGCGATGATGCGCTCGGCCTTCGCCATTACCGCGCCTTGAATCACGGACAGGCCGATGCCCCCCAAACCGAAAACAGCCACGCTACTCCCCGGCGCGACCTTGGCGGTGTTGAGCACCGCGCCGATACCCGTGGTCACACCACACCCAAGCAAGCACACTAGGTCGAGCGGCGCCTGCTTGTTCACTTTCGCCAGCGCGATCTCGGGGACCACCGTGTATTCGCTGAACGTGCTCGTACCCATGTAGTGATAGATCGGTTGACCGTTCTTGGAGAAACGACTCGTTCCATCGGGCATCAGCCCCTTGCCCTGGGTAACGCGGATCGATTGACAAAGGTTGGTCTTGCCGGATGTGCAGAACTTGCAGGTGCGACATTCCGGGATGTACAGCGGAATGACGTGGTCGCCGACCGCTACACTCGTTACCCCAGGACCCACCTCAACGACCTCACCCCCGCCTTCGTGACCGAGCACGGTAGGAAAGATGCCTTCGGGATCCGCTCCACTCAACGTGTAGGCATCCGTGTGGCATACGCCGGTCGCGTGGATCTTCACGAGCACCTCGCCCGCTTTCGGACCTTCTAGGTCGAGTTCTTCGATACGTAACGGTTCTCCCGCCTTCCACGCCACGGCTGCACGAGTTTTCATGGGCGCAGTTTAGGGGAGCAGGCGGCAAATGCCAAGGTTGGCCTCTGGCAGTCTCGACCCCGTCACCGTCACTGCGCGTCAAATGCGTTGCGCGGCGGTTCGTGGCCTGGTTCGATGGAGTGGTGACCAACGCCGACGATCCCGTCTCCGTCGAGGTGCTGCAAGGCGCCGCAATGCTGCCGTACCTCGACGAACTCGCGCGCCTTCGTATCGAGGTGTTTCGTGACTGGCCCTATCTCTACGAGGGCGATCTCGAGAACGAACGCGGGTACCTGAAGTCCTTCGCCAAATCGAAGTCGTCGACGATGGTGCTGGCGTTGGCTCGGACCGGCGCCAGCCGAGTCGTGGTCGGCGTGTCGACGGCGATGGCGCTCTCGGAGGAGAGCGCGTCGATACGCAGGCCGTTCGAGGAGGCTGGTCACGATGTCTCACAGTGGTTCTACCTGGCTGAGTCGGTGCTGCAGCACGAATACCGAGGGCGCGGCCTGGGCCACGCCTTCTTCGATGAACGAGAGGCCGCGGGTAAACGCGCCGGGTACCACAAGTTCACGTTCTGCTCCGTCGAAAGGGAGGCGAACGACCCGCGGAAACCAACCGGTACGCGTTCGTTGGAGCCTTTCTGGCGTCAGCGCGGCTACGCGCCGTTGGGGTTCTCGTGCACGCTGAAGTGGAGAGAGGTGGGTAGCAGCGCGCCAACCCACCAGCGGCTCCAATTCTGGGCCCGAGACGTGGCTCGAGCCGCCTCTTAGCGGGGAACCAACAGCACCGCCAAAGTCCGAGCGCACCACGCAGGCTCGAGTAGAGAGCCGTTCATGCTCGATGGCACGCTTACCGGCAACGGGCATGCGGCAGGGCACACGTCCCGCTCCGACACTCGCCCAATCGCAGAAAGACGCGGCGACCCGATGGTTTTCGCGCTTGAAACCGAGCCGCGCTGAGCGCTACCACGCGCCATGGCTCAAGCTAAGACCGCAATCACCCCCACCCGCGAAGAGAACTACCCCGAGTGGTACCAACAAGTCATCGCCGCGGCCGACCTCGCCGAGTCTTCCGGCGTGCGCGGCTGCATGGTGATCAAGCCGTGGGGTCTGTCGTTGTGGGAAAACATCAAGGTCGTCCTCGACAAACGCTTCAAGGAGACGGGGCACAAGAACGCCTACTTCCCGCTCTTCATACCGGTCTCCTACTTGGCCAAGGAAGCCGAACACGTCGAAGGGTTTGCCAAGGAATGCGCGGTCATCACCCACCATCGGCTGGAGGCCGGACCCAACGGGGGGCTGGTACCCGCCGGACCCCTCGAAGAGCCGCTCGTGGTCCGTCCCACGAGCGAGACGATCATCGGTGAGAGTTTCTCGAAGTGGGTTGAGTCTCACCGCGACTTGCCGCTGCTCATCAACCAGTGGGCGAACGTCGTGCGCTGGGAAATGCGCACGCGCATGTTTTTGCGCACGGCAGAGTTCCTCTGGCAAGAGGGCCACACCGCTCACGCGACGGCCGAAGAGGCGATGGAAGAGACGCGACGCATGCACGAAATTTACGTCGAGCTCGCCGAACGAGTGCTCGCGATACCGGTGATCGCCGGCGCGAAGAGCCCAGCCGAACGCTTCCCCGGCGCGGAGGACACGTTCACCATCGAAGCGATGATGCAGGACCGAAAGGCGTTGCAAGCCGGGACCGCACACTTCTTGGGGCAGAACTTCGCCAAGTCGAGCAACATCCGCTTCACCGACAAGGACGATCACCTCAAGTACGCCTGGACCACGTCGTGGGGCGTCTCCACGCGCCTGATCGGCGGCGTGATCATGACTCACAGCGATGACGACGGCTTCGTGTGTCCGCCGCGGATTGCGCCGGCTCACGTCGTAATTCTGCCCATCTTGTTCAAGGCCGAGAACCCCGACGCGGTGCTCGAGTACTGCCGCAAGCTCGCCGCGGAGTTGTCGGCGCAGACCTACGCTGGCCGTCCGATCGAGGTCGAAGTCGACAATCGCGAGGCGAGCGGCGGTGACAAGTTGTGGGGCTGGATCAAGAAGGGGATCCCACTTCGCGTCGAGATCGGCCCACGCGACATCGCGTCCGATACCGTTTTCGTCGGGCGCCGCGACAAGCCCACCAAAGAGAAGAAGTCGGTTGCCCGCGCCGAGTTCGTCGCAGAAATTTCGAACATCCTGGCCGACATACAGACGGGGTTGTTCGAGCGTGCAAAAGCGTTCCGCGCCGAACACACCCGCGTCATCAACGCCAAGGACAAGTTCTTCAAGTTCTTCAGCGCCACGAGTGAACCGGGAAAACCCACGCCGATCCACGGCGGGTTTGCCCTCGCCCACTTCTGCGGAGATCCCGAGCTCGAAGAGCAGATCAAGAAGGAGCACGGGATCACCGTGCGTTGTATCCCGGCTCCCGGTCAGCTCGAAGGCACGGACGAAGAAGGCAAGTGCATCTTCACCGGCAAGCCGAGCAAGCAACGCGTCTTGTGGGCGAAGGCCTACTGAAAAACAGGGCTCGCGGACGGCGCGCGCACTCGCGACGATTGAGGGGCGGCGGCCAACGACTTGGCCGCGCTCCTTCGTTCGATCGCCCTGCGGCGAGGAGGGCTGCTCACGTGGCTCAGGTCGGGGGTGGACACGAGATCTGGCACACGTGGTAGTGCCCAGCTTGCTCGGTCGACACCAGGGAATGGGGGATGCCCGCCTGCAAGTAGTAGAAGTCGTACGCAGTGACCGTCACCGTGTGCGTGTGTCCGGTACCACCGTCTTCGAGGGTGTAGGTGGCCTCGGCGAACCCCGCGGTCGCATCGCTCTGCGGCACGAGGAGTGGGTGACAGTGGTCGCCGTTGTCCGTGTTGGTGGAACACAACACGCCGGCCCCTGCGTCGTCGGAGACACCGCCGTCCGTCCCGCCCCCCTCGAAACAAGCGTCGTCCGCCGGTGTAACGGGCTCACTCGAGATCGGTGACGAGGACGCCTCGCTCGTCGAGTCGGGGCTCGAGCTCAGCGAGCTCGAGTTGCTCGCGTCTGACGAAGTTCCGTTGGATGCGGTCGATTGGCTCGTGGTCGTGGAGCTCGTAGAGGAGCTCGACGTTGCGCTCGACGAAGTGCTCGACGCGGTCGTCGCCGTGGTCGTGGTCGTCGTTGGTGCAGTCGACGTACTAGTAGTCGTGCTCGCGCCCGTAGTGGCCGTGTCGACGGGCCCTTCACTCGTGCTCTCACAACCAGCGACGCCAACCACCATGGTCGCTGCGCTGGAGGCGAGGAACGCGCGGCGTTCTATCGTTTTGGGGTTACTCATCTCAGGATTCCTCGATTTGACGGACGGTTGGCGTTGATGGCCGCTGATGCTGCACAATAAGGTTTTCCGGTTGCAATGGCACGTAGGTGACTCGAGACACAGTAACCAGTACGCCCTCGGGGCTTGCGGAAAAATTGCCGAGGTTGGAACTGGTTGTGCAAACGCGATCTGCGCTGAATGAGTTCGCGCGGGGCAAACCTGCGTGCAGGGGCGCCTCGCGTTATCTGCAGACGCGTACTGCCACGTGCACTGGGGCGGAAACCCCTTGCCCTCCACAATCGCGCCGCGCGCGCACAGACGTCGGACGTCAACGCGGCCCGGGTCTGACGCGGCTGAGTCAGGAGCTCTCGCGGGCTCGGCGTAGTGAGCTTGAAGTTCTTTACTGGGGCCCGACGTGGAAACGGCGATTTGGCCCTCGGTTGTAACGGAAAAACCGACCACTCGTACGGCTGCCTAGGTCCTGTGATGGCCGGTTACCTCAGGCGAGTGCATCGCGCTTCAGCCGTGCCGCTGTTGGAAAGGGACCGTCACTTGAATCTGCGACCCAGTATGCTCAGCGCTACCGCTTGTCTGCTACTTGCAGCCTGCGGAGCATCCGATAACTCAGGGGCGCCACCGACTGGCTCGACCAGCCCGGCACCACCCGCTTCGAGCCCCCCGGCACCAAGCGTGACTCCCCCCGGCAGCGCCTCGACGCCAACCGGTAACTCGCAACCGCCAGTCGAGCCATCGGGCCCGACCGGCGCGCCACCACCGCCGCCGACGACACCGCAACCGCCCTCTACTTCCGAGGCGCCTGCGCCGCCCGGAACCCCGACCGGCGCGCCCAGCGGGACGACTCTCGCGCCCTTGCCACCGCCCGTACCTCCGGCTCCGACCGCTAGCGGCAGTTGTACCTTCACGATCTCGACGGAGCTGAGCGAACGCATCGCAACGGTCGCGGCGGTAGAGTGGTCCGTCGATGCTGGGACGATCTCCGAGGCCCACATCGAGTTCGGTCTGGACAACGAGCTCGACATGACTGCACCCGTCGACTTGGAGGAGCCGAACCTGCGCACGCTGCTGCTCGGTATGAAGCCGGACAAGACCTATTCGTTCAGAGTCGTCGCGACCGTCGATGGCGAGACGTGCACGAGTGAGCTCGGCAGCGTGACCACGGGGCCGCTCACGACCGCGTTGGTAAAGCCCGAGGTCACCACCCCTGCGCCCGATAAACACTACGGCGGCTACATGTATTCGACCAAGTGGGGTACCGGGAACGACGGCCCGGCTTGGATCATGGACAAGGACAACGACTACGTGTGGTGGTACGCAAACCCCATGATCGAAGACGTGTTCCGCACGCGCATGAGCATGGACGGCAAGTACATGTGGATGCGCAACACCGGGCAAACGGCGGGTTCTGGCGCGCTACTTCGGATCACCATGGACGGCCTGCAGGAAGAACGATGGGACGACGAAGTCGCGATGTCGACCCACGATTTCGCGATCATGCCCGACGGTCGCCTGGGCCTGATCCTGTGGGACTCGAACGCCCAGATTCGCTGCGCCGAGATCGCGATCTTCGATCCCGCCGACGGTAGCTTGACCCCGATCTTCAACGCCCGTGACGCCCACGGCTCCGACAGCTGCCACGTCAACAACATCCACTACTACGCAGAGGACGACACGTTCACGTTCTCCGACTACGAGAGTGACTGCTACGTGAAGATCACCTCCACGGGTGACCTGGTCTGGGTCCTGAACGGACCTGCCAGCGACTTCACCGGCACTTCGTGGTCGCGACAACACGGAAGTCACTTCCTCTCGGATAGCCACATGATGGTCTTCAGCAACGGCGACTTCGGCGGAGCGACGAACGTGTACGAACTACGCCTCGATCTCACTGCTATGACCGCTGAGACGATCTGGACCTACGACGGCGGCCCGTCGACGCCGTTCGGGGGTGACGTCCAGCGGCTGCCCAACGGAAACACCCTCATTGCCTTCTCTTCAGTGGGCGAGATCCACGAGGTCGACGCCGATGGGGCACTAGTGCAGAAACTGGTATGGCCGGAGGATAACCCAGTTGGGTACACGACGGTGCAGGACTCGATGTACACCGAGTCTCCACGCATCTACCCCGTCGATCCCTGAATCACCCAACTCGGCGGTTCTAGCTCCAGAGTTCGGTTCAGTTGAACCGAACTCTGGAATGTAGGAGTCCCACCGGCTGATGGTTTGCCGTACAAGTAGCGATTCGAACGCCCTCACAAAGCGATGAGTCTTCAGACTCCCGCCCACCGCGCTGCGGGCCACTGTCACTCGAGAATCTTCGCGAGCGCGTCCGACACGTCGTTGACCTTGAGCCCAGTTTTGCGGGTTTTGGTCGCGACGTTCTTCGTCAAGTCGCCGAGGCCGATGATCCCAACCAGCTTGCCAGCAGCGTCCACCACGGGCAGACGACGCACGCGATGGTTCTCCATCAGCGTCAAAGCGTCCGTCGCGGTAGCGTCCTCGGAGCAGGCGACCAACCGCTGCGACATGCAGCTGCGAACACCGATGTTGGCGAGCGTGGCACCCTGCGTATAAGCTGCCATGGCGACGTCGCGGTCGGTCACCATGCTCACCGGACGGAGCTGTTCGTCCACGATCACGACGACGCCCACGTCGCGATCCCACATCAGCCTGCCGACGGTGTTCAGCGGCTCGTAGGGACGACAACTGGCCACGTCCTTCTGCATGAAATCCGCGACGCGAGACAGGGAGGGCTTCTTGGGTGCGGATTTCTTGACCGGTTTGCTCGCAGGACTCTGTTTGACTGGCCCTGGTTTACTCACCGGCCCCTCCGCCTCCGGAGCAACTTGCGTGTTGGGAACCACGTGCAGCTTAGCTCGACCCATATATAACCTCCGTTTTGGGAGTAAGAGCACAATAAACCTGACACCGCAATGACTGTTCGTGGGGGCGAGGCGAACAGGTAACTTATGTCCAGTACCAGTGAATTCGGTTCAGTGACGTTCGTGTAGCAACGTTTCCGCCACGAGTCGCGCCGGTAACTGAACGTTAACTGGGTTCCTTGATCGCGTGACAGAAAAACACGCGCGCCGTCTCGCTGCCCGCGACGATGGCGTGGCTGCCGCTGGCGACTTCTTCGCAGGTGTGTTGACCAGCGACAAGCACCTGCTCACCCACACACACCGCCCCACTCAGCGCCCAGAACAGGCGACGCCTTTGGTGCTTGCCGTGTTCCCAGCGTTGCCCGGGCTGCAGGGAGAGCACCGTGAGTTCCGCCTCACGCATCGTCACCGAGTGCTGCACCGCCGCGCCACCGTTCGTCTCGGCGGGGCTCGCGTGTTCGGCCTCAGTCAAATCTCGACGCGTGCGCAGGATCGTGAGCGACGCCGCATTGGCCAAGCCCTCGAGCGCCTTTGGCTTTTCGACCCGAATCTTCACCCACTCGAGCCGCGCGTAGATACCGAGCAGCATCCACGCGATTTCTTCTGCAGCGCCTTCGAGCAACCGGTAGCGTCGAAATCGGAGCAGCGCCGCCACTTGTTCAGCGACTTCGCCATAATGCACGGTGCGACTGATCTTGCCGGTGCGCGCCGCGTCGCGGGTGTCGAGGCCGAGCGTCAAGTCGATGCAAAGCGGCTGCTCGTTGATGCGCTCGTGGGCGTGGATCCCGACGATGCATTGCAGCACCAAGCCGTGAACGCCTATCTCGTCCATCAGCGAACCTCCGTTGATCGCGGCGCCCCCATCAGTGCGTCACCCGGGGGCGACGTTCACCCTCTTGCAGCTGGATCGGCCACTGCACGTCTTCGCGCTGCCATTCGTGGTGCGGCTCGCGCCGCCAGTCGACGCACAAGGTGTAGCGACCCATGACCGGCGGAAACGGCAACCCCAACGTGCGAGTGCGCAGACGACCACGCAGCTGAGTGTGCTTCTGGACGGGGCTGGACGTTTCGAGGCCCGAGTCGGCGACCATGACCAGACGCACCTCGAAGGCCTCTTCGGACTCTTCGATTGCCTGCCAGTAGACGTGCACTTCGACCGGAACCACGCCGTGCGGGGGTGGCGGGGCGTCCGGCGGGATCGTGATTTGCTCGATGACGTTGAACAAACTGACGTTGTTGGTGTGCTGGTCGACGGACGAGCCAACGCAAACCGTGAGGAAGTAGCACCGAGGCACGAACGCGCCTTTACCACCCTTGCCCCCATGAATCACGCAGCGTTACGTGCCGTGCGGCCGTCGGGCCCTACCGCACCCCTTACGCCCAACGGTGGGTGAAGGCTTTGGCGTCGCGGCCGCCCGCGACGGCGCCGGCTACGCCGAACTCCACGCAATCCGCGCTCAGTGCGCCACGGCGCGGGGGCTGCAGCGTCGAGAGTCAGCGAACGGGCGCGGGCACCTCTCGAGGTCCAGCGCCCTGCTCTGCGCCTCAACCCGTGACGCCCGCCGCGAGCAGGTCGTCGCCCGCGCTCTGCACCAGCGACGGTCGGCCGACGAGGAGCGGGTCCACGGGACCGATCGCGTCGAGGTCGCGGCGGGTGTACGGGAGGCGGTGCAAGACGTAACGCATGGCGTTGAGGCGCGCTCGCTTCTTGCAGTCGGACTTGATCACTGTCCACGGCGCATCGGAGGTGTCGCAGTGAATGAACATGTTCTGCTTGGCGCGTGTGTACTCCGTCCACTTGTCCAAGGACGCAACGTCGATGGGACTGAGCTTCCACTGCTTGAGCGGGTGTCCCTGCCGCTCCTTGAACCGTCGCCGTTGCTCCGCTTGGCTCACGGAGAACCAGAACTTGAAGAGGTGAATCCCCGAACGCACGAGCTGACGTTCGAACTCGGGAGCTTGCCTCAGAAACTCGCCGTATTCGTCCTCGGAGCAGAACCCCATCACGTGCTCCACCCCAGCGCGATTGTACCAACTGCGGTCGAACAGCACGATCTCCCCCCGCGTCGGCAGGTGCTCGATGTAGCGCTGAAAGTACCACTGACCGCGCTCGAGGTCCGTGGGTTTCTCGAGCGCCACGACGCGCGCGCCGCGCGGATTGAGGTGCTCCATGAAGCGCTTGATTGTCCCACCTTTTCCCGCCGCGTCCCGACCTTCGAACAAGATCACCACCTTGGCGCCAGACTCTTTCA
>CBINDO010000318.1:0-9521 GCA_966249405.1 uncultured bacterium | reverse complement strand
CGCCGATGTGCCGTTCGCCGTCTCTGGAGAGCTCGGGGGCGGCATGGTGTCTCCGGAGTCGGTCGGCGTAACCATCTTGGGCATCAACCGCAGCACGCTCGCCTCGACGAGAACATGGTCGGGAGCTATGCCGTGCGCCTTCGAAACGAGGTCGACGCGGCGTTGTGCGTCGGACGTCCTGAGGGCAGCGAGCACCAGTGCTTCGGCCTTGCGATCGGCTTCGGGAACGTGTTCGGCAAAGCTCTCCAACAGGCGAGATGCGTCTTCGGGATCGCGGGTCCGCAGTAGTCCACGCAACGCCGCCTCGCCACACACCGGATCGCCCGTCGAGGACTCGAACAACTCCCGAGCCTTCGACAGATCGTTCTGGGTCTCTGCAAGCACACCAGCGGTGAACGCCAACTGCCCCCGACTGTCGGCCCCCACCAAGCCGGAGAGCTCCAGGAGCGCTTCGGGGCCAGGTCCGTCTCCTTCGGACTCCAAGCGTTCGAACGACAGAAGCCGCAGCAGGGGAGGGGAGATAGTGTCGGCGTCGCCGTTCGGCATGTTGCCCCGGTGAGCCGCGACCACCACCGCCGCCGTCAAGTTGCCCATGGCACCGGCCAGCTCTGGGCGGTTGGAGCTCAGGGCGGCTGCGGCGACCAACTCGCGATCGTCGTCGTTGAGCTCCCAATCGGCGGCGCCAGTGAGCACGTCTCCTTCGGCGCTGTGACACAACGCACCCAGGGCCAATTGATCGGCATAAGTAAACGCTCGCTCGCCCGGCTCGAGGCCCGCGTCTTGACGTAGCGCTTCCGCCACCGCAGCGTTGTCCCCGGACTCCAACCCGCGCGCTAGCAGCGTGCGTCTCACGGCGCGGGTGCTGCGCTTCTGCTCGAGCGACGCGAGCAACTCGACCGCGCGCTTGCGGGTCGCGGCGACCGGCGCCAGCAGCGCTGCCGCGAGCCAGGGCGCCGCGCGTTCGAATCCCGGGTGGGACTGGAGCTCTACTACGGCGTTGGCGGCCGCGATACGGTCGCGCCGCTCGAGGGCGCGTCTCACCTCCAGGAAGGTGGCGACGGGGTCACGATCGGAGCCCGGCTTGGTCTTCGTTTCACCACGCAGACGACGCACGGTCTCCAGTGCGTGGGCGACCTCCGGAGACTCGGGCTCAGCGGGCCCCGCAGCCGCCGGCGGGGTGAGCTCTTGGCCCAAGTGAGCGCCCAATTTCGCCAGACGCGGGAGCGGATCGTTTGGCGCCACGCGCGTCACCTGTTCCAAGATCCGCGCGGCGGTCAAAGCGTCCTTGCGAACCCAACGTTCGAACGTGGCGTGAGTGACCAAGCTGTGTCGTCGCGTTTCCGGAGTAACAGCGGTGTTCGTCTCCAGCGCGAAGTGTGAACTAGCTGCCTTGTGGTCGCCGGCGACTTGGGCGAGTTGGCGAGCCTGTCGTTGGGCGAGGTGGTTGCCGAGCTTGGCAGCGCGCTCGGCGACGGCGCGCGCGGTACCTATGTGTCCGGCTTGGGCGTATAGTTCACTTACCACTACCAACAAGCGCGACTTCTTCGCGGCGTCCTTCTGTGTGTTGGCGTGGGTCTCGAGCGCCGCGGCGCGCGCCAACCAGGCTGCGGTTTGACCAGTCTCTGCGAGGCGCTCCGCGCTCGGACACACCACGGCCGAGTCTTCTTTGGGCGGTCGCGAGGAAAGTGAGCTGGCGACCAAGCTTGGCGCGGGGTTCGACTGGTGCGCTCCGGCCTTGGAGACCGCTGCGGGGGTGAGGCGCTTGGCGAGCAGCGCGGACCGTCCCGGTTGCGGAGGTGTCGGAACACGCGGCAGCAGCGAGGCAGAGATCGACGGCGCTTCCGAGGCTCGGCTTGGCGTTGGTACCGATGGTCTCGGCGCTAGGCTCGTCGGTGGCAGGGACGGTTGGGGCGGCAACGATCCCGTGGGCGGGCGCGATGGCGAAGGCGGCAAGGAGGTCGAAGGTCGCGACTTGGGTGGAGGCAGCGACTTCGTGGGCGGTCGTGACTTCGGTGGCGGCAGTGACGCAGCAGGGGACTCGGCGCGCAGCGCAGATGCCGACGGCCGATCGGTATTCGGTTCGACAGGCCTGGGAAGCGTAGACGCGGGATCCGACGGCTTGGGCGCCGGCGCCGAGCTGCGCGAGGCAAGTGGCTGCTTCGGTGGCGCCGTCGAGAACCGACTGCGCACGCCGAGCGGTGCCGGCTTCGGGAGTTGTGACTCGCGGGCAGGACCGGTCTGTGTCGGTTCGTCGTCGTCCAACAGATCGTTGTCGACGAGGTACGCGGTGACCGTGTCCTCGAGCTCCGACTCGTCGATGTCGACGGGCGGAGGTGTGCTGCTGAGGGCATTCAAAGGCTTGAGCTCGGACGGGCGCGGGATCGCAACCCGTACTGGCTCGGAAGGTCCGCTCGTAGGTCGAACGGTCTCTTTTTCGTTCACCGATGACTCACCGGAGAGTCCTTTGCCGGCTTGGTCCTTGGGATCGGTCATCGTGCGCTCAGCCCGAGTTGCTCGCGGATTTGGAGGTAAGTGGGGGACAGGCAGAACCTCGACAGCGCGCTCAGCTGTTGTTGCCTGAGGCTGTCGAAGTTGCGGATCGAAACCGTTCGTTCCGATTCGGTGAGTATGACGTGCGAGAAGTCACCGCAGGCGACCGCTGCCACGCGATTGAGCGTGTCGCGCGCGGCTTGGGCGTAAAGCAGTGGGTCTCGACGCTCGGCTACGACCTGTGCCGCGAGCGGTTCCAACGCCTTGCGCGTCCGACGCGGCAGCTCGCGCGCCAACAAGCGTTCGAACTCGGGGGTGAGCGCAAACGCAGGCACGTCCGGCAATGCGCCCGCGGCACGGCAAGCTGCCGTCAACAACGCGGCTACCTCTGTGGGAGGCCGGTTCATGCAAACCGAGGTGCCGTTGGACAGCCCGTAGACCCAAGCCGCGATCTGTCCTCGATCGCGCACGTCGAGCGCGCTCGCTTCGCTAGCAATCACCAAGCTGGGCTGTTTCTCGTCAGCAATCCCGATCACTTCGTAGCCGCCGCGGTTGGCGAGGTAGAGCTCGACCTCACCGACCGAAAGGGCCCCGGTCCAAGCGTTTACCTCGGACCGAACCATCACCGCGTCGTTCGCGGCCTTGCGCTCTTTTCGGCCCAAGCCCAAAGTGCGGAGCGAAGGACCCAGCAGGTCGGGCAGGTAAGGGCTGATGAGCCTCATCACCTCCGAGAGCGGGCCCTCGTCGCCGGGGGCGCGCAGTCGAGACAGCGTCTCGCGTGGCACCACCATCTGTGGGTAGGGGGCGCATCGTGCCAACAACTGCTCGAGCTCGGCGAAGAGCTCGGAGCTCGGGCTGCCTGCGACGACGAGAGTAGAAAGCGCGAGCAAGCGGAGATCGAGGTCGTCCAAGTCTTCGGCGACGCGCGCGAGCCTGGCCGCCGCGTCCGAGTCGAGCTCGGTTGCCGTGTACTCGAGGATCCCCGCCAAGTGCTCGTTGAGCAACCCCGTCGTGATCGGCTCGGCAAACGGCCCTTCGAGCACGAAGTCCACTGCCTCGGGGTCGCCGGGGAGCTCCGTCAATAGTGTGCGGACACAAGTGAACGCTCGGTTCGGCTGATCGAGCTCGTCGCGCAAAATCGCGAGCTCGAGCCGCGCCGCCTCGGCCCGGTCGCTCGGCGTCTTGCTGTGCGTCTGCAAGTCCTCGAGCAAGGCGACCGCGTCTTCCCAACGCTGATGCCTCGCACACGCGGCGACCAAGTGTTCGATGATTGGTTGCAGGTTACCTGGAACGTCACGCACCAAGCCGAACGTCCTGAGAGCGCCATCGAGATCGCCCAGCTTGTTGTCGAACAAATCGATGGCGGTCATGGCGCTCAGTTGCCGTTGCTCGGGCGGCGCGCTCGCCAAGCCAGCCAGCTCCGAGAGCTCGACGGCGGCACGCCCGAAGCTCTCGATCGAGATGTAGATTTCGCTCGCCAAGGCCCTTGCGCCCACGTGGTCTGGTTCCAGCATCCGCACGTTGCCGAGGTCGGAGAGCGACTCGTTGAGCTCTCCCAACTGCCGGTGCGCCCGCGCGCGTTCCCAGTGCAGCCGCGTGATCTCTTTGGCTGATTCAGCAACCGTCAAGCGCAGCGTGGCGAGTTCGACCACGCGTTCGTGCTCGCCCTGCTTACGCGTGCGACGGAACAGCCTTTCGAAAGCTCGAGCGTCGGAGATGTCGAGCTCCACGGCTTGCGTGAGACACTGCCAGCCGAGCTCGGGGTCGTCGAGTTCATCGAGGTAACAAGTGGCGGCCTCGCGTAGTGCCGCAGCGCAACGCTCACGGTCGGAGTGCAAGAGCCCGACTTGCATCAGCGCCGCTGCCAACTCCGGCACGCGCAGTTGGTTGCGCGCACATTCGACGAGCCCTTCCCAGGCTGCCAGTTCGCCGGAGTCGGCGCGCGTGACCTCTTCGAATAGGCGATAGGCCGCGTCGAAGTCCTCCTCCGCCAAGTAGTTGAAGCCCGCAAGCAGGCGCATCGTCAGCGCCTGTTCGGCGTGGTCGCCGTCCCAGTGCGCCACCAGATCCTCCAGCGCCGCGGCGCGGTCCGCAGGAGCGCGCGTCGGGCCCAGGACCTCGGCTGCGACGAGCTGCTCGGCCAAGACCAGAGGTCGGCCGGGGTCGCCCTGCACCTCGAGCGGAGTGGCTTCTGCAAAATGCTCGATGAGCGCCGCGCTGGCCGACACGAGGTGACGCTGTTCACCCGCAAGCTGTGCGGCGACGGCGCGCCGCGCCCGAGCTTCTGCCGCTGGTTGCCCCGAAGTCAGGGCGACGCCGTACCATTCCAGCGCAGCGGCCAGCGAACCGCGTGCTGCCCACGCCTCGGCGAGCGCCAACGTCGACGAGACGTCGTCGCCCGAGGCGCGAGCCGCGTAGTAGGCGCTACAAGCGGCGAGTTCCTTCGCGATTGGGCTTTGATTTTGCAGGTGCGCGAGCGCCTCGGCATGATGCTTCGAGTCGGCCCACAGTGCGCGCGCCAACTGAATGGCTTCACCGACCTCGTCCAACGACAGCTCGTCCGCCGTGTCGAGGGCCTCCGTAGCAGCACTCTTCTGGTTGCCGAAGCCGACCTCGAGCGCAAAGCGTTCGAGCGCGCCCACGCCCCGATCTTCGTCGGAATCGACGGCGGAGGCTGAGCTCAGCAGTTTCCTCCGTGCCGCTGGATCGTCGGGGGACGCCGCGCGCAGCGTCCAGTGCAGCAGTTGTCGAGAGGCCGGGCTGGCCACGCCGTCGGTTGCGGCTTCGAAGCAACGGACCGCGTCCTCCCGCGCATTGCCCCCCCAAGCTACCAGCCCGGCGTACAGTTGCAGCGTTCGCTTGACGGCATTGTCCGACGTCGCGCTGGCCGTCTCCAGCAGTACTCGCTGCGCAGCCGCCCGCGCGTCGACGCCGACGAGGATGGGCGTCAATTGGAGCGCAACTTGGACGTTCGTTGGGTCGTCTCGGTGAACCGCTTGCAGCAACTCGCGAGCCACGTCGACATCGCCGAGTCGAGCTCGTTTGTGCGCTGCCCACTGGGTCAACGCCGTCCGCATTTCTGGTGACGCGCCATTGACCAGCCGCTCGACCGCCGTTACGCGCTCGCGTTCCCCGTGAGACACGCCCTGCGTCAGCGCCGGCACGAAAGTCGTGAGCAGGGACGCCAGGTGACGCGACGCGTCCAGTTCGGCCAACGCCTGAACGCGCAGCCGCGCTTCGCCGAGGTCGCGGCGTTACAGAGCGCGCAGGGTGAGCTCGAGGAGCGCCGTGAGCTGTGCAACGGGGGCCTCGGCGCTGGCCGGCGTGGCATCGAGCTCGTGCAACAGGGCTTCGTTGTGCCAGAGTTCGTCGCCACGCGTCGCGGCGAGGACGCGGGCGATTCGTGAGACATGGGGCGACGTGGTCGAGTCCACGAGCGCCAACACGGCCCTCGCGCGTTCCGAGGGTGCATCGGAGAAGCTCCAACAAATCGCCGACAGGAGCAGGTTGCGCGACCGCGCCGCCTCACTGGACACGTGACTGGCGAGCTCCTCGTACACGCGTCCGAGTTCGGCGTAGGCCTTTCGATTCCACAACGCGTCCAACTGCAGCGCGCGCGCCGTCAAGCCGTTGGCGTCGTCGGAGAGCGCTTTGGCCAACAGCGACAGCGCCTCGTCATCGACCAGCGGTCCGAGCGCGATCGCGCGTTGAACGTAATGTGCCGCCGAGAGCTCTTCACCTGCAGGCAGTTCGCTAGGCGGGCGAGGATCGGGTTCGCTGTTGAGACCCGCGCTGCTCGCCGCAGGCGAACTGCCGCCAACACCCTCCTTGGCGAGTCGCGTGACGAGTAGAGGATCGGCGCCGGCTCCGAGCGAACGGTTGAGCGCTTGGGTCAGGCGCGAACGCGCGCCACCAGACAACGCAAGGTTCAACGCGGTGCGTAAACCGATGTCGAGCAGCGTGCTCGACGTACGGTGCGACCCAGGGATTCCGTGGGCTTCCGCGTACGAAGCATCGGCCATCCCCAAGGCGAGCAGCTCGCCGCGCTGTTCCAACACCTTCGCCCGCAACGCGTGGTCCTCGGTGCGGATCAACTGTTCCAGCTGAACGAGCGCCGGGTAAAGGACGGGAGAATGCGGCGACGCCGCGGCCTCCAAAGTAGCTCGCGCCAAGTCGTGGCGGCCCCGCAACGCTTGAAAGCGGGCCAACTGCAGACGTAACGCGTCGCGGTAACCCTTGTGGGAAGCGTGCTGAATGCGCGCGTTGAGAGCAGCTTCGACGAGTTTGGCGTCCGACTGCCGTGCCCCGAGGTAATGCAGAGACAGCCACGCCAAACGGTGCTCCGGTGTGAGCCGCGTCACTTGCTCGTACGCCTCTGCGGCTTGCGCGAGGTTCGTCCGATGGTCGGCGAGGAAGTCTCCGCGCGCCAATTGAGCGCGCGCCGTTTCCGCGGGGGTCTCGGCGACCCGACCGAGGCGATCGAGGAGCTTACCGAGGTTAACGTACGAACGGCGGCGTTCGATCAGAGCGATCAGGTGTTCGAGCGGCTCCTGTAAGCTGGACTGAGTGTTGACCGCCAGCAGCAACTCTTTGGCGGCCGAGTTGTCGTCGCGCGCTTGTTCGAACAACAACGCCAACTCGTAGTGGAGCAAGGCTCGTTGCGTCGCGTCGATCGTTGCCTCCAGCTCCGCTCGCAAATGAGAAACCGCGTGGTTTACCTCCTCGGCGCTGGGCGAGGTGGAGTTCGGGGGAAGGCTGAGACGCATGGCGAACGGGTTCGAAAGGGCGAGACTACTCGGCTTAGGTCATCGAACCAACACCTAGCGAACGACTGGCGAGGCGGCGTCGGCTCGGAGTTCAAAGATACTTACATGGTCGTACGCTGTGGTTTGCCGCAAGTCTCGGGCTAGCCCTCAACAAGCAGACAATGTGTGCCGTTGGCAAGCCAGCACCTACTTATCGACCCCACCAAGAAGTGCCCGAATTGTTTGGAGCTTTGGGCCAGGGATGGTTTGTTGGTGCTAAGAACTGCGCTAGGCTGGCAAAGTTTGGAAACGAGGGCTGATGTTCAGGGTTGAGTGCACGAGTTGTAAGGCGGCTTATCAAGTCGATGAGCGTCGAGTTCCCGCCAAGGGGCTCACCATGAAGTGTCCCAAGTGCCGCGAGTCGTTCTTGGTGAGTCCTCCGGACAAACCTGCAGCGCCAGTCGAGCAGGTGGCGTTACCTGCGCCGAACAACAACTTCGGCGGTACGATGATCGGCGTTTCGGCGCGGCGCGATTTGCTGGGCGGGGCTGCGCGGTCCGGCGATCCCAACAACCAGACGCAGATTGGTCTGGCCGGCCCCCGCGCCATGAAAGGGAACGACGCCACCATGATCGGCGTCGCACCATCTTCGGCGAGCGACGCTTCCAAAGAGACGAGCGCCGAACTGCCAGCGGTTCGCGGCACCGAGCTACCGTCCATCTCGAAGACCGGGCGAACCCAGGATCTGCCCGTTTCGAGTCCTCCGGGCCCTGTGTCTCACGCGCCCAATACACAAGATACAGCCGCCGAGTTGCCCGCACTGAAGGGCGCGAAACCAGCCGCTGGCTCATTCTCGACGGTGGCGTCGAAGAAGACGTCGCGCATCAACCTCTCGTCGCTGAGCCCCGCAGCCAAACCGGAGCCGCCGCGTAATGAGCCGTTCAAGTCCGAAGTCGCGAAGGCCGACCCGATCAAGTCAGAGGCTCCCAAACCCGGGTTCCAACGGAACGAGGTGGCCGCCGCCCAGCCAAGCGAACAAGGGCCGAGCCGCGCGGAACCTTCGCTCGGTGAGACGAGCGCAGCGCAAAAGCGCCCACTCGTGGGGCAGTCAGCCACCAAAAAGGAGGACAGACTGTCGCCCTTGGAGATCGACTTGTCGGCGACCGACGCCGAGCTGCCGGCGCTAGTGAACAAGGGCGCCAAAGCGCCCACCGACTTGGCCGATGCATTGCTCGACCTGCCGGCAGTGATCGGTCCCGGCTCTACCGACGTGCGGGCCAAAAATAGCGCGCCGCCTTCGGGTCGACTTTTCAAGCCCACCAGCCCCGAACTTCCCGCCGTGAAATCGAAGGCATCGGAGCCGGCGAGCCACGCCAGCTTGTTCGACCTCGACTTGCCCGCGGTGTTCTCGGACCGAGGTCCGAAACTCGGCGCGAGCCCCGCCGCCGCGCCTGCCGTCGCGAAAAACGTCTCACTGAATCCGCCGCGCGGCTCGGGCTCCCCACCTGCCGGTGACGAAGTCGTCGACCTCGATTCGGAGGCGCTCGAAAGCCTCGCGCCTTCCGCTCCTCCACGCGCGGGCGCGGACAAGGAGCTCGACTTGCCAGAGGTGGCAGGGCTCGACTTGCCGGAAGTCCTCGGCGGCACCGCATTGCCCGCGCTGCCCAATCAACTCGACGACGCTGGGTTGGGATTCGGCGAGTTGGACCTACCGACCATCGGCGGTCAGAGGTCGGGTGCCGAGTTACCGCCACTTGCCGACTTCGGGGAGAAGCTGCCGAGCTTCGCCCCTTCGGAGCCACCAGCCGGGCGCGTCTCTTCGCAGCCGCCCTCGTTCCGCGCTCGTCAGGACAGCTTTGGGGACTTCGAGGGCGTGCCTTCTTTTGCCCCGAGCACGAACCACCCAGGGACGATGGGCAACGCCCCAACTCACGGCGAGTTCGACGATGGTCTGCTCGAGGGCGAGTCGTTTGCTCTCAGTGACGGGCGGCCCTCGTCGAGCGAGTTCGGTGCTGGTGAGACGAGAACCGCATCCAATCCGCCGCGCTCGAACGTGCAAGGGGCAAGCGTGCAGCGTTCGAGTGCCGAGGAGTACGGTCAGGTCAACTTGGACGCCGGAGGTGCCGATGGTGACGACGAGATGGAGTTCGGGGGCATCCCACAGGCCGACTCCGAGCCTCCCAAGGGTGGCGTAGCCCTCGATAGCCGTGGTGAGGCAACAGCGCCGATGGAGCCCGTAGTCGCTCCGACGGCAGCGGCTCGCCCGAAGCCAGCGAAGCCGGCATC
>CBINDO010000317.1:0-9522 GCA_966249405.1 uncultured bacterium | reverse complement strand
GGAAAGGGCCCGGCGTGTGGCTCCAGCGGCTGTTTCCAGTCTGGGGCTGCACGTTGTTGTCTTTGGGCAACAACTTCGCGCCGGAGCCCGAGTCACTATCGAAGGTCGTGATCGACGAAGCCGGCCAATGTCATCCTGCGTACGCGGTCTCGGCACTGCTGCGAGCGGAGGCGGTGCTCGTGATCGGCGACACGAATCAGCTCGAGCCCGTGATCGAGCTCTCGGCAGCCGATGAAGCTCGCTTGCTCAAGCCGTTCAAGGAAAAACACCGGGCATGGCTCACGCCGTTCCGAGCCTACGAGAGCAGTTACACTTCGGCGCAGAGCGTCGCAGACCGAGCTGTGGCGCTGCGACCCGTGCTCATCGATCATTTCCGCTGTCAGCCGGAGATCGCCCTCGTGTGTGAACGGCTGTGCAACTACGGCTTGGTCGCGCGCACGACGCCGCGCTCGTGCGTGGGGACGGTCGCCGAGCTCGACGCCCCTTTGCTCGTGAGTTTTGTCCAAGGTCAGCAGCGGCGACTGCTGGGCAGTTGGTGCAACGAGGCCGAGGTGGCACAAGTCGCGAGCTGGGTGAGTCACCTACTGCGCTCGGGACTGACTCCGGCGGACATCGGCGTAATCACGCCGTTCCGTGGACAACTCGACCTCTTGTGGCGACAACTTCGCCAAGCGCGGATCCCCCTCGAACGCCCCATGGGGAGCGACGAAGACGACCAACTCTCGCTCCTCTCCAACCACACCTCGGGTGTGGCGCTCGGCACCGTCCATCGCTTTCAAGGCGGCGAACGGCGCGTGATCTTGTTCACCACGGCGGTGACCGAAGCGCCCTCGTTGCGGTTTCTGAACGAGCGCGTAAATCTGGTGAACGTCGCGGTCTCGCGAGCGAAGGAGCACCTGATCACCGTAGGCCACGTTCCGACGCTCGAGTCGGGGGCGAACACGCGGCTACTCGTGCAAGAGGCGCGACAACGCATGCCGCGCCTCTCCGTTTAGCGAAAGCGCGTAGCGATACTCAGGGCGCAGCGGATAAGAACCCGAGTAGCGTCGTGAGCACGCCGCCGCTGGCGAGCGCCGCCATGACGCCAGCGGGCATCAACTTACGCGTGCGCAAGTAAGCTGGCAAAAAGCGGCCGGCGAGCGCCAAACACGTGACGCCGCCGAACGCGAGCCCGGCAGTGACGTGCCCCGTCGCGGTGAGACCTGCCGCCACGAGCAACGCTGCCCCCGAAACTCCGCCGGCGATGAGGGACGCTTTGCTCTGGGCCTTGCGAAAGCCCATGAAACCACCGACGCCCGAAGCGACGCCGATGGTTGCGAATACGATGGTTGCCAAACTCATGAATTTCCTCGAAGTGAGACGTGTACGCCTCAGCCGCGCATCGCAGCAATGGGTGGAGTACGCGCTGCGGTGAGCGCCGGAAAGAACCCGCCGATCACGCCCATGACGCTGCCGGCAATGGTCGCGCCAATGATGATGCCAATCGACGGATCGAAGGAAAATGTCACCTCTTGCCAGGTGGCGAAGTTCATCATCGAGAACTTCACCGTACCCATCGCGAGGCTCGCGATGGCGCCGAAGGCGCCGCCGATGAAGGCCAGCACCGTCGACTCGAAGACGAAGGACGTGAGGACGGCGAAACGCGAAAACCCGAGCGCCTGGAGCGTGCCGATCTCACGACGGCGCTGAGCAACTGCGGCGTACATGGTGATGGTCGCGCCGATCATCGCGCCGAGTGAGAAGAAGAAGGTGACCACGATGCCGAGCGCCGTCACGAAGATGCTCGTGCCCTCGGATTGCTTCTCGTAGTATTCGCTCTCGCGGAATGGCTCGAGGCCGAGTTGCTTGTCGTGTTCGACGGCCGCTTTGAAGCCGTCGTAAGCCGCTTGCGAGTCGAGCTGCACGATCACACTCGAGGCCACGCCGTTGCGACCAAACGTGGCGCGCAAGGTATCGAGATCGGCCCACACCTCCGAGTCGAAACCACTTCCGTGCCCATCGAACACGCCAACGACCTTCACCGGGCGGTTCTTCTTCAGCTCGAAAGACTGGTTGAGATCGAGCCCGGCAAAACGGCCGCGCAGCGCCTTACCAATCACCACCTCGTCGGTGCCCGGTGCCGCGGCTCGGCCTTCGATGATGTTGAGCTCGCCGCGCAACTTGTAACTCATGGGCGTCACGCCGCGAACCTGGACGTTCGAGATCTTGCCGTCGGTGCCGAGCTTCTCCATCGACAACACGACGACCACCTCGGGACCGCCGAGCGGCGTCTGCCCTTCGAGCTTGACGCCCGTGGTCGAAAGAATGACGCCAACGGTGCGAGTCTCGATGTTGCTCGCCAATTCGTTGCCCGCTCCCTTGCGCAGAACGATGGCACGGTCCGGTGCGCCGGTGCTCACCAACGTGCGTTTGATGCCGTTGGACAACATCAGGCTCGAGGCCAGCACGAACACGACCAATGCGATACCGAAGGCCGTCGCGATCGTGGTCGTCTTGCGAACGAACAGCGAACGAACGTTGTAACTTAAAGGTATGAACATTTCAGCCGACCTTTCGTAGGGAGGCCACGACCTCGAGTTTGGAGACCTGATACGCGGGGATGATGCCCGAGATTAACCCGAGCGCGACGCTCAGCGAAATCGCCGCGACGCTGGTCCCCGTGTCGATGCGGAAGAATGGGAAGAAACCGCCCATGTTCTCCTCCAAAAAGCGGCCCATGCCGCGCTCCACGAGCGGGTACGCCAAGGCCAGCCCGAGCGCGCCACCCAGCAATCCCACGGTAGCCGCCTCGCCGAGCACGAACACCACCAGGTGCTTGGGCAAGAAGCCGATCGCCCGCAGCACGCCATACTCTTGGGTGCGCTCACGCACGCCCATGGCGATCGTATTGCCGAGGATCAACATCATGATCGCTAGGATCACGACCGACACGATATCGAGCGCCTTCAAGATGGCGCTGAGCATCCCCAAAAACGAGCTGTTGAACGAGTGTTCGTCTTGGCTCAACGTCTGCACGTCGCGCTCCTCGAAGTACGCATCGATCTCTTTGGCCACGGCCGCGGGCTGCAGTCCCTTCTCGATGCGCGAACCGACCCAACCCACCATGTCCGCCCCCGTCGGGTTGTTCTTTCGCAACCACTCGTTCAGGTATGGGTAGTGAAAGTAGAGCGTCGCGCGGTCGACGGATTGACGTGTGGCCGTGTAGATCCCGGAGATCGTGAACTCCCATTCTCCTGGATAGATGCTGCCTTCCAAAGTGACGCGATCACCCTGCTTCCACCCCAGCTTCTTGGCGATGGCATCGCCGACGATCGCCCCCTGACGATCCGCCTTCCAAGCATCGCGAACTTCGGGAGTGATGAGGATTTCGTCGTAGACCTCGAGGAACGAATCTGGATCGACGGCGATCGTGCCGAAGAATTCCTGCTCGTGTTTCGGGTCTTTGCCGCCGAACCACGACATCGGCGCCGCGCGCTTGATGCCCGGACGTTGCGCCAGCTCCGTCAGGTATTTGCCGGGCAACGGCATGATGAAAGAAACCTTGTGGCGCGTGACGATGCGGTCTTTGGCGGCGAACTCGGACGCCGCCATCCACGACGAGAGCACCGTGCGCAACATGATGAAGGCGATGATCGCGACCGCGACCCCGACCGTCGTCAGGACGGTTCGGAACCGGTTACGAAGCACGCTCCGAACCCCGATCGAAGCTAGGTTCATGCGAGTACACCCTTGTCCAAGCGGTGGACGATCTTGGCGCGCTCCGCAGCCGCCGGATCGTGAGTCACCATGATGATTGTCTTGTTGAACTCTTCGTTCAACTTGCACAGCAGGTTGAGGATTTCCTGCGCGTTTTCACGGTCCAAATCACCGGTCGGCTCGTCGGCGACGATGAGCCGCGGATCGGTAACGATGGCGCGCGCGATTGTAACCCGTTGTTCCTGGCCGCCGGACAATTCGCGGGGGTAATGCTTCATGCGTTCAGCTAGGCCCACCACCTTGAGGGCGGTCTCGGCGCGCTTCTTCCGTTCGGCCGACGACAGCTTGGTGAGCAACAACGGCAACTCGACGTTCTCGAGGGCGGTGAGCACGGGGATGAGGTTGAACGTCTGGAACACGAAACCGACGTTCTGAGAACGCCATTTCGCGCGTTCACCCTCGCTGAGTGCGCCCAGATCGGCTCCCGCGACGCGCACTGCGCCCGCTGTAGCGGTATCTAGGCCGGCGATGAGGTTGAGAAGAGTACTCTTGCCGGACCCCGAAGGTCCCATCAGTGCCTCGAACGACCCTTCGGCGATATCCAGGCTCAAGCCCTTCAGCACTTCTACCTTCTCTTTACCGCGGTAGTAGGTCTTCGTCGCTTTGGACACTTCGATCATCGGTGCCTTGCTGTCTTGGCTCATGTTTGCTCCTGAATTAGCCTTCTGGGTGGTTCGCTCAATCGACGAGCTTTACGCTTTGACCGTCGGCAAGCGTTGCCGGCGGGTTGTTTACGATCTGGGTTCCTGGGTTGGGGCCGGACGCGAGCTCGAAGCCGGTGCCGAAGGCTGGCCCCAAGGTAACGGCCCGCATGCGCGCCTTCCCGTCTTCGACGACGAATACGACTTTCGAACCGCCGCGGTCGACGATGGCCGTGCCCGGCACGATGGTCTTCGGCGGAATTTTCATCGCTTCCTGGTCCAGCTCTTTCGCCAAGAAGCTGACGCGCGCGGACATGTCCGGCAGCGCTCCGGCAGGGTCCTCGGCGAACGCCACCTTGACGACCACGGTCGCCTTGGCGCGGTCGACCTGCGGCGTGATCTCGCGGACCTTGCCGCGGTATCTACGGTCGGGATACGCGTCGAGGACGATCTCTGCCGGACCTCCGACTTTGACCTGGCCGAGGCGACCTTCGGGAATGTCCGTCTCGACGAGCATCGTGCTGAAGTCGGCGATTCGAATTCCGCCCATGTCCACCGTCACGCCGGGCGGTTGCGGTCCCACGTATTCACCCACCTGCGGGGGGCGATTGATGACCGTGCCGGAAATCGGCGCGCGCAACGTCAGGTTGCCGAGCGACGTCTGGAGTGCATTAACCTGAGACTGCAATGCCTGAGCTTGGGCAGCGGCCGCCTTGGCCTCCGCCTTGGCAGCGTCCACGGACTGGCGCAAAGAGGATACGCGAGCCTCCAAGTCGTCCGCGGCCGCGAACCCGACGACACGCTCGTCCGCCAAGCGCCGTTCACGCGTCGCCTGCACCACGGCTTCTTGGAGCTGGGCCTCGGCGACGGTGCCACGCGCACGCGCGCTCTGCGCTTGAGCCAGCGCGGCGCTCACTTGGCTCTGCGCCGTTTGGATGTTTGCCTTTTCGTCGGCGGGGTCCAACTCGAGCAACACCTGACCGACTTCCACGCGTTCGCCTTGCTTGACGAGCACGTTCGCGACGCGCCCCGGTACCTTCGGCGCGACCCGCGACGAAACGTCGGCCTGAACGTAGCCGGATGCGGTGAGATCGATCGACGCTTGCGCCGGTGAGACACGGCTGATCTCCGTGACGCTCACCTGGGTCTTGAAGACCGTCGCCTCCAACGTCGGCTTGGCCAACGTCACGGCGCCAACCACGCCAGCAGCCACCAACAACCACACGATCCACTTGCCTCCGGACCTCGGCGCCGGGGCCTCGCGATCAATTTTCAGGGACATGAGGTCTCGGTGCAAATCGTCAGCCATTGGTGCGTCCTTCCGCAAATTGTGCCGGTGGCTTTAATCTTTCCTCGTCGATCTAACAAGGGGGCCGGTCAGGCTTTGTCCTCGCCTGCACTTGTCGCCGCGGGCTCACGAGACGGCGTGGGCGGAATCGCGTACGTCGGCACGAGCCGGCGACAAACCCTTCCGCGGCGTGAGCTCGACCCAAACGGCTGACGCCGCCACGCAGCTGCGGCAGCTACGAGTCGCTGCTGATCCGGTTTCCGTTAGAATTCGTAAGTTCGCGGGCGCATCGCGGTCGACAACGCCCACAGGTATCCGGTTTCGCGCTCGGGGTCGCTGAGGCCCGCCAAGTCTTGGCGCTGGACCTCGACGGTGTGTTTGGAGCCACGGTCCAGTTCGAGCACGGTACTACACCCGAGATTTCGCAGTGTTACCGCGACGGCGTCACTGCTGTCGTGGTCGACCGTCGCGATCCACAAGCGCCCGTCGACGACGCAAACACCACCGCGCACACGGCGGCCGCCACGCAGGCTGGCTTGCGCGGTGACGGCTCCGTTGCTGACTAACTCCGGCAACTGAACGACCACGTCCTTGGGGCCGACCTGGACGTCGTCTCGCGCGCCGACCACCTCGAGGTTTCCGTCGCCGCGCACGACCAAGTTTCCGTAACGCGACTGTAGCGGGAGCGTGACGCGGTTACCGAAGACCATCCCATATCGCGTGCGCGAAGTCGTGTGCCCGAAACTCAGTGCAAGCACTGCGCTAGCCAATTCCTCGGGAGCGAGTTCCCGTCGGGGCGCGGCCTGACCAACCACCATCGGCTCGAGTGAACTCGCCGTGAGCGAATAACGAGTCCTGCCCGGCTCCACGCGCAGCAATTGGACGGCGAGGCTGCCGAGCTGAACCGAGCCGGTCCACAACGCTGGCCACGTACTCGGTGGGGGTTGCGGGCCTGGACTGGGGCTCCAACTCACGTCCCGACCATGTTCACCGAGCTCCTCGGCGAACGTTCGCACGACGTAGAAGAAGTCCTTGTCCGACCACACCGCGTGTTCTCGTGGGTGAATGGACATTTCGCTCGTGGCCACCTGACCTCGCACCTCCTCGGGTGCGTCATCGGTGATGCGAGTGAATACCAAGCCAGCATGACCTGGGTTCATGTCCAGGTGAATCGCGTAGACGCAGCCCACGTGCGCCAGAGCGTTACCCAACGTCTCGCCCGTCAACTCGCTCCCCCACGCGTAGTACAACTGACCCGCTTGCGTCCGGCACAGCGCCGAACGTTCCGTGACGACGCTCCCCGACGCGAGCTTGAGGCCCCATTCGCGCCGCCCGGTCGGGTTGATCTGCCCATCGGCAACGAGCGGATCGAGGTTTTGCCGGAAGAAGCGTAGGTCGGCTGGGATGTCCAACGTGTCTGGCCAAGTGCCGAGCCCCACCCAACCGTCTTTGCGCACCACCACACTCGCCGCGTTGGGCTTGGGCGGTACCAGGACGCGACCATCGACCATCATGCCGTAATCGCCGTGAATGCTCTTGAAGGCCCCGTTGAAGGTAGCCACCACGCGCTTCCGTATCTGCGGGTCGTCCGTCAACGAGCCACGGCCAGGCGGTCCCGTTTTCGGCCGGGGCTCCTCGAAACCCGCCTCCATCCCGAGGGACAATCGCCGCATGTCCATGGCGACGAGATGCAGTCGCGCGTACGGCCGTTTCGGATCTGGCCGCAGCCAGGTCTGCGCAAAGACCGGGGCCTCCGGACCTGCAGTGAGCGTCTCTCCGCCTCCAATCTCGAACCCGGCCGCTTGCCATTGGCCTTCGCCCGGCTCGGCGAGCGTCAGCATCGGTGAGACGCTTGGCGGCGGCCACACCTCCGGCGAGGTCGTCGTGACGGCGGGCTTGGGCGCGAGCTCCGCACCGCTCACCTGCGTGGCGTAGCGACGCTGACGCCACCAATCGTGCCACTGGAAGAAGTGCGTTTCCAACCACGCCAAAGGACCGGGCCCCACGGCGTCGCGCGTCACGTCGACCAAGGTGTGCAGCCAGTAATCGCCCCCGTAGTGCTGTTGGGCGAGACTCACTACGATGTCTTCGTTCTGCCGCACGGAGTGCCGCTCGAGATCGACGACTGCCTGGAGCTCGGACCGCTCCGGTCGAATGGCAAGTCTCGGTCCTTCGATGTTAACCAAGAGGGGACCACTGGGGTTGAGCCCCAGATGGGCACGACCGACGCCGCGAAAAGCCCCGGTTTCTTGAAAAGCCCGGATCCGAAGCAGGAGCCGATTGAGGAGGTTCCCGCGGGTCAGGTCCGTCGCTCCGTCCAGCCTCAGCGCGGACAACCCCTGGAGTTCGCCGTAGGCGTGCGAACCGAACACTGCACGCTGCTCGTGCACGGCCAGCTCGAGTTCGTCACCGAGCGCCGTCTGGGTCAAATTTCGCCACTGGTTGACCTCGAGCAAAGCTCCATCCGGAGCGACGCGGACGCGTGCACGGTAGACGTCGTGCGGCGCTTCCACACCGGTAGCCCCCAAAAACAGCACACGCCGTCCGAAGAGGACGTCCGAAGCGACGCCTCCCGAAGCCTCCCACTGGATGGTGCTCGGCTCCACGACGAGCGATTCCGCGTCGGTGGCCGCGGCGCCGAGGTACTCTGCGACCTGGTGCAGCTCCCGTTCGGGCGGTCGCGGTAAGACACAGCGCTGGCCGAGCGCCAACGCACAGCCCGCCGCCACCACCGCGGCTCGTGTGTGGAGGTAGCCCTTGAACACGCGGCGACCTCTACCGAAGGGCATTGGCAACGGCAAGCGAACCGTGCGGGTCGCCCGCGTCGAGTGCGACCCAGGCTGTGGGTCGCTTGGCCGTTGAAGCCTCGGCTCGAAAGGTTCCGCGCGCTTTGAATTGAAAGCGAGGGGAGTTGCCTGTTAAGCCAGTCGGCGAGTGGGCAAAAGCAACCTCAAGAGCCGCCTCGCCACCGCGGGTATCGCGA
The DNA here is from genome assembly GCA_966249405.1 of uncultured bacterium. Classification (GTDB taxonomy): domain Bacteria; phylum Myxococcota_A; class Polyangia; order Polyangiales; family Polyangiaceae; genus SZUA-265. The sequence continues at coordinate 854 of CBINDO010000317.1, read as the reverse complement.
TCCCAATCCTGACGTACATCATGTACCGAGGTCCCGACTGGTGCTGGCTCGCCGTGACGCTGGTCGGCGTGGCTGCAGCGGGTTGGGAGGCGTTCGGAATGACGCACCCGGGCGACAAGGTTGCTCGCGCCGTCGGCGCCGCTCAGAGTGTCGGGCTCGCCGCTGGCGTCTATTACTTCGGGGACGATGCCCGCGTTTTGCTCACGTTGATGATGGGCTCAATCGTCGTGGGATTGCTCACGCCGTTGTGGCGGCTCGGAGAGATCCCAACTGCGGCGCTGCGATTGCTTGCTGGAATCGCCGTTCCCCCTTACGTCGCGTTGCTCCTGGCGATCGCCGTTCTGCGACGAGACCAGGGGAGTGACGGCCCCGGCTACGTGATGATGACGTTGATGTTTGCGTGGCTCGCAGACACCGGCGGCTACTTCGCAGGTCGTTATTTGGGCAAACACAAGCTCTACCCCAGCGTCAGCCCCAACAAGACGTGGGAGGGTTTTTTCGGTGCCATCGGCGGCGGGTTGCTCGCCGCGTGCCTCGCGCACTTCATCTACTTGCACTCGATCCCGCTCACCGACGGCTTGGTTTTGGGCTTCGTCTGCGGCGTCATGGGGCAGCTCGGTGATCTCGCCGAATCTCTGCTCAAGCGCTCGACGGCGGTGAAAGACTCGGGGCAGCTGCTCCCCGGCCACGGCGGAATGTTGGATCGGGTCGATGCGCTGCTCGTCGTGGGTCCGTTGGTTTGGCTGTATACGGTATGGTTCGGCGCCTAATTCGTGGCGTGGTGGCCCCGACGCAAAGGCCGCAGACACATTGGCCACCCAACCGAAGCGTCCCCGAAAAATAAAACGCGGGAA
>CBINDO010000316.1:0-9563 GCA_966249405.1 uncultured bacterium | reverse complement strand
TGAGGTGAGTGAGGTTCCGGTCATCACCCGGGAGGGGCTGGCCGCGTTCCTACAGGGACCGAGCGACGCCCCGTTGAGCGGCGAAGGCGTAGGCCCGACGACACCGGAGATCGTCGCGACTACACCTGCGGCGGCTACCGACAGCGCCACCCCTCGTAAGTGGTGGTTCACCGGCTTGGCCGGGCTCGTGATCTTGGGTCTGGGGACGCTCGGCTTGCGTTTGCTTCGCGCGGGCAGCCGGCCGACATTGCCGCCGCCAGCTCCGCACACGGTGACGTTGCAGTCCGCGGTCGCCGGTGTCTCGGACCCGCCGCCGCCAGTTGCCACGGCAGCGGTTGCGTCAGGACAGTTGGCGCTCACGGTGGTCCCGCCGGCAGTGTTGCCCCAGAGCCGCAGTAACCCGCCGCCCAAGCCGCGGTCGAGCATGGATTCCGCGAGCGGCGAGGGGCGCGTTTGCCCGCAATGTGGGACACGGTACACCGACGCTTCGGTGTTTTGCGGCATCGATGGAGCTAAGCTTCCGGGTCCGCCGAACCGCTGATCCGCAAAAGTTCGTAGCTCACGACGACCGCGTCCCGACGAAACTGGAGCAGCTTCATTGGCCCCTTGGATGGGCGCGACTTCACCGCTATAAACCGCGCGAAGATTTACCCCGTATTGTGGGATAAACAACGGCTTGGTTAGTTACCCCAAAGGTCGATTCATGAAAGTCTCCTGCCAGTCCTGCGGCGCTCAGTACAACCTCCCGGACGACAAGGTCCGCGGACGCAAAGCGAAGGTGCGGTGCAAGAAGTGCTCCGCTCAGATCATCGTCGATGGCACCACGTCGTTCGCCGACGAGGATGACGACGAGGCGACCCGCGTGATGTTGTCGCCGGCGTTGTCGTCGAGTGGTGAGCCAGTCTGGACCGTTAACTTGAGCGACGAAGACCAGCTCGACATGACGGAGGCCGAGTTGTTGGCTGGGTGGCGCGACGGCCGCGTCACGGAAGACGCCTACGTCTGGCGCGAGGGCATGGAAGAGTGGTTGCCGATCATGGAGTCGACGTTGGCTCCCGCGATCCGTGGGCTCGGCGCCAAAGCTCCCGCGGTGGAGACCCCCGCGGCCGTGGCTGCGCCTGCGCGTGAAGTTGCGTCGGCGCCCAAGGTCGGGTCGTCGCCGTTGGCAGCACCAGCGCCCAAAGTCGCTTCTTCGCCCTTGGCCGCTGCCTCGCCCTTGGCCGCTGCCTCGCCCTTTACCGCTGCGTCGCCCAAAGTTGCGTCGTCGCCAGTCGCCTCGCCGGCGCCACCGCCCGTTGCCGAAGCACCCCAAGAGCGGCCGAGTGTGCCTTCGCCCAAACCCAAGGCCACGCGTTCCGACGACACCTCGAAGGCGTTCTCCTTCGCGTTGTCCGGCTCGGGTTCGAACTCGACGAAGAAGGCGAGTCGTCCACCGGGTGCGGCTGCCGCCGCGGTTGGCGGGTTGTTCGGTTCACCGGCACCTGCTCCGGCACCCGCCGCCAGTGCGAGCGCCAGCGCGGCCTCCAGCGAGAACTCGGTGATGTTCTCTTTGGACGCCCTCAAGGCTGCAGCCGTCGTCGAGCCCAAACGTTCCTCGGTGCGCGCCACGGCGGTGAGTGACGCTCGGGTCAACGAAGACATCCTCACCTTGGGCGGGCCGAGCCGTTTCGATGACAACGCGATGCCGTTGATCGACATCGAGGTGCCGCCACCCGCGCCGCGCATCGACGCGCCCGTGGCCGCGTCTCCGCTCGCCGCACCGCAGAAGAAGAAGTCGTCGATGGGCCTGATCATCGGCGGCTTGCTGGCGGTCGCTGGTATGGGTGGGGCGTACGTCCTCGGTCAACAAGGCAAAGAGCAACCCGCGGTCGTTGCGGGCAACGACAGCACGGACGCGGTCGCCGGCACACGGCAAGGTAACACTGCGGACTCCGTCAACACCGCACCTGCCACCACGGAAGCTCCGGCTGCCTCTGCCAGCGCGGCGCCTGTCGTCGCCTCGAACACCGCGAGTCCACCGCCCGCAGGCGGCGGTGCGGCCAAGCCCATCGCTGGCGGTGGTGGCGGCGCCAAGCCAAGCGGTGACAAGCCGGTGGACAAACCTGCTGCCGACCCGGGCAAGGGCGGCGACAAACCCGCTCCAAACCCTGCGCCCGCGCCCGCCGCCAAGCCCGCAGGTCCCGCCTTCAACGTGGCCGCCGCGAAAGCCGCGCTCGCCAGCGCCGCAGCCGGTGCAGCTGGCTGTCGTGCTCCGGCCGGTCCAAACGGCACTGGCAAGGTCCAAGTCACGTTCGCGCCGAGTGGCAACGTGACGAGCGCGCTGATCGTGTCTGGTCCGTTCGGTGGGACACCCGTCGGCAGCTGCGTGGCTCGTACGTTCCGCGCCGCAAAGGTTCCGGCCTTCGACGGGAGTCCGATGACCGTGTCCAAGAGCTTCACGATCAACTGATCGCGTCGCTTCGCCCTTGCTCGCTCGGTCTTCCTAGCGAGCAAGGGGTCTTTCGCTGCGGCCGTGCTCTGCCGTCCGACGGCGGCCGCTCAGGCCGGAGGTCGAGTGGCAGCGCGCAGACGGTCGACCAACGTCGTCGCACGTTGCTCGCGTTTCAGTTCGCTCAGCGCTAGGTCTATGGCTTTGGGGTCGGCCACCAACACGCACACCTTACGCGCACGAGTGACGGCGGTGTAGAGCAGGTTGCGCGACAGCATGACGAAGTGAGCCGTCAACAGTGGGACGATGACCGCGGGGTACTCCGACCCTTGGCTCTTGTGCACGCTGGTGGCGTACGCCAACGTCAGCGCGTCGAGTTCGGCGTCGGAGTAGGTCAACGTTCGGCCGTCGAAGGAGACGCCGAGCGTGACGTGAGTGGGGTCCACGTCGACGATGAAGCCGACGTCGCCGTTGTACACGTCGCGATCGTAGTCGTTCTTCAACTGCATCACGCGATCGCCGACTCGAAACGAGAAGCCCTTGCGTTCGAGGGCCGCGCCGTGAGCGTTGATGGCGCCCTGGAGCAAACCGTTGAGATGGGTGGTCCCGGTTGGCCCACGGTGCATCGGACACAACACCTGGATGTCCTTTTTGGCGTCCAAGCCGAAGCTGCTCGGAATGCGTTGCACGAACAGGTCGCGGATCGTCTCCGCCGCTTTGACGCCGTCTTTGCGTTCGACGATGAAGAAGTCCGCGAACTCGGCGCCGCGCTCGCAGCTTACTGGGCGTTGCCCTACCAAGATGCGGTGCGCGTTCTGCACGATGTGGCTCGTGGAAGACTGACGAAAGATCGCGTTCAGGCGCACCACGCGCACTGCTCGACTCTCGATGACGTCGCGCAATAGAGCACCCGGTCCTACCGAGGGGAGCTGATCGGCGTCGCCCACGAGCACCAGGCGCGTGCGCGGATGCAGTGCAGCGAGCAGCGCCTGGCACAGCTGGATGTCGATCATGGACACCTCGTCGACGATTACGACGTCGACGTCGAGCGGGCTCTCCTCGCAGCGCTGGAACTGGCTCAACCGTGGTTCGTATTCGAGCAGACGGTGGATCGTGACCGCGCGCGTACCCGTCGATTCGGTGAGCCGTTTGGCGGCGCGACCCGTGGGAGCCGCCAATGCAACGCTGTGTTTGGCGTACTGAAACACGCTCAGTATCGCGCGCACGATCGTGGTTTTGCCCACGCCGGGACCGCCGGTGATGACCAGCAATTGGTGGGACACCGCGGCCAGCACGGCCTCGCGTTGAGCTTCGGCGAGCTGTAGGTCCCGCTCTCGCTCGAAGCTCTCGATCGCCTTCTCCACGTGTGCGAGGGGCGAACACTCCGCGTTGGTGAGCCTAGCCAAGACTTTCGCGACGTATTCTTCCGCGGCGCGGAGCTGTGGCAGGTAAACGCGGTCCTGTTCGATGATCAGGCGACCGGAAGCCCACAACGCGTCGACCGCCGCCTCGACGTGCGGGAGCCCCGCCTGCAACATTTGGCTGCTGGCTTCGGCGAGCGAGCCGCGCGGTACGTAGAGGTGACCCGCGTCGCAGATCTGGTAGAGACAATGCAAGACGCCCGCGCGCAAGCGGTCCGGGTGCTCCTTGCCGAGGCCGAGCCCAGCGGCGAGTTGGTCTGCGGTCTTGAAGCCGATGCCGCGCACGTCCATCGCCAAACGGTAAGGTTGGGTTTGAACGATTTCGGTCGCACGATCGCCGTACTTCTCGACGATGCGGCGCACCAAGTGGATGCCCACCCCGTGGGTCTGCAGGACGATGCTCAGCGTGCTAGTGGCGCGCTGTTCACTCCAGCGCGTGGCGATCTCTTGGCAACGCGAAGATCCCAGACCCGGCACCTCGGTCAGTCGTGATGGATCCGAGTCGAGCACGCTCAGGGTGTCGGCGCCAAAGCGTTCGACGATGCGTTTGGCAAAACCAGGGCCGATGCCAGGAATGATGCCGGAGGCAAGATAACGCTCGATGCCCGCGACCGTATCGGGCTCGATCACGACCAGCGACGTGACCCGGAACTGCGCGCCGTGTTTGGCGTCCGTGCCGTAGTCACCCGTGAGTCGCACGTGAGAACCGGGACCCACGAACGGAAACTTGCCGACCGCGGCGATCACCCCTTTGCCGGGGACGTCGACCTTCAAGACGCGAAAGTGAGTTTCCTCATTCTCGAAGGTCACCCGCTGGACCTCGCCTCGAATGGTTTGGGACACGCCTGCGCTGTGTCACGAAAGAATGTGCAAGACAACACGCAACCCCACGGCTCGGGCGTCTGGTGAGAAAATGTAAGTCACGGCGCGGCAGCATTTCGACGTAGGTGTGCTGGCGCAGGAACTGTTGCAATCGCGCCTGGACTGGTAGGGTGCCGGCATGAAGATTCGTCGTGGTTCGAAGAGTTTGCGTTGGGGTTGGGTGGGGCTCTTCGCACTCGAGCTCGCTTGTGGTCCAACGCCGGCTGCCGAGAGTCCGAAGGTCGCTTCGACGTCGGTTCCCAGCCCGCCGGCAACCGTCCCGGTCGACAGCACCCCGTTGGCGCCGAAGCCGCTCCCGCAGCTGGCTTCGGGAGAGTTGCCTCCGATCGAGTTCGACAAGACTGTCCAAGGCACGGTGGTGGCGGCCGACCAAAGCGAAGAGCATCAAACGTTGCTCGTGGAGGTACCGATCGATGGCTTGCCTCCGGAGCTGGTTCGTTCGGTAGACCACGGACTCTCGGCCCGTGTGGTCGGCGCGACATCGCAGTCACCAGCGTTGCTCGCTTCGAGCGAGACGTCCGCCCTCATCCCCCCGAGCACGCGCGCGATGTTTCAAATTTGGGTGCGGCGCCCGCAGTCGACCCATTCACCCAAAAACGGCGCTCCAGCCAGCGCGCCCGCCACGATCGACGTCGACGTGTACACCGCGGCCGGATTCCGATTCACGGGTGAAGACCGCGACGACCTGTCCGCGTATCGGCTCGAGCCGGGATACCATTTTCGGGTGAACGCCGCGCTGCCGGCCAAGTCGAGCCCACAACCGAAGGTGCTCGCGGCTTACCTCGATGCGTTGGGTGACGCTGCGGGTGACTCACCAGCGAGTTGGTTCTTCGGAAACCAGCTTCGAGCTCGCTCCAACGACGCGTGGGAGAAGGAGCGAGCGACCCGCGAGTGGGCAAACCTCATGCGTTTCACGACCGGTTACGACTCGGTAGAAGCCGCCCTCGTCACTGAACAAGGTTTACGAGCGCAGCTCGCGCCGGCCAAGGCGACCGTCGAGTTGAGCTCGCTCAAGGGCCCCGAGCTCGTGCGCCACGAGTGGGCTCGGATGCTGGGTGCGGTTTCAGGGGTAACGCCGGCGGAGCCGCTCGCCGCGCTGGTGCCGGCGGAGTTCTATTACGCGCGAGCGCGCTCCTTCGCAGCATTCCAGACGTTGGTCGACCGCGTCGACGACATCGTCACTCCTTCCGTCCGGGTGCTGGAACGACACCGTCAACAGCTCGATCTCGCCGACCGATACCGGCTCGAGTTGGGATTGCCAGCGGACGAGCTGTCGCGCGTGCTCGGACCCCAGCTCGTGAACTCGTTGGTGCTCACGGGTAGCGATCCGATGTTGCGACAGGGTTCGGACTTGAGCCTGATCCTCGACGTGCCAGCCTCCGAGACGTTGCTCAACGTCCTCGCCGTCAAGCGCGCTCAACTCAGCCAGCAGAGGCCGCTCACGGAGGCGACGTGGACGCATGCCGGTATCACCGTTTCGAGTCATCGTTCGGAAGACGGCAGCGTCCGGCAAGAGCTCGCCTCGTGGAAACGCGAGGACGGCAAGGTCTTCGTGTTGATCTCGAACAGCAGGAAGGCCGTCCAACGGATCTTGGATACGTGGCTCGGGCAACACCCCGCCATGGCGCGTGAGCTCGACTTCCAATACATGCTCAAGCGCGATGCCAACGTCCCCGAAGACGTGCTCGTGTACTTCGGCGATCGCTTCGTGGCCGAGGTGGTGAGCCCAGCTCAGCGCATCTTGGATTCGCGACGTCAGGTGGCCAAGTCGGAGCTGGCGGCCCTGAGCTCTGGTAGCCTCGTCTTTGCTGAGCTCTACGGTCGCCTCCCCGCCGACTCGAAGGAACTCACGGCGAAACCGTGGTTCGGCGCGCGGCGGAGCAAACACGCGAGCGGAGAGCCGATCAACTACGACCGCATCAACGGCGTGAGCTCGGCCTGGGGCAGCCCCGCTCGTCTCACCTCGATCATCGACTTGCCCGTGCCCAAGCGCATCTCCAAAGAGGAGAAGGCCGCCTACGAACAGTTTGCGCAAGCCTACCAGTGGCAGTGGGGCGAGCGCATCGACCCCATCGCGCTGCGAGTGAAGTTGAAGGACGGACAACTCGACGCCCATTTGCGTGTCTTGCCGGTCGTCAACCGTGGAGACTACGACGACGTGTTACGTTGGAGCGGTGGAGGGCTCACCACACGCGTTCCCTCGCAGCCCGCCATCGCTGGGATCTTGGCGATCGGCGCCGGGTCGCCACTGCGCGAACTCCTGAACGGTAACGGGCGGTCGTTCCTCGGTGACAAATTCAAGTTGGATTGGCTCGGCGACTGGGTCGAGCTGGGTTTGGTGGACGATCCTGCGGTGGCCGAGTTCGCGCTCCAGCACGGTCGCTTACCGGAACCTCCGAACGCGCCGCTACGCGACGACGACCTCGAGGAGGAAGACTTCGCCAAGTTGCCGTTCTACCTCGCGCTCGACATCAAGAGCGCAGCTGGCGCTTCCTTGTTTCTCACGCTCGTGCGCGAGATGGCGACCGGCGCAGCACCCGACAACATGAAGTGGGGTGAACACGGCAAACGTGGCGGGACCACGGTGATGCGTGTGTCGGTCGAGGACGTGAACGTATATTATGCACTCACCAAACGTCGGTTGCTCGTAGCGTTGCAACCCACGGTGTTGGAGCGGCTGCTCGACGATCTGGAGGCCGAGTCCAAGGGTGCGACGCCGACTGCAAGCGGGCGCGGAGGTCAGCTCGTCATCGACGCGTCGCCACGCTCCGAGGCGGGTTCGCTCGTCGCCCAAAGCGCTTTTAGGACCGTCGCCGCGTGGTTGTTCGAAAAGGAGGTTCGCAACGCGGCGGTTAGCGATCCTTGGGCGGAGCTGTTGCTGCGCGGGGCTTTTGGCGGCGAACCCGGGACCCTCGAGCCGGAAAATTACCGTGCCCAGGCGTTGCGCTGGCTCGGCGCAGTGCCGGTAACCGCAGACGGTAAGGCTTACGTGATGACGAAGGCCGGCGTCGAGGATCCGGAGCGCGGCTCTCCTCACTTCCCGAAGTGGCCTCGAGTACCGGTATCGTCCGGTCTCGTCGAACGGGTTCTGGAGTCGCTCGTGGGCCTTCGCACGGAGGTAGCCATCGACGATGAGCCGGGCGGAACGGAGCGGAGCCTGCGTGCACAGGTGCGCTTACGTTCGCGCGGCGACGAGTCCAAGACGACGCCTGGTGAGTCGAGAAAGCAACCCTGAGTTCTCGCGTCATGGCATCGCCAGAGCCCCTCGAATGTCCGCGTTGCGGCGCGCCGTTGCCGAAAGGCAGCGGCGGTACGATCGTCTGCAAGTACTGTCGAGTCACCGTCAACTTGCCCCAACGGCCCGTGCCTCCCAATCGACACCCGGTGCGACATGCTGGTGGCTTGCCCGACTGGGTAAAGGGCTGGCTCAAGGTAGAGACGCTGATCGCGTTGTGCATCGGTGTTGGCATGGCGGCGTGGCAACTGCAGCGCCATTGGGTCGTGCCTGCAGCGCCGCCCCCCGAGGTCCCGAACCAGACTCCGCATGTTGGTCAGCCGCCAAACGAGCCATCAGAACCGGCGGCGGCGCAAACCTTGCAGCCCGCCGCGGTCGGAGGCAAGTTGTTGTTGGTTGCTGGCAAAGGTGAGCAGCAGCTGGTCGTTGCCTTGGCCCGATTCAAAGGCGAGGGTGAACAGCCATGGCTGACGGCTTGGAGCAGCGACACGGGTACGCTGGTGTGGCGCTGGTCCACCCCTCGGGGCTCTCGTCCATCCAACGTCGAGTGGGCCAATCACGGTGGCAGCGTCGTCGCGCGCACGGCCGAGGTCGTGGCTCGCCTCGACGTAGACACGGGGAGAGTCGTTTGGACGGGGCCAGCGCCCTCTCCGCGTGGCCGACTCTGTGCCACGGCCGCGTATATCGGCGTCGCTACCGAAAAGCCGCCTACCAACGTGCTCGATTGGGAATCGGGTCGTCCTTTCCAAGTCAAGCGAGGCCCTTGTGAGACGCCGTATTCGTCGAGTGATGCGGGACCGAACTTCACTTACCTCGAGCCCGCAGCATTGAGCGGCCTGCCCAAGCCACCCAAGGACTTCTCGGTGCTGAGGGCCTTGTTGCCCAAGCAAGGCAATGCGCGGGTGATTTTGGGCACCTCGAGGGCGGACGGAGCGCCAGCCGTCACCGTCGTGGCCAACAAGCGATGGGTTTGGCAGCAGAACGTCAGCGTTCACACCGCAGCCCAGCTACCCGAGCCGCCGTTGGCGGCCGTGCGACGAGAGAGCGTCGTGGTGCCGTATTGGGATACACAAAACGAAGTGTTGCGCCTGGCGGCGTTCAACCTCTCCAACGGAGGACGTTTGTGGGAAGCCGCGGTGACGGACCGGACGTCGGTGCGGCGTGACTCGGCTCTAGACGTCGGGGTGACGTTGAACGGAGTGGTGTTGGTATCGTTCGACGGACGGCTGAGCGCATTATCGCTCTCGACCGGAGAGACGCAGTGGAGTTTGGGCAGATGACGAATCAGAGCACACGAAAGAAGGCGCGCCGCCGCGGCACGCGACTGAATTGGCGCAACCTGTGCTGGATCGGCCTGTTCGGAGCTTGGGCTTGCGGCGGCAGTGCCTCCCCGCCGGCCCGAGTGGTCGTCAACACCACGGTTGAAGTGACGGTAATGGATGGCCCGGAGGCGGGTAAACCTCCTGCCACCATCGACATGGAGGACAAGCGCATCGCGGTCGCGCTGAAGGCCGTCAATGAGCTCCTGGGGCACGGCGTCCGCTTCGAAATCGACAACAGCCTCGTGCCGAAGTTCGAGTCGAGGCTACATGGGGCA
>CBINDO010000315.1:0-9608 GCA_966249405.1 uncultured bacterium | reverse complement strand
GGGGGTGACGGCGGCGTGGTCGACCCGGGTGAAGTTGCCGCGGGAGACGGTTGCTTCAGCAATCGCGACTTCCTCGCGACTCGAGCCTGGAAAGGAGTCGTGGAGTCGAAGTGTTTGGCCTGTCACGGGCCGGGCGGGATTGCAGAGGCGCAGAGCGCGAAATTCACCATCAAGCCGGCGGCCTATCCCGGCTTCTTGGAGGCGAACCTCGCCGAACTCGAGGAGTTGTCAAAGACTTCTTTCGACGGCGTGAGCGTGCTGTTGAGCAAGGCGACGGGTAATCTGGAGCATGGCGGCGGAACGGTCATCGAGGAAGGCTCCGAGGAGTTCGCGCTGCTCGAGGAGTTGGTCGAACGGGGAATTGCGGGCGACAGCTGCGAGGACTCGGTCGCGGTGCCCACGTTCGACGACGTCACGATGCTGAGCCCCGAGATGACGTGGCGCAAGCTCACGCTCAACCTCGCCGGACGGTTACCGAGCAGTGCAGAACGCGATACGCTGTCGGCTGACGGAGAAGCGGCGCTGCCAGGTTTGCTTGCCAACCTGATGAAGGAAGACGCGTTCTACGACCGCATCGTCGAGATGTTCAACGACCAGTGGTTGACCGACGCGTACCTCCGCAACTCCAATGGCGTGCTCAACGGTGAGCAGTTTCCTGCCCTCGAGACGTATTACGAGGCGATGGACGACGCAAACCGAGAGGCCGCGCGCCGGTCGATTGCGCGCGAGCCGTTGCAGCTGATTGCGTACATCGTCAAAAATGAACGGCCCTTCACGGAGATCGTAACGGCCGACTACACGGTGCTGAACTCGTACACAGCGCCCATCTACAACAACAACGACGTCGGCTTCACCGGCACCGAATACAACGAGAAGGCTTGGGTGGCGGGCAAGATCTTCGTCAACACCGACGACGGCATGGTGGCTCTGCCTCACGCCGGCATCCTCACGTCTCCCATCTTCCTCAACCGGTACCCGACCTCCCCGACGAACCTCAACCGGCATCGCGCCTCGACCGTGCTCCGGGAGCTGCTGGCGACCGACATACTCAAGGTCGCCGACCGACCGATTGATCCGACCAAAGCGGTCAATCTAGCTAACCCCACGCGCGAAGAGGCGTCCTGCAAGATGTGTCACGTCACCATCGACCCCATCGCTGGTGCGTTCCAGAAGTTCGACGACTACGACTACGAGCGTTACCGACCCGACCGCGAGTGGCCGACGGAGATGTTCCTGCCGGGCTTCGCCGATCAGCAGATGCAGGTCTCGGACTATCCGAACGCTCTGCGCTGGCTCGGTCAACACATTGCCGCGGACGAGCGCTTTCCGCTCGCGGTCGTGCGCAACATGTACGAGCGCCTGATTGGTCAAAAGCCGGAAGACTTCCCCGCGGATCCGTCGGGCGCCGCCTATGTGGCGTGGGCCGACCAAGATCAAACGATCCGTGCCATCGCCAAGGATTTCGTCGACAGCAAATACAACCTGAAGACCGTGATCTCGGCACTGGCATTGAGCCCGTATTTCCGCGCCGCCGAGACCTCGGCTACCTCCGAAGCACGGTTGGCGCAGTTGTGGGACTTGGGCACGGGACGACTGCTCAGCCCCGAACTCCTTCATCGTAAACTCGTCGCTACCACCGGTTACGCGTGGCTGGACGGCGACCGGAGCATGCTCACCGATACCCTCAACATCTTGTACGGAGGTATCGACTCGCAAAGCGTCACCGAACGGTTGCAGACACCGAACGGAATCATGAGCGCCGTGATGTGGCGCATGGCGAACGAGGTGTCGTGCGCCGTCGTCCCGATGGAGTTCGCCAAGACGCCGGACAAGCGCCTGTTGTTCAAGGACGTCACCATCGACACCATCCCCGAGAACGCATTGGGGGAGGTCGACGAGAAGGGCAGGGCCGCGATCGAAAAGAACCTGGCCGCTCTCTACGAACGCTTCTTCGGCGAAGCCCCGGCCGTAGACAGCACCGAGTTCGCGCGCGCCTACGACCTGTTCGTGTCGACCTGGAAGGTCGGCAGGAACGAACTCGCGTTCGAGGACGGTGACCGATACTTGCCGTGGGAATGCCGCTATCGGCGCGCCCCGGGAGCCGACGAAGACTTGCCCGAAGCAGAGCGTTTCGAACTCGACGAAACGTACACCGTTCGCAGCTGGATGGCAGTCACGACATACCTACTGAGTGATTTCCGATTCCTTTACGATTGATAGGAGGCCCCAATGAAACGACGCAATTGGATGAAGATGAGTGCAGTTCTGGGCGCCTCGGCCGCAGTGCCTTGGTTGTCCCGCCCGACAGCGGCGCAAAGTAACGGCTACCCGGGTCCGTATTGGATTTTCATCACCGCCAGCGGTGGGTGGGATCCGCGCTTCCTGTTCGACCCAACTCTCGAGGTCGAGCAAAACCGGCTCTACACGGAGATCGGTAAGGTGGGTAACATCAGCTTCGCGCCCATCGACGCAACCCCCGACGAATTCGGCTTGGAGCTGCTCGAAGGCGAAGCGCTCCCATACCTCAACCCGGAGCGCTTCTTGGGCAAGTTCGGGAGCCGTCTCACCGTGCTCAACGGAGTCGACACCTCGACGAACAATCACGACGCGGGGCAAATGGCGTTCACGTCCGGCTCCCTGCAGGATGGGTTACCCGCGCTCGGCGCGCTGTTGGCGGGTACGTACGGCGTGGCCGAACCGTTGCCGTTCATCAGCTTTGGCGGCTACGACAAGACGTACGACGTCGCGCCACTCTCACGCATCCAGTCGACCGGGATTTTGCGCGATCTCGCCTCACCGAACGTGCTCAATCCCAATGACGAGGATCCACGCTATTTCCACCGCTCGGACGTGTACAAGCGGATCCGCGACGCGCAGAACGAGCGCATCGATGAAATGCTGGCTACCCAGCGTCTACCGAAGCTCTCCAACGCGTTGCTCGGGCTCAAAGAAGCACGCGTCACCGATCAGGAGCTCGCCGCGCTCCAAGTTCCGACCTTGATCGACCTACCAGGCAATCTGGGCGGCGCCGAGAACCTGGTGCGTTCGGGGCAACTCGCGCTCGAATCGTTCCGCGCCGGTCTATCGGTGGCGTGCAACCTGTCGATAGGGGGCTTCGACACACACGGCAATCACGACAATGATCAACGTCGCAACCTCATCCAGCTGCTCACGGGCTTAGGTGGCTAGCACTACGAGATCGACCGACTGGGATTGACGGACAAGGTTTACGTCGTGGTCGGGTCGGATTTCGGCCGCACTCCGCACTACAACGGCGAAGGGGACGGCGCTGGCAAGGACCATTGGCCAGTTACGAGCACCCTCGTCGTTGGCCCAAAGGTGGAAGGCAACCGCGTGATCGGCGCGACCAACGCCAAACAAGAAGGGCTGTCGCTCGACCCGAGTTCACTCAAAGCTGGGACCTCCGGCACCAAGCTCACGCCGACACAAATTCAGGCGGCGCTGCGCAAATTGGCCGGCATCGACCCCGAGCTCGAGAAGGCGTTCCCGCTGCTCGCCGAAGAGCCGCTGCCGTTGTTCGCCTGAACCACGCCGTCGCAGGCCCAGGAAGCGAGCGGAGCGCCATGCTCCGCTCGCTTCGTCGTTTTTGGTGACGTTGGTGAGAGGTAAGGGCCGCGGAGGGCGGAGGGCTGCGGAGAGGTGATTGCCAGCGAACGGCCGCGGGCACCTGGAGTGCTGGCGGCCAGAAAATGCGCCTCCGACGACGTATCCCGCTCGAGGCCTTGGCGATTTCGATTTGCGCTTGGGGCTCACGAACAGATGTCGAGCTGTACTGTGGACGTAGTTTACCGCAAACCACGACCTCTGGAGCGGAGGAAAAACAGCGATCCGTGGGACGCAATCCGCGGCGGGTGAGGCATGTTCAAGTTTGCCAAAAAATCCAGCATGGAACCGATTCCTTTTGTTGCTGGCGCATCCGACAACTGATAATCGCAGACAGTCGTTGGCCGACGCTCGCGCGGCGACGCAACGGCTGACTGTTCCCTCTTGCAGAAACGAAGTGCACTGCCTTCGCGTGGAGATCCCGGCATGACTCGACATGGACAACAACTTGCGGCGTTCCTGAGCGTCAACGCGGGGTTGCTCCTGGCAGCTACGGCGGCTCAGGCAGGAAGCTGGCAGGACAACGCGCCGTTTGGGGCAAGCCTAAACGGCAATCTCTACACGCCCACCACCCCCGCCGATTCCCCCGCCATCTTGGTGGCGCTGCACTACTGCACGGGCCGCGCGAGTAATGCAAAGGGCTGGTTCGACTCTTACGCGGACCAACACGGCTTTTACATCATCGCTCCAGATGCCGGGAAGCAGTGCTTCGAATCGAGCGCGAGCCGTGGCGGCGACCGCCAGGCCATCGTCGACATGGTGCAGTGGGTCATCGAGAACAAGGGTGGCAACGCCGACCGCGTGTTTGCGGCGGGGTTCTCGTCCGGCGGGTGTATGACCAACGTCCTGCTGACGGTTTATCCCGACGTGTTCAAGGGAGGCGCAGCAATGCCGGGATTTCCTGGCGGCGGCTGGCCAGCTGGGGACACGACGTGTACCAAGTGCGGCGGGAGTCCTCCCAGCACCGACGGCAAGTATTGGGGAGACATCGTTCGGGGGGCGTTCGCTTGGGACGGTCAGTATCCGTGTTCTCAGCAGTGGTCGGGCGGGGCCGACGAATACAACTTCCACGCATGGATCCCTGCCATCGTCGCGCAGTACCAGAATATCGCGGGCCTCGACGGTGGAAGTCCGGGAACGGGAGCGCCCAATGGCTGGAATCGCACCGACTACAAAGACGCCGACGGCAATGTGCGGCTCCAGACGAACATCCTTCCAGGGCAGAAACACGATCTGACCGGGTCCAACCTACCCGGTCACGTGGTCACCTTCCTCGGCCTGGACAAACCTACCGGCGCTTGTGGCATCGAGGGTGAAACCCCCGCCGACACAGGGTCTGGCGCGGCGAGCGGCGAAACCGCGACCGGCGGCGACCCGACGGTGACAACGGGTTCCAGCATCGACGACAGCACCGGCGGTGAGACGTCGAGTGCGGGAGCGGGGACGAGCTCCACCTCGGCAGCGACGTCGACGGCCACGTCCACCTCGAGTTCGACGGGGGTCACGACCAGCGCGCCGTCGACGACGGCTGGCGCGACGACCCCTCCCGCGCCCACCGGCACGACTCCTTCGGCGCCAAGCACGACCACCGACGTCACCGATACGAGTACTGCCCCGACCGGAACCACCAGTGCCCCCGTCGACACCATGGGTGACGATACTGGTTGTAGCTGCACGGTCGTTGGCCGAACCGGGCCCGGCGCGATTGCGACTGCCCTGCTTCTGGGATTGTGCGCGCTCGTGCTCGGCCGGCGTCGCCTTTGAACCGTTCCACCCGGTAGCAGCTCCAGTTCCGTCCTCCCAACGCCACGCTTGCCTCGGAGCGCCCGCCGCACCGTTCGTTCAGCCGCTGGCGCCTTCGACGCCAGTGAGGGCTGCATCCGGGCGGACTCGACGTTCCAAGGTGTTTACTCAGGAAACGCCCACTGCAAGAACTGCTCGGCGTACACGCGGTGTGCGTCGACGTTGTTCTTCCAGTGCACGCCGATGTACTCGTGGAGCAGCTGTAGCTCGAGGGACTGTGGTGAGTGAACGGTGCTAGTCGGCAGGTTTTCGTGTTCCCAGCTTGCCTGTTCACGCGCGGCTCGGTGTAGGGTGTCGTCTCGACAAGGGCCGAGCCCGACGTTGCGATAGGCCATGGCTGCAGAGAAACACCGCGCTACTTCCAGCGCCTGCAGCGGGTCGGTGAGGGCGTCGCAGGTGGCGGTAACCGTCGCCAAGCTGTAGTGAACGCCGAGCCCGACGTAGCGAGCGATCAGCCGTTCGATGTGGCCGTCGATGTCGCCCACCGAGATCGCCATCGTCTCCAAGTTTTGACCGAGGGTGCGCGTGGTGCCGACGATGGTCTCACCGAGCGCCTCGAACACTGCCTGGCGGACCTGACGTACGGCCGCCAGATCACCTTTGCCTTTCGCCCACTTGGACGTCTCTCCGACGGCGCGGAGCGGCAAGGCCGCCAGTGACGGTGGCTGACAGCGGCGTACGATTTCGGCGGCCAGTGTTCCGCACGCCAAAACTATGGCACGGTGGGTGCGATCACCCACCTGGCAAGCACGCGCGGAGGCTTCGAAACCACGCGGGAATTTTCCAGAAAGTTCGTCGCGGGGTCCGACGATCTTGAGTCTACGTTTCGAGTCGCTCATGGGGTGCGCGGCACTTTTCTCGTTACGCTGACACTATTGAATGCACAGGACACGGTAAAGCTGAAAAAGTCGGTTGGCAGCCCCGACGGGGGCTACATGAGCCCGTGGCTGGTCCTAAGAGAGGTGCGCATGAAAAAGCGTTCGTTCGACGAAGTGTTGGGTTCCCGCGGGAGTTCGAGTCTGCACGCTCAGCCGAACCCGACTGCCGGTGGCCCTGAGGCGACCGCCGTTTTTGCCGCGAGCACGGGCCGGTCGCGCTTCGACGCTCCAACCGGCGACTGGTCACGACGGCTGCTCGTGGGTTTGATCGGGCTCTCGCTCACCATGGCGTGCGGTAGCGAGGCGAGCCTATCGACCGTCGACGTTTCGACCGAGGACCGAGACACCGACGACTCCCCGCCTGGTGAGACACCCGACGCTGCCGCGACGGAATCGGACGATCTGAGCACCGCGCTCGGTGATGGTGATGGCGACGTGTCGCTGGTGCAGTTGTTCGTGGCTCCAGAGGAGATGTTCTGTGTGAGCGGCGTTTGCACGACCGGCATCCCCACGGATCTGGAGTTCAATCCCAAGCGGCCCGAGGAACTTTGGGTCGTATTTCGACAGCCCAATCCACCTGGTTTGTGCGAGCAGGAAGGGGACCAGAGCGGGTGCCCGTATTTGCACGGCAAGGTGGCCATCATCACGAACACCGCCTCGGATTCTCCGACCGTCGAGGTCAAAGAAGACGGTAACTCGTGGCACTTCATGCGCCTGACCACGACCATGGCGTTCGCTGACGACGACACCTTCGCGACGATTGGCGAGGACCGGACAGGCAATCCTCACGACTCGGCCGTGGACTACATGGGCCCCACGCTTTGGTCTTCGGACCCGAGCATCTTCGCCGTGGACTTCCAACGCAACGGTTCGCACCTAGATATGCTGCACGCGAGCCCCTACGGCATGGGCATCGCGCACCAGAAAGACCACGTTTTTTTCGTCTTCAACGGCAACGCCGGGTCGATCGATGCCTACGACTTCAAAGCGCCTCACGAGCCGGGGGGTGAAGACCACTCCGATGGCACGTTGATGCGGTACATCGAGGGCGAAGTTTCGCGCCTCCCGAACGTGCCTAGCCACATGGACTTCTTGCCGGACCAGACGACGTTGCTGATCGCGGACTCGGGCAACGGGCGCGTGATAGCCTTGGATACGGCGAGCGGTCGCGTTGCCGAACGGCTGTCCACGCCCGACGGTCAGATCGCCGACCCGCGCCGCATCGCCGACGCGACGTTCGAAGAGATCGTGCCCGCCGGGCGCTTGGAACAACCAAGTGGCCTCGTGGTCGGCGCGAGCAGCTTCGCGGTGGGTGACGCGGCGACTGGTAAGATCCATCAGTTCACCTTCGATGGTAAACCCCAGCTGACCTTGGATCTCGAGTTGCCCGCGGGTGCGCTTGGCGGCTTGGAGTTGGGACCCGACGGCAGGCTCTACCTCACGCGCAAGGACACTAACGAGGTCGTTCGCGTCGACGCGAAGTAGTCGAGCCAACCGTTCTCGCTGCGTCGCGTGCCCGGCCGCGACGTTGCTACGGCGCCCAAGGCGGCCTCTTTCGCCCCGTGGACTTGGGGCCACGCCACAGTGCGTTGGTGTTCGAAACATCGCGGTTTCTTGCGACCATTCAACCCGTGGGCCCGGGTGAAGATTTCGCGCCGTTGTGTTTCCGGGAAGTGAAGGCGTCTCCGGCCGAAGCGCCGCTAACCTCTGGTGAAGCTTCCGCTTGAGCACTATCCGGGGTATGGTCCCGCGCTTTTTTCCGGCTCCAACCCTGTTTGGCCGGCGCGCCTAACCCCAAAAACAGCGACGTTTGATCGTGCGGGGAACGCAAAAGGGCCGTAAGGCCCAGTGGCTAGCTCTGTGTAAGGAAACCCAATGGCAACCGTGGAAAATCTTCCCAACCCCTCGAACCTCGCATTCGTTGAAGGTCTCTACGAAGACTACATCAAGGATCCCCAGTCCGTCAGCCCGGAGTGGCGCAGCTACTTCGAGCGTGAAGTGGGCGCCCACCATGGGTCCCTGGGTCCCTCGTTTGGTGCTTACAGCATCTTCAATCCGCCGGCTCCGCGCGCCAACGGAGCGGCGACGAACGGCCACGCCCTCAACGGTCACGGCGCCAACGGCCACGCGACGAACGGACATGCGCCCAACGGCGCAGCGCTGAACGCGCCGGCACCGATCGTGGCGCACGAGTTGTCAGCCGATCTCCGCCACCCTCCGTTCGGCTCCGTTCATCCGAGCGCACCATCCCTCGACATCGCGATCCGCCAAGACCGCGTCGACCAATTGATTCGCGCGTACCGCGTGCGGGGTCACATGATCGCCAACGTCGACCCGCTCGGCATGGGCCGCTCCGAACACCGCGAGCTCGACCCGAGCTACTACAAGCTCACCGAAGAGGACATGGATCGTACGTTCTCTAGCCGCACCATCTTCGGGACGGAGACGTTGACGTTGCGTCAGATTCTGGAGCGGTTGCGCAACACCTACTGCCGCAGCATCGGCGTGGAGTTCATGCACATCCACGACATCGAGTCGAAGAACTGGCTCCAAGAGCGCATGGAGGGCACCGAGAATCGCCTCGAGATTCCGGTCGAACGTCAGCGCCTGATCTACAGCCGCTTGACCGATGCTACGATCTGGGAAGAGTTCATCCAGAAGAAGTTCCTCGGCGCCAAGAGCTTCTCGCTCGAAGGGTCGGAGAGCTTGATCCCGCTGCTGCAGTGGACGATCGAACGCGCCGCCGAACATGGCGTCGACGAGATCACCTTGGGCATGGCTCACCGCGGCCGCCTCAACGTGCTCGCGAACATCATGGGCAAGAGCCCACGCCAAATCTTCCGCGAGTTCGAGGACAAAGACCCCGAGCTCTATCGCGGTCGCGGCGACGTGAAGTATCACCTCGGCTACAGCTCGGATTACGAGACCCTCACCGGCAAGAAGGTGCACCTCTCGTTGTGCTTCAACCCGAGCCACCTCGAGTACGTCAACACCATCGTGATGGGCCGCGTGCGCGCCAAGCAAGACCGCTATGGCGACGAAGAGCGCGAACGCAAGATGGCCGTGCTCATCCACGGGGACGCGGCGTTCATTGGCGAAGGCATCGTGCAGGAGACGTTCAACCTGAGCGAGCTCTTGGGTTATCACGTTGGCGGCACCGTGCACGTCGTCGTCAACAACCAGATCGGCTTTACGACTTCACCCGAACAATCCCGGTCTACGACGTACTGTACGGACGTGGCCAAGATGCTCCAGATCCCGATCTTCCACGTGAACGGCGAAGATCCCGAAGCGGTCGCGCAG
>CBINDO010000314.1:0-9613 GCA_966249405.1 uncultured bacterium | reverse complement strand
GAGCCCGCGGTCGCAACGTGTCGCGCCGTTGCTAGCACGGTCATTCGGTTGACACCGCGCGTGGGTGGCGGTCTCGTTGTCCGTCGCAATGGCGGAGGTTTTGCGGTAGAGACGGGACACTACCAACTTTGGGAGTCGCTGTGTAACTTCAGTCAGCAACCTCTCGTGCGTGTGACGAGCCTCATGAAGGAGTCGGGCGGAAGTACCGTGAGGTCTGGAAGCGGCACCTCGAATAGCACGGTCTTCTTCTCGCGAGATCGCAACGGCAAGGACACTTATGGTGCCGCCTGGGTCGGGGACGGGCGCGGCCGTATCACTTTTGGCATACAGCCTGACAACGCGCTGCCGTGGTGCGTGGCGCGACCCGGGAACCGGCTCAGCGGAGAGGCGACGGAGCAGGACTACATTACCTGGTTCGCGGCCGCCGGAATTCCTGATTCGCAGATCCCGTGGTGTCCAGAAACGCTCTTCGCCGAGGCGTTCGGAGAGTACCTCAATGAATTCCCCGTGACTGACATCCAGACGGACGGGCTCGACGATACAGAGGCTCGAGACTGGTGGTATCGGCAGGGAGGGATCAACGCCGGCCTTGCAGCCTTGTACTACATGCAGGCCGTGACCGAAGGCCAAATGACACCCGCACTCGGCTTCGAGTCGGACCAGTGTGTCAATCGCAATAGCAATCCTTGAGGTCCAAATGAACATCACTACGGTGCGCGGCATGGTTGGTCTTTGGTTAACTGCTGGAGCGATTGGTGGCTTCTTGCTTCTCTCCGGGTGCGAAGGGAACGTTGGTCCCTGGAGCCCTGCGATGACCGTGAACAAGCAAGAAGCCGGAGTGGAATCAGAGCCTCACGATGGCGGGCAGCCGTCGGGAACGGCCGAACAAACAAGCTCCGTTGCGGTCGACGCTGGCGTGTCGTCCGCGCCGCGCCCGGACCGCTGCGGGAACGGCACGGTCGAGGACGACGAGGAGTGCGACGACGCCAACGACGCTTCGAGCGATGGCTGCTTTCATTGTCGTATGTTGGGCGTGTGCGGCAATGGCATCAAGGAAGACGAGGAGGAGTGCGACTCTGACGCTGAGAACTGCGTCGATTGTAAACTCACGTCGCAGCCCGAATGTGGCAACAACGACGTGGAGGGCGCCGAAGAGTGCGACGACGGCAATGAAGAAGCGACGGACGGATGCGCTGCCTGCCAGATCGCCTGGTGCGGTGATGGCGTAGTCAACGCAGGCGAGGCGTGCGACGACGGCAACAACGTCGAAGTCGACGGCTGTAATTCCGATTGCGAGGTCGTCACGTGCGGGGACGGACAGCTGCAACAAGACGAGGAGTGCGATCCTCCGGGCGAAACATGCTCGCTCAGCTGCAAGATCGTGCCCTCTTCTTGCGGAAACGGGGAGGTTGAGCAAGCCAGGGGAGAACAGTGTGAAGACGGAAATGAAGACACCGGAGACGGTTGCCATCAATGTCGTCTCGAATGTGGTGATGGTAAGGTGGATCGCTCGATTGGAGAGACGTGCGAGCCTGGTACCGCTTACTTGACCTGTCAGTCTTCCAACAAGGCGTTTTGCCTATCGTGTTCGGATGGCCTTGCTTGTGACCAGCGAGACGCTTGCAACCCCGAGACATGCACCCATGCACCCGCCTGCGGCGATGGCATCGTTCAACCCGAATACGGCGAGGCGTGCGACCCGCCCGGGTCGCGCACTTGTGATCGGTCGTGTAAACTCGTCCCGGCGCGTTGTGGCAACGAGCAGGTCGAGGGTGCGGAACAGTGCGACCCGCCGGACGGCAAATATTGTGGCGATCAGTGCCAGCACCTCGGATGTGGCAATGGGATGGTCGAAGGGCAGGAGGAGTGTGAGCCACCAAACACCGACGGCTGCGACGACGAATGCCGGGTGATAGCGGCCTGCGAGGCAACGGATCCACCGGTCGGTGATGGCGGTCAGGTCGTCGTCACCAACCTGTTCCCGGGTGGAGGTACTTTCGATGACTCGATCGATGGGTGGATAGCTCAAAGCTCCGTTAGCGCCAGTCACGTTACGGACATTGGCAACGTCGGACTTGGTGCACTTCGAGTGGAAGCGGCCGGCGCCGTCGCGTCTACCTCCAGTCTCGACATTCGCGGGGTAGCGCGCTGCTTGAGCTTGAAGCCGAACACCGCGTACACCTTTTCCGGCTCATATCGCTTCGGGGATGAAACTCCCGCCGCCGCGGGGGCGACGGTGTCACTGCACCTGTACCCCTCCGCCAACTGCAGCGGAACGGTGACGCCCAATCGAGGGGCCAAGATTGCGCCCATCAGTGCGTGGTCGCGATACACTCAGGCAGTGGACACCTCCGTCCTCGGGGCAGTCTCCGATGTCTCAGTCTACGTGCGACTCGATGTATGGCGCCCGACGACCGTCGCGTCGGTGGAGACATTTTGGGACGATTTGGATCTGCGAGCTGCGGGTGAAATTGAACCAGACCCTGAACCGCAGGGTGGCTACTGCGGTGACTGTTTGGTCCAAAGCGCGGAAGCCTGCGACGATGGAAATCGGGAGGGCGGAGATGGTTGCAGCGACAGCTGCAGGCTTGAAGAGTGTGGCAACGGCGCTATTGACGTAGGCGAACAGTGCGATGATGCGAACCAGGCTTACAACGACGGCTGTGATGGCGACTGCCGGGTCAGCGATGAGTGCCGCGAGTGCGTCTACGACAACAGCAACATTCTAGGGGACGGCGATTGCAGTCAGCTGGCTCTCAACGAGGGTAGAGGATGTTTCGACCTCGAAGGCGTTGCTGAATCCGGTCGGGCAGCTGGGGTCTCACGGGCCTCGCTATGTAGCGAGCTGTTCGAGTGCGTGAGACAGACAGGCTGCTTTGGAAGTACCGCTTCGTCGCAGAATGCGCTTCCGGGGGCCGTGCAAGGCATGGAGAATTGCTATTGTGGCAATACGGGTGACCGGTGCCTCAATCAGGGGGAGGCCAACGGCTCGTGCCGAGAAGAGGTCGAGCGTGCTTTGGAGTCGCAAGATCCAACTGAGATCATCTGGCGCATGAGTGGGAGCAACACAATGTATCCAGTGTTTGCGGCGGCCCAGGCACTGCTGAAGTGCGCGGCTGCTTCATGCGCGGAATCCTGCGTCGAACCGGTTCAGTGTGGGAACGGAGTAAAAGAGGACCGCCCGTTGTCGTTCTTGAGTGAATACTCTCCGGGGACGTTCAAGGGGACCGATGCCAGCGACTTGACTTGCGATGACCTAACGGCCGGAGTGGTCTGCTATCCCGAGGAGACCTGTGGCTGCTTCTTCGAGGAGTGCGATGACGGCAACGCCCTCGACGGCGACGGGTGTGATTCGAGCTGTTTCATCGAGAGCTGTGGCAACGGCGTCCTGCAGACCGGAGAGGGGTGCGATGACGGCAATCGCGCTGACGGCGATGGGTGTAGTGGCGAGTGCCAAGGCGAATGGGAGTGTGGCGACGGTTTGGTCGAGGGCGAAGAAGCCTGCGACGACGGCAACCTAGCCAACCTCGACGGCTGCGACAGCGGCTGCAAGGAAGAGGTATGCGGCAACGGTGTGGTGCAAGCGCAACTCGGAGAGCAATGCGATCCGGACGTGAGCGGTGTCTGCGAGAACTGCAAGTTCGTTCAGCAGGATGCCTGTACCGAATGCGTCTTGGAGATCGACATTTGGAAGACTCTGTCGGATCCATCCAGGTATGTCAATTCGGAGTGCGTCGGTATCGGCGTATTGGATCAGAGCACCTATCAGGACGAAGTGGGCGCGTCCGTTCCGCCCGGACTGCCGAATGGCATTAGATGCCTCGGTAACCCAGACTGTCTCGCGGCTTGGCAGTGCTTCGCCGATAGTCGTTGTCTGCTGAATGCGCGCAATCACGAATGCTACTGCGGCCAGGGGACGGACGTCATCGAATGCAACGGCAAGCCACCGAGTTGGGCGAGCGGCGTCTGCAAGGACGCAATGATCGGCGCGTTCACCGCCCAATTCAACAGGCCCCCCGTGACCAACGACGAAATGCTGACTCTGTGGCAGGACTGGAGCGGCGACGGCGAAGGGTACCCCCTCGCTGCGGCCTCTTCCCTTGCCCTTCAGTGCCTTGCCGACCCGTATTCGCTCGATCTCGGACTGTGCGATAGCGGCGTTTCTCATGAACGGCGTGTCGAATGCCAGAATCACTGCTTCGGTGAGCAGGGCCTCTCCGATGGCGACGTGACCGCAAACCAGTGTTTGTAGCCCCTGCTGAAGGAGTCCATACAATGAACACCAACCGTCGTAATCTCAATTCATCTCTCGTCGCCAGCGCGCTGGCACTCTTCACTCACTTCGCCGTCGCGCTCCCCGGAGATCTCGCTCAGAAGTGGCCGGTTAACGACGAAAACCCGTCAGCATCCATTCCGGACAAGGAGGCACGCAACCAGGACCCTTTGGAGTTTGGGTACTGGCTCCAAGACATGATCGCCCGCGCGGAAGGGGCTTTCGGCGCCAAGGACTACGAGGGCGCGATCCGCTACTACGAAGCACTGGTACAGGCTGCACCCGACAAGGCGGTTTCCTTCCGCAGACTGTGTGCATCATATGAGCGTCTCGGCAACCTACGGAAAGCTGAGGCCAACTGCTGGGCAGCGCTGAAACGCAAGGGGGTAATCGTCAATGACCATCTCAACCTGATGCAACTCGCGCTCAGCCAAATTGCCGAAGGCTCGCAGGCTGTGGCGGACGAACGGACGCGAATGATAGACGCTAGCGCTGAGCACGTCCGCAACCACCTCGCCTCGACTCCGAAGGAAGACTTGGCCCAGGCGTCGGAAGGCGAGGATCAAATCCGCGATCCGAACGACCGGCGGCTTCCCCTGGAAGTCCAAGTGGAGTTGATTGAATGCCGCCTCGCTGTCCACTTGAGAGACCCAATGCGACTTCAGCAGTGTGTCGACGCTCTGCGCGCCACGAAAGCGGACCCCAAACTCGTCGTGCCATTTCAGTGGATGCACGCGGTAACCAAGGGAGATCAGGCTCGCGTGGACCAGGTATTGGAGGAGGCCAAGGCCTTGGGAATGCATCGTGACGCTATCAAGGCCTTGGCCGAAGGCCCCAAGACGCTGCCCCCGCGACTCGAGCGCCAACCTTACGCAGACGAGCGTGCGGAAGGCGCCGCACCGATCGCCCCGTCGGGCAACAATGACGCTCCCCCACCGGCAGCTCAGTCTGCCGAGGCTGCCGAAGGACTTGGCCGCTGGGAGCTCGATGTCGAGGCGTGGCTAGCCGGGTTGGCGGCGCTCGTAGGTCTCGGGGCAGGCGGCTGGTTAGCTTGGCAAAAGTTGGGCGCCGGACGAAAGAGCGTGGTCGCACGATCTTGAGCGTGGCGGGCTACGTGGGTCCGAGAGTCCAGGAAGCGTCGCTTTGGCGGCGCGTCTCCTCGAGCCGATTCCTCGTCGTCTAGATTGCCAAGCGGGCCGCTCGCACGGCACATCGCGGCCCGCTCAGTCCATTTCCCGTGGCGAATTGTGATCGTCGAGTCTCTGCAGGTCTTCGTAGTGCTGCGAGTAACCGACCCCATCGGGGAATCTCCAACTCCGGACGCGTTGCCCGGCGCGGTTGACTTCGTGCAGCTCACCTGCTGTGCTGTAAGTAACTAGTAGGTTGCCGTTCGCTAGGTATTGAGCGTCTCCCAAGATCGCCGAATCCACGTTGCCGGTATATTCCCAGACACGGCTTGCGGTCTTGGCCTCCAGGTCCAGTTGCAGTTCGACGGCTAGCGACCCTGTATGGGTGGAGTCCCCGCCACCTATGTTGTTGAAGAATACAATCCGTGTAGGATCAATCATGTGATGGCCGTGCTGACGGTCCCAGTTTACGTCTCCAGTGAAGTGGCTCTGTCCATTGTTCCCGCCAAGAACCCAAACGAGCTCACCGTGGGACGATATCTTCACGAACGCGTTTTGATTGAGGCAAGAGACGCTAATTGACTCGTCGTCAGGATTGTAGTCGATAGCGTTGCAGTGGCAGGCGTTTAGATCCCCGGGTCTGAATGTTGCACCGAATGCATCGCGCAACGAATAGAACGAAGTTACCTCACCATCCGTCGATCGATGCTTGATGATGTCGCAAGTGTCTTCACCACCACCCACCAGAAACAAGAACCCATCGGGCACTGGGGCAAAGTCGTGGTGGCCTAGGTCCATATCAACGAACTCCTCCTTGGAGCCGTCGATCGCAACTCTCACGACTCCCCCCGTCGCCCTGCCGAGCGGGTTCGCGTCTCGAACCCAGACCTCGCGCCCATCCCAGCTGAAGTGAGCCCTGGAGAGCAAGCCCGACAGCGACGTTTGGTGCCACCACACCGGTCGACCCACGCTATCGTAGATTGCGACAAATCCTGAAGCGGCAGGGTCGTTGGATTCAGGAGTGGTGAGCAAGTAACCTCCGCTCTCGACGTCAGGGACATCAATACTGACGAGCGGCAGCGGCAGTAGTTCGGGCGCGCTTCCTGTGCGTATCTCGGAGCGGATGCTCGAACACCAGGTGCCCGAGCGCCTCGCGCTGACGCGGTATTCGTAAACGCTATCGGGCACTAGCCCCATCACCGTAGTTGGCTCCGAAGAATTGAGTTTTATAGGGGATTTTTGGGGTGTCTCATCGTTACGCCAATACTCGAAGGACGCGTCGCTCCACCCTTCAGTATCCGCCCACCTCAGCAGGACAACTGTCGAAATATTCGGACTGAGCTCGACCTCGAAGGGCATGTCGCAAGCCGGGGCGTCTTGTGGAAGTCCGGAGTCGAGCGTCTCACTGTCCGAGCCTCCCGTGACGGGCGAACCCGGCACCGTCGCGCTGTGGGCTTCGGCGGCACTTGCGTCGAGCTGGGGAGCTAATGACTGCGAGGCATCCGCAGCGACTTCGGCTCCGACGTTGGAGCCGGCGTCGCCTGGAAGGTGTGAGAGGCAGGCGGTTGGCTCCTGGTCGGCGCAGCTTTCGGAGCGCTCATCGGGCCTGGTCTCTGAAAGCGCGCTACGAGTCTGACCACACCCGAAGAGGGAGATGACGGGGGCAAGCTTCGCAAAGGGTCGGACGATTCGTTGCATGGCGGTGTGCGGTCGCGCGGGCGCGATGACTCTACCCAACTCTCGGTGACTCTCTGGTGACTGGGACGAGACAAAGCTGCGACGAGAACTGGAGACCCACGACGCGGACACCTTTGCTCGACGAGGAAGCCCGCGTGGATGTCTACTCCGCGCCCAAGGCGCTTCGGCAGGCAGTCTGCTTGGGTCGGCATCGCTGTCACATGTTTGTTGCTATGCTGTCACACTTGCGCCTGCGAGTTCGGATAGAGCGCGCTCCGCGAACAGCGGATTCTTCGCACCATCCAACGGTTCTCCCTCGCCTAAATGTCTTCCCTTCTCAATCACCGCCTCGTCCTGTCGCTTTGTTGTGTTGCTGGCGAGTTAACATTCGATACCACAGCTCTGGCACAGGAGCCGAGGCAAACGGGTCAAGAAAAGCCGTCCGCCGGATCATCTCCAGCACCAAGCCCTGGCCCCTCCGCAGACTCCCCATCGACGTCGGCGCCGGCAAAGCCTTCGGCGCAACCCGCACCACCAGCCGCGTCCGGGCCGCCAGCGCCCCCAGGTGGTAGTGCACCCCCGCCAGCCGGGAGCGCAGCCCCGCCGCCCCCAGGTGGTAGTGCACCCCCGCCATCCGGGAGTGCAGCCCCGCCGCCCTCAGGTGGTAGTGCACCCCCGCCATCTGGGAGCGCAGCCCCGCCGCAAGTGGGGCCAACGCCAACGACGGGGCCCGGTGCGGCACCCCCGCCTCCGACGAACACGCCGCCTTCCGGCGCACCAGGCACTGGAGTCGCGCCTGCCGATGCGCCGAGTGCAAGTCCGTCAGCACCGGCGGCTCCAGTTGCGCCGAGCCCGACGCCTCCGGGCGCTTCATCGGCTCCAGGTAGTCCGGGCGCGACAACTCCGGGTGGCCCCAGTGCTCCCGTCGTTCCGCCATCGTCCGGGGCTCCGGGCGAATCTCTACCACCGGCTTCGAGCTCCGACGTTGCGGCCTCCGAACTCGCTCCCGCGCCAGGATCAACAGAACTGCCGGGCGAGAGAAAGTTGGACGCGTCCAGCGAGCCGCCAGCGGAGGAGGCCGAACCTGAGCCCACCGGAGTTCTCGTCAGCGTTTCGGGGCGAGTGATCGATGACAAAACCTCGGACCCAGTTGCGGGAGCTTCGGTGTTTGTTTTCGGTTCGGACGTCGAGACGCTCAGTGATTCAAGTGGGCGTTTCACCTTACAGGTGCCCACCGGTCCGTTGTCCATTGCAGTGGTTCACCCCAAGTTTCCAACCGAGGCAATGATCGACCTGAAGGTGGGAGCCAAGGGGATTCAAGAGCTGACTGTCCGCTTGCCTCATGCGGATGAGGTCGACGACATGGTGCTTCTCGGGAAGCCGATCGAGGGTGGGGCGGCCTCGATGTTGGCTGAACGTCGAAAGTCGACGTCGGTTCAAGACGCCATCGGTAGCGAAGACATTGCCAAGACTCCGGACGGCTCCGCGAGCGCCGCGACGCGCCGCATCGTTGGCGCTTCGATCGTTGGCGGTCAGTATCTGTTCGTGCGCGGACTGGGTGGTCGTTACTCCAACACACGGCTGAACGGAATCCCGCTGCCGTCGACAGACCCGGACTTGCCGGGTTTTCAGCTCGACTTGTTTCCGACCGCGCTGCTCTCTTCGTTGACCATCACCAAGACGTTCTCGCCGGATATTCCCGGTGACTTTGCCGGCGGATCGCTGAACGTCGAAACCCGGAGCTTCCCCGAAGAGTTGCTGCTCAAGTTCAACGTCGGTGTTAGCGGCGATACGCTAACTACGGGGCGGACATTGCGCTCGTACGACGGCGGAGACACCGACTACCTAGGTTATGACGACGGGACTCGCGCGCTCCCAGGTGACATTCCGCCCAACCGAATCGTTCCTCAGTCGCGTGCCAACCCCGACGTAGGCTACTCTCCGGAGGAGATTCAAGAGTTTGGGCGGGCTTTCGAGAACCGCTGGGCTTTTACGGAGGTGACTGGCTACCCGAACGTCTCACTCGGCGCGAGCGTCGGCAACACGATGGCGACGGACGCAGGCAAGCTCGGATACTTCTTCACCGTCGGATACCGCTCGCGTTTCCGGCGCGACATGGAGCAGATGAACTCCTACACGGTGGTCGGAGACAGTGTGAGACAAATGGATGACTTCGAGCGCGAGACGACGCGCTTCGAAGCAAACATTGGGTCGCTCGGCACAATCAGCTACGCGCCTACCGACCATCACGAGTTCTCCGTGGTGGGGCTCCTTACGCAAAGCGGAACCGACCAAACGCGGTATCTCCAAGGCTACTCCGAAAGCGAGGACGCGGACATTCAGCACCGTCAGTTTCAGTTCGTCGAGCGGCAATTGCTGTTTGGGCAGGTTCTGGGTAAGCACAAGACTCTGCTGGATGACCACTTGGACCTCGCTTGGCAGCTCAACGCCGCCAAAATCCAGCGAGACCAGCCGGATACACGTATTTTTGCGGCCTTCCGTTTGCCCAACGCAGAAACGTTCGTCACCCGCGACC
>CBINDO010000313.1:0-9622 GCA_966249405.1 uncultured bacterium | reverse complement strand
AGCCACCTGGCCGCACCTGCTGGTGCGGGCGATGCTTGCCGAGCAGCTGTTCCGGATTCAATGCCGCCGTCTCACGAGGTGGTGGTACGAGACCACGCCGCACGAAGTCGAACAAGGCGCCCGCCCGTTTGTCGACCTCGGAGGTGGGCGCTTCGGGCGTCGCACCCCAACGATGCAGAGCAAAACCCGCGATCAGGCGTGCTCGGATCGAAGGGCTCTCGCCGTGCCAGCCATACGGGCCCTCTGCGTACACGCGACCGGCCAACAGGGGGGTACGGCGAGCGTAGCCGCGCGTGTGCGCCTCGGCGGGGATGTTTGACGCATGTCCCACGAAGTTCGTCTTGGTGCCGTCTTCGGTCGTGAAGGTGGCTTCGTGCCAGACGTGGCCGTCATCGCGGCCCTCCGGGTGGCAACCCGCACAACCCAACCCACCGCTCGTCGCGAAATCCGTCGCGTTGTAGAACAACTTGCGGCCCGTCGCGCCGCCCGGACCGAGCGGATCATCGAGCAAGTGACGTAGGCCGAGGATGCGAGTCGTGGTATCGCGGTTGGCGGGGACTGCTCCGGGGGCCGTGCCGGCATTGGCGGCCACGTGTGCGCTCAACTCGACTTCAGCCACGTCGTTGGTGCCCGCGCAATGAACCCACGCCCGGTTCTCATCACGAGACAACACCAGGCCCGACGGCGCAGCGCAGTGTTTGGGAACGTGGTACGTCGGGTGATACTCGGTGCCGACTTGGTATACCGCGAGCACGGCCATCGTGGGGTCCGGAGCGAGGGCGTCGAGCTCCGTCACGCGGTCGTCCCCTTCGCCAGCGACGAGCAGGGACTGTGTGCTGCCGCGATACACGATGGCTCGCGGCTG
Source organism: uncultured bacterium (assembly GCA_966249405.1). Taxonomy (GTDB): domain Bacteria; phylum Myxococcota_A; class Polyangia; order Polyangiales; family Polyangiaceae; genus SZUA-265. The sequence goes on along the minus strand of CBINDO010000313.1, from coordinate 8,757 downwards.
AGTGAACGGCGTTAGGCTGGACCCGGGAAACTGCGTGTCCCCACCGGAGATCAGTTGCTCGGCGAGCTCCGACTTGGCGGATCTCGGCGCACGTGGCCGGGAAGGCGCCACGGGTGTGTTCGTCGCGACGTCCAGGACGTCGACCGTGGCCGCGCCGAACCACGCATTTTTGCCTTGGGCTCCCAGAGCGTGACGCGCGACGAAGAAGCGACCGCCGTCGGGCGAAAGCGTCGCACCGTATCCCAACGATGCGGTCAGCGGCTCGGAAGCGGCCCGCAGGGGCGCCGCTGGCAACGCGATCGGCTCCGGCTGCGGCGCGCGTTCACGATCGACGGCCAGGCGCGTAACGGCACTCCCCACGAGATGGGTCACGTAAGCGACGGCTGGCGTATCGGTGACGACGATCCCACGCGGCTCGCGTCCCACCTTCACGCTCCACAACACGCGCCGCGCCTCGAGGTCGACGAGCGACACCAACGCGGGCCACGCGCTCGAGACGAGAGCGAGCCCGTCGCGTGTCAGCGTCAGCCCGAACGCATCCGGTGGCAGCGATACAGTGTAAAGGGCACGCACGAAGTGCGGCTGCGCGTCGGCCTGGGTTCCGCCGCCCGTTGGTTGCTGCGCCAGCCGTTCACCCACCCACAACAAGCCCGGGTCGCGGATCGTCACGAACACGTGTCGTTCGGTCACTACGACTTGCGCGGGGCGTCCCGGCAACGACATGCTCTCGAACGGAGCGCCATCGCCGAGCGGCAACGTGATCCGGTGCAGCTTCGAGTTGACTTCGTCGGCGACGTAGAGGCTGCTCTCGTCGGGTGAACGTGTGATGGTGCTGCCCACCAGCGTCGCGGGGGGAACCGGCACGACGGGTTGACTCGGCGCCTCCGAAACGATCGTCGACGGAGGCGCGGTGTTCATCTCGGGAGCGCCTGGGGCGGTACCACTCGGAGGTGCTTCTTCGGAGCACTTGCAGCCTGCGGCCAGAGCGATGCACGAGAGCGCCCATGCCCATTTCGACCCACGCTTCCCAGCTCTTCGCGCCGACGGCGCAGTGCGGTGACGCCGAGTCTCGTGCGAGCTCCATTTCGGGTGCTGTATCTGTTCAATCAAGCCAACGGCTCCTGCCATCATCCCGTTCGGTCGCCACTCCTAACCGATGAGCGCCGGATAACCAAGGACGAACGGCTTGTCCTGGCGTGCTCGGCGGGGACGGCGGTGAAAAGCAGAGTCGGTGTTCGGAGACAGCAACACGTTCGAGGTCGTGATGGTACGCTCGCAGCGCCGCTCGCTAACGGACGACCGACGGCGAACTCGCGCCGCGTAGAAAGACGCGAGGTGCCGTGCCGTCCACGGCGATCGACGCGACCCAAACGTTGAGCGCTTCCTCCGGCGCGCCGCTGGTGGTGACGCCGTACAGCACGTGCGCGTCGTCGAGCCACGCCGCCTGGTCGTCGATGTGGCGCGTCTCACCGTGCACTGGCGATTCCTGCCAGCTCTGGGTGTCCAGCGTATGGAGCCGCGTGGTCGCGGTTTTGGGATCGCGCTTCTTGAAAGCGATGAACCTGCCGTTCGGCGACAAGGAAGGGCACTCGACGCCCTCGCGCACGATGGACAAGGACTTGGTCGCGACGTCGCCGCGCACCAAGTAGGTGGTGCCGCCCGTACTCATCGTGGCGTAGAAGGTTCGACCGTCGGGGGTGAAGGTGACGCCCCAGAAGTTGAAGTCGACGCGTTTGAACACGTGCCCGTCTCTCCGGACCGTGAACTGTTCCAAGTCTGGCAAGACCGCGCCCGTCGCGCGCTCGAACAGCGTCGTGCGCGTGGAGAAGTCGCTGTCGTAGCTGTCGCCGGTAGTGAACACCGTAGCCGCCGCGTAGATGCCGTCGGGGGAGAGCGAGGTGCGGCTAGGGTAACCAGAAATCGTCGATGAGTGCTTCGTCGTCAGTGAACCGTCTACCAGCAGGGCGCGGAAGTTCGGCTCGAGGGCATCGCGGTCGAAGGTCAAACAAATGCCACCGTTGCGGTCGAAGTGCGCGCGCTCGCAGCGCAAGGGAGTCGCGAGGCGCGACGTTTCGGGGGCGTCCAACTGCGCGATGACGATGTGTCCGAACTCACCGGAGCGCGCGCTCCGGTAGAGCACGTGGGGGGAGCTTCGCAGGCGTTCGAAAGAAGGGGTCTGGGCTCGTGTCGCGTCGCTGGGTTGGGGTCCCGGGTGTGTGACGGCTGGTCGCGCGTCGGCGCCCGGTGGCTGAGCCGCCGCACGACCGGGTTCCACACGCCGTATCGCGACGTAGCCGGCGAGGAATAAAGCGCACGCGGCCGCAAACGATACACTGCGTAAGGTCTTGCTCATATGGTTGTTGGGTTAACGTTACACTACAGTTCGTTCGCCGTATCCGAGCCACGTCGCGGCTCGCCACAACACAGAAGAAGGACGACGCCGACCAGGCTCGAGGCGCCGACGAGCGTGAAGACGAGCACCGCGGTGGCGTCGTTGGTGCCCGCCCACAGGAGCCCGAAGGCGATCCCACTTCCGAGGCGGCCCAGTCCAAGCACCGTGGCGAGGAGCGAAAGGCTCGATGCCAGCGTGGCTTTGGGTAGCAGCGGGCTGGCGATAGCCATGAAGACGCCGTCCGTCGCTGCGTAGTGCAAACCCAACAGGCCGATCACCAGCCCCACTCCGCCCCACGTAGGCAGCGGAACGATTGCCAGCACGTACGCAACCAGAAGGACGACGTAGCCGCCCACGAGCACGTAAGTCCGGCTCCAGCGATCGGCCAATACCCCCAACGGATAAGAAAGGCACATGCACACCGCGGGAGTAGCGACGTAGAGCAATGGAAAGTTGCGCGCCCCGAAATGGTGGTGGCGCTGGAGCACGAGGTAGAGCACGTGGTCGCCCAAGGTTGCCAGGCCGAACAACGCCGCGGCTGCGCTCAAACGACGCAACGAACGATCGCCGAGGAGGTGTCTGAACTCGTTGAACGACGTAGGTGCAGGCGACGCGGGGGACGCGACGTTGGTCGTGCAAGTGACAAGAACGAAGACCCCCACTACAGCAAAGCCGAGGCTGAAAACGAACACCGTCGAGTAATCACCGGGTACCAGACCCAGCACCCAGTAGCCGAGGATCGGGCCGAGCATGGCGCCCGCCGTATCGAGACTCCGATGTAAACCAAACGCGCGGGCTGTTTCCCCGTGTGGCACACTGTGCGCGAGTAGAGCGTCGCGAGGTCCAGTGCGGATCCCTTTGCCGACGCGGTCGAGCGCGAGGAAGAAAGCAAACTGCGACGCGAGCAGGCTGAAGAGGAAGCCGATGCGGCAAGCCGCAGACAGGACGTAACCCACGGCGGCCGTCTCGCGGTAGGCGCGCACTTTGTCTGCCACGACCCCTCCCACCAAGCGCGCCACCCCAGCGACTCCTTGTTGAACCCCATCGGCGGCGGCGAGGGCCGCCGGTGAAGCGTGTAAGTGCAGGACGAAGATGAGCGGCAGCGTGCTCGCAACCATCTCCGACGAGACGTCGGTGAGGAGACTGGTGAAGCCCAGCGCCCACACGTTCGCCGGCATCGAGACGCGCGACGCACGAGACGAGCGAACGAGCGTCAGCAAGGGTCTGATTGAAATGGGGTACATGGGGTGGCTTGGAGCAACACCAAAGCTCCTCGATGATGTGTCGATAGCGGGGATCGTGCAACGAGCGTGTGACAAGTGCGTGAAAGCTTGTTAACTTGGCGATGTCCGGGGTGGGCGCCGCTTGAAAAGCGACGACGGCGTATGCGAGGTCACGCCCTCGAACAAGGGAGACATCATGATAGGTAAACATGGATGGATTGGCGTCGTCGGCGTCGCTGTGCTGGCTGGCTGTGGCAATAGCGCCGGTGACGAGGCGTCGCTCGACTTCGCGAAATTGGAGGAGGCGTTGACGGTCGCGGTCGACGTGCGCGTCAACGGCAGCAGCAACGACGCGGAGGAGAGTTCGTCCGGGAGCATGTCCCTCACGTCCACGGACCTCGAGTTGGTGACCGACGGCAGCAGGGGCGCACAAGTCGTGGGTATGCGATTTCAGAACGTCGCGGTGCCCCGCGGCGCCGTGATCACCGCGGCGACCCTCACGTTCACGGTCGACGAGTCCACGTCTGGGACGACGTCACTCAGCATCCGCGGCCAGAACATCGATGACGCTCCGACGTTCACCACTGGCTCGCGCAACCTCTCCAATCGCAGTCTGACGACCGCATCCGTCGCCTGGTCGCCGTCGGCTTGGAGCACCACCGGACAGACCAAGGTCTCACCCAACATCGCGGCGGTGATATCGGAAATCACCGGTCGTAGTGGTTGGGCGAGCGGCAACGATCTCGTGATCGTGATCACTGGCTCGGGCTCGCGCGTCGCGGAGGCTTACGATGGGGTCGCGGCCGCTGCTCCCTTGCTACACATCGAATACGACGACGGTGCTTCGGCAGTGTGTGGCAACGCCGTTTGTGAAGCGGGTGAGACGTGTGCGTCGTGCGCGGGAGATTGTGGCGCTTGCCCGACTTGCTCCGACGGCATCCAGAACCAGGGCGAAACCGGCGTCGATTGTGGCGGGCCATGTCCTGCTTGCAGTGGTGGAACCAAGACACCAACTCAGCAGAACCTGCTGGTGGCGTTCATCGGCGATCAGGGCAACAACAGCAACTCCACGGCGGTGTTGCAGCTGATTGCCGCCGAGGGCGCTGCGGCTGTCGTTCACAACGGCGATTTCGACTACGCAAACAACCCAACGGCTTGGGACAACCGCATCACGAGCGTGCTCGGAGCCAACTACCCCTATTTTGCCGTGATCGGTAACCACGACGCTTCGGCGTGGTCCGGCGCCAGCGGGTATGCAGCGAAAATCGCGGCGCGGCACGCGCGCAACTCGGAGATGGTGTGCTCGGGTGAACTGGGCGTCCGCGCCAATTGCAGTTTCCGCGGCTTGCAGCTGTTGCAATCGTGCGTCGGTACCAGTGAGCTGCGGTCGAACTGCGGCGCCAACAGCTCCGACCAGGTGACGTTCCTCCACGATACTTTGGCGAGCAGCAACTCTCTTTTCAAGGTGTGCAGCTGGCACAAGAATCAACACGAGATGCAGGTAGGCAGCAAAGGCAACGAAGTGGGCTGGAGCGCGTACCAAGAGTGCGTCGCGGCTGGCGCCATCGTATCGACCGGACACGAACACTCCTATTCGCGCACGTTGACGTTGACCAACGTCGGCAACTCGGCGAGTGGACACGGCGCAACTGGCGCATTCGACGTCGTGAACTTGGGCGCTCAAAGCAGCTTCGTGTTCGTCTCGGGTCTCGCGGGCGTCGACCGTCGAGCGTTCCAGTCGAGTCACAGCACCGATACCTGGTGGGCCAGCTACTACGCGAGCGACCGCTGGCTCATGAACGGCGTGTTGCAGAACGGCGGTAGCAACTACGGCGCGCTGTTCGTACGCTTCTATGTCGACGGCAATCCAAACAAAGCGACGGCCTACTTCAAAGACGTGTCGGGACGGATCGCCGACACGTTCACGATCTACGCCAACTGACGACGTGCGGCGGGTTTCCGACCGGTGCCCGCCGTGCACGGCGCTCCTCGCGGAGAACGCGGGGCGCCTCGACGTGCGTCGGTCGTGTTGGGCCGCCGAATGTGTGTTATGTTCACACGGTCTCCATGCGGACGCGGCTGACCAGCCCGACCCCAGTGACGCCGCACGTGGACGTTCGTAGCGGCGAGCCCGTCACACGCGTCAGTCCACACTCGCGTCGCCGGTCTCCGTATCAGCTGCTCCTGCGTCGGCGGCAGGTGAATCGGTTGCCGTCGCCGTCGTTTCGCTCGCGATTTCTGTGGCCACGCTCGACTCGGCAAACGTCGTCGAGTCGCTCGACTCGGAGAGTTCCGTGTTAACGCCCGCGGACGACACGACCGGTACCTCCGTCGTCAACTCCGTCGGGATCGGCGCGCCGTAGACCGGTTCGCCCCATTCCGTCGTTTCGCTCACTGGTTCGGACGTCGGCGCCGGTGTCGAGGTAACGACGGGAGCTCCGTAAACCGGCACGACGGTGGTGTCCGGAGCTCCCGTGTCGGTTGTTCCGGGTTCGACCGGGGGAGACGTCGTCGTCGTCGGGTTCACGGTCGGAGTCGTCGGGTTCACGGTCGGAGTCGTCGGCGCGCTCGTGAGCCCTGAACTGCCGGCCACCGGCTGCGAGTCGTCGAAGGTGACCAGCGGCGGGGCGGTGTCTTCGTCGGCCTGACTCCTCCCGCCACACGCCGCAGCGGTCGTCGTCAATGCGAACAGAGCTGCTCGTTTCAGGCCCGCAGGGGCGCTGACGCGCCGTGCCGCGTGGTGTTTACTCAATGCAGCTACATCCAGCGTGGCGGCGCAGAATGGGCAGGCGTCATCCGAGAGGCGAACGTGGCGAGCACAACCGGGGCAGGGTACGAGCTGAAACATGATGCTGGGCTCTTCGAGGCGAGGGGAACCCGTTCATACCACGTCGCGGGGTCGCGAGCCCACCCTCATCCGCGTCGGCGGGGCGTCGATCGGCCGCCGGCGAAGGCCCGTCGCCGTCGGCAGCAGCTGGTGCGTTGCTACACACCGTGACGAGAACGCACGGCGGTGACGCTGGGGCGCCGAGCCCGAGATCGGCGCCTTTGGCTTCGATTTTGCTGCCTCCAGTTTGGCGTGATGCGTGCAAGGGGAGCCCGTCCGTGGTCAATGTCGCCCAGTCGGTCTTGGGTTCCTTCTCCTATCTTGCACTTCTGTCATCAGCCATCTTCGCGCTGTCCGCCTGCGGAACGCCTCCGGACGTTCGCGCACCTGCGCCCGAGGTGCGCACGTCGGTAGCGATCAACGAAGAGTTATGGCGGCAAGCGCGTGAAGTGTTCCAGCACCGCTGCGTGGTTTGTCATGGTTGTTACGATGCCCCCTGCCAGATCAAGCTCGAGAGTTTCGAGGGCATCGAGCGCGGCGGCTCGAGGACCGCGGTCTACGACCCTTCGCGCCTAACGGCCGCGACTCCGACGCGGCTCGGAGTCGACGCGACGGGAGTGGTGGCATGGCGAGAGTTGGGGTTTTACCCCATTCTTCCGGAGGGCTCGACGAGCGACCCGAGGGCGAGTCTGTTACTGCGGAGCGTTGCGCTGGGCCTTGAACACCCCTTGCCGGAGGGAGCGAGGGTGGGCGACGACTACCAGCTTGGTGTCGACCGCAAACATGCGTGCCCGCGGGCAGAAGAGTACGACGCGTTTGCCCGAGAGCACCCAGCCTGGGGGATGCCGTTTGCACTGCCGCCGTTGACACAGCAGGAACAGGCGTCGCTCGTCGAATGGGTGCGCGCCGGTGCTCCGCATGCTCCGGTGGGCATCGAGCGAGAGCGCACCAGGCAAGCATTGGTGGAGTGGGAGGCTTTTCTCAACCAAGATTCGAAGAAGGGTCAACTCGTTGCTCGATACATCTACGAGCACCTTTCGTTCGCCACGTTGCGTTTCGACGACGGGAGCAACGACGAACCCCCCGAGCTGTTTCGGCTGGTGCGTTCTTCGACTCGGGAAAACGCCGTCGACGAAGTGAACAGCCGCCGGCCGTTCGACGACCCAGGAACGGGCCGCGTCTATTATCGCTTCGTGCGGCGCCCCGAGTTCGTCGTCGACAAAACGCTCATGCCTTATGCGCTGAGCCCTAGACGGTTGGCTCGCTACCGGCAGCTGTTCTTCGAAGTTCCCTACGAGGTCACCGAGCTCCCGAACTATGAACCCGAGCTTGCGTCGAACCCGTTCCGGACGTTTGCTGCACTACCCGTGACCTCACGGTATCGGTTCATGCTCGAGGAAGCGCAGTTCACGTTGATGGGCTTCATCAAAGGGCCCGTGTGCCGTGGCCAGGTGGCGCTCAACGTCATCGACGATCGGTTCTTCGTGTTCTTCGTGGATCCGAAATCACCGTGGCTGCAGCGACAGGACGAATTCTTGGCGCAGTCGCGGATGGACCAAGAGATGCCGGCCGCGAGTGGAAGCAACGCGTGGCCAACCATGTGGCTCGGCTACGGCGACCGACATGCCGAATATGTCACCAAGAAGGCGGAGTTCTTGGAGCGGGCGATGTTGGACGGCCGTGGTGTCGACCAAACTACGGTTTGGGACGGCGACGGCAGAAACGACAATGCGGCTCTTACCGTGTTTCGTCATTTCGACAGCGCGACCGTGACCAAGGGCCTCGTCGGGCCCGAACCAAAGACGGTGTGGCTCATGGACTACCCGTTGCTCGAACGCATCCACTACTTGCTGGTCGCCGGCTTCGACGTATTTGGGAACGTCACGCACCAGTTGGCTACGCGCATGTACATGGACTACCTTCGCATGGAAGCCGAGGCGGGCTTTCTCGCCCTACTGCCAGTGGCAAGTCGTAAGTCTCTCGTGGACGACTGGTATCGGGGCATAGATGGAGAGCGCAAAACCCGCATCGAACGCGAGCTGCTCGGGTACTTGGGCGAGCCCAACATCGAATATTCGGAGGGTAACGCCAAGCGACAAGCCCTCGCGTGGCTTCGACAACGGGTGGCGGAGTCGGCGCGCCACGACTACGAGCTCGGCAAGCTCCACGACGCCCGCATCGTCAAAGCGGCATGGCGTTTGGCGGACGCTCCAGCCAACGCAGCGACCGCGATGCCCGAGGTGTCGCTACTCGTCGTCGACCACGCGCGACAACAGCGTCGGGGTGGTCAAGATGGTGTTGGCGCGCCCGGCCGA
>CBINDO010000312.1:0-9628 GCA_966249405.1 uncultured bacterium | reverse complement strand
CGACGGCTCTTCCCGCCGCTTCGAGTACTCGTGGACGAAGTTTTTGCTCCGCGAATTCACCCACGACACCGAGAGCGAGTTCCTCCGCGACGTCGTCGGCCGTCTCACCCAAGCGCGCATCACCTCACGCAACGAAACCCACGTCACCACCTTTGAACGCGACCAGTTCGGCCGCGTCACCGCCGAGCTCCAACAAGGCAAACGCATAACCTACGAACGCGACATCCAAGGTCGCGTCGTCAAGCGCACCTTACCCAACGGCGCAACGACCAGCTACGAGTTCGCGACGGACGGTTCGCTCGATAGGCTCGACCACGACGGCTATCGCCTCGAGCTCAAACGCGACAAGATCGGCCGTGAAGTGCTTCGTGCGGGCAGCGGCGGCGCCCAAATCGCGAGCGGCTACGACGAGTTAGACAGGTTGTTGGTGCGTGCTGCGGGCCCGCTGGGCGAGAAGACCCCGACCGCGCGGCGCCGGTATACCTACGACAAGGCAGGCCGCGTCAAAGAAGTGCAGGATGACCGTTGGGGTCACTCGATGTACTTCTACGACCCTGCCGGTCGTCTGCTCGAGTCCCGTCAGTTCCGTCTGATGGAGACGTTCTTGCACGACCCGGCGTCGTCGATCATCGAATATGTCTCGCAGACGAGTGACGGCGATGTCGCGGCGATAAGCGTGTTCACGCGTCCATCCGAACGCGTGAAGGCGGAGTACGGAAAGGGCGGCAGGTTACTCAAGAAACGCGAGTGGTCGTACGAATACGATGCGCGCGGTCGGCGCACGGCGAAGATTCGGACGATTGGGGGCGTGGAAGAACGCACCACGTACGACTGGGATGGCCGCGACAAGTTACGCACCATAACTAAACCCGACGGTACACGGCTCGACTACAGCTACGACGTTTTTGGCCGTCGTGTATCCAAAACGCGCAGCGGCGGACCCCTCGACGACAAACGCGTGGAGTTCCTGTGGGACGGCGAGGTCCTCGCCTGGGAACTCGACACTGAAACGGGGCCGCGCGCCTTCGTGCATGAGCCGGGTGGCTTCGAGCCTGTCTTGCAGCAGCAAGGCGGTGAGACGTACCTATGCGTGAACGACCACTTGGGCATGCCCAAGGAGTTGATTGACGGCGGTGGCCGCCTAGCGTGGGCAGCCTCACACTCGGCGTACGGCAAGGTGATTGCCACCGAAGGTCCCCCCCAACTCGAGGTCGAAGGCGGCTTCGTCAGCGGCGGCGAACCCCGCGTGGAGTCGCCGTTCCGCTTGCTCGGTCAAGTGAACGACGACGACGCCGAACTCGCGTGGACGCGGTTCCGGTGTTTCGACGCCGACACGGGGACTTGGATTTCGACGGATCCGTTGGGCTTGCTTGGGGGCGCCAACCTCTATGGATTTGGCTGCCCCACGCGACAGGTCGATCCACTGGGTCTCGCGACAAGCGATGGGAGCCCCCACAAGAAGGTGCTAAACCTGGGTTCAGGTGAGAATCCGATGGCTGGCGCCGTTAACGTTGACAAGCAGAAAAAAGACGGCGTGGACGTCGTTGCGGATGCTCATGCGCTACCATTCAAAGACGGTGAATTTGACGAAGCCCACGCGGTGAATCCCTATGGCTTTCAACCCGTTTCCACAGAAACTGCGCGGGTCATGAAGCCTGGAGCAGAGCTTAAGGTGTCTGGCTCACCAAAGAACAAGTACGCCAAGCCGGTTTCCGACGAGGAGGCTCGCGCAGCCGGCTTCGAAAAGGTTGGGTCTGGGCCGATGGAGGATCAGCACAAGTTTGGCACGCAGACTTCGAGCGACGGCGCCCCCCTCAACGTGACCGACAACTACACAACAACGACCTCCCGGCGCTTGTGACTGGTTCGGACCGCACGCTGACGCTCGCTATGTGCTCGGCCACTCGACAAAAAGAAAGTGAGGTCCATTTCTACTGCTGGAGAGCCGACGTACGCCTTGGTCTGGCTCTAGAACGAGCGACGACGATACCATGAGGATCGCTTACCTACAGAAAGAAGCAACATGAACGATACCCTCGCAACTGCGCTTCAATGTATAGCGGCTGAATCACCTAACTTTGCCAGAAGTTTCGAAGCAGTCGATGCACTGCTGCAAGTTTACGGTGAAGAAGACCTGGCGAATCGAATAGTTTCGGACGTCGAGGAGGGGGTGGACTGGCGTATCGTTGCGGACCTGCTTGGGCTACTGCAGTGGTCAACCAGCGACAATGGGAGCGCGATTGCGCACACTGCGGAGCAGTGGCTTCGAGACGGTAGCGATGAGCGTAGAGCGAACATAGCCCTGCACCTCGAAACTTATCCGTTCTCGGACAAGCTCGAGATGGAGACCATTCTTGAATCCATCGCTAGAAGATTCCCCTCCACAAGGGATCGATGCACGAAATTGATACACTCTCGCCCGTGACCTAATCGTCTAGATCGACTCGGAGCGTTTTCGGTATCAAGTCTAAAACCACGGCAAGGACTTCCAAACCTTGAGAACACGTCCGTCTTACCGAAACATGCTCTGTCAACCTCAACGGCTTGCGAGCGGTTGGAGGCGGGGGAAGCACAGGCGGAGACGGTTTTGTTGCCGTACTCCATGGAGAGACTTTGCGTTGGATAGCCTTCTTCGATTGCTCCAATCCGTTCGATTCCGTCTGCTTGGAACGGGACCGAGTAGTGGCCACAAGTTCTCACGGTGTTCGTTGGATATTTCCTCTAAACAATCCGGAGGCGTTCGCAATTGAGTGAATGACGCTGCTCCGGGGGACCCTCCCCCGCGCGCATACCGTCAGTTGTTAGCTCTCGCGTGCGCACTGCTGCGTTCGTTGGAGCTCAGCCGCGTTTGGGCGCCAAGCCACGTTTCCCTTCCCCGACCGCGCGCAGCCCAACACAACCGCTCGGTCAACGCCGCTGCTTCGCTACTCCCAATACAGCGGGCAAGTCCTCTCACCTGGCAACAACCGCAGCGACCTGGCCACGGCCTTCGTGCATACTACGAACAGCAACAACTGGGCCAACATTTCCGCGCCCCGCCTCCACAATTGTGAGCGCTCTCGGAGTGAGGGCCAGCTACGTCAGTTCGGGGGCATTCCTATGACGATAAGCGTGGTGGTTAACGGCTACCCTGAAAGTCGCGTCCCCACCTCAGAACAGCAACCGATACGCGACAAGTTAGCAGCACTTACCGGCAGGAGAGTGACGTGACAGCTAGAAACTCTGCGATTGTGGTTACAGTCAAAGAACCCCTGCTGGCCTGGGTTCGAGAGCACGGAATTCGGAGGCCGTACTTTCCCGAGGAGGACTGTGTCTGGCTGATTCCAGCCAGGTCAGAGTTCGCTCCTGGAGAATTCGACCGTTACGTTGAGGCGTTGAAGGACTCCATACTCGATGCGGAACTGCAGCGGTTTGGCCTCAACCTTCGTGACCGAATTCTGAGGGACCTCGGCTTTGACGACCTAGTTCATCTCACGTTCAGGGACGATGTCGTCCGCGGCCCCGCGCAAAATGAAGGGTGCGCAACAAAGTAACACCTCCAGCGGTTGGACTCCTGCGCGGGTCATGATCTTCCCTGGCGCAGAGGGCATACCAGGCCCCGCACGTCTCACCGCTTCACTTGACCAACGCTCGGCGTGACAGGACCTGCGTGCGTACCGATACTGGGTAGCCCTCGCGTGCGCACTGCTCTGCTTGTGGGCGCCAGCCTACGTTTGGGCCTCACTGTCTCACCGCGCAGCGCTCCCTTCCCCGACCGCGCGCGGCACGCAGCCCCACTAGACACGAAGGCGCGCCACGGTGACCAGCATCTCACCAGTAATCCGAAACACACCCGGCGCGTGGGAGCACGGGACGTGGGGAAGGCAGCGGCGGCACGCCGCTGGGTTGGGGCACCACCAGGGTGAGGCGAAGGAGCATTCGTTGGCGGCGCTGGCGTGGCAATTTGCGCCGACTGCACCCCGCCGGGGGGCGATTAAATGGTGCAAGCCGCCACACTCTCGGAGCAAGAGCGGACGGATCGTCGACGGTGCGGGCGATGGGCCTTCAGTTCCGCGCGGGGCCACCGTTTTAAACCGATGAACGCCGAGGTGGGAGCCACTAGGTAACTCCCTGGGGCAGAACGGCGTAGAGGTTTCGGATGAACACTGGTCCTATCTCAAAGCTCTTCGCTCAGGGCGTGGGTCACAACGGGGTGGCCCAAGTGCTGCGCACGGTGCGCAAACACCTGGCGATGGACTTTGCGTTCATCGCCCACTTCCGTGAGACCGATCGCGTGTTCGAGCACGTGGATGCTGACGGTGTCGCCCCGATACAAGAGGGCCAAACGTTGCCGCTCGAGGACGGATATTGCCTCAAGATCGTTCAGGGTGAGTTGCCAGAGTTGATCCCTGATACGTCGCGCGTGCCGGCTGCCATGGACCTGCCGGCGACGCGCGAAATCCCGATAGGGTCTCACGTGAGCGTGCCCATCTCGCTGGCGAGCGGCGTCACCTACGGGACTTTGTGCTGTTTCGGACGAAGCCCCAACCCTTCCTTGTGCGAGCGTGACTTGCGAATGATGCGAGCGTTGGCCGAGGTGGTGGCGTCGCGCATCGATGAAGATCTCGAAGCGACGCGGTCACGAGAGCTGGCCGCCGGTGAGGTTTGGCGCGCGATGGCAAAAGGGGCGCCGCGCATCGTCTACCAGCCGATCTATTCGCTCGCCGATGATGCGTGCGTTGGGGTGGAGTGCCTGTCCCGCTTCGACCTCGAACCGCGACGTCCACCTGACGTCTGGTTCAACGCTGCTCACGACGCAGGCGTCGGCATCGAACTGGAACTGCGCGCAATCGAGAACGCCCTCGACGCGCTCGATCACCTGCCGGCCCCACTGTCGCTCAGCATCAATAGTTCACCCGAACTGCTCACCTCGGGCCGGCTGTACGCCGCGATGACAGGCGTAGACTTCTCCAGGCTGGTGATCGAGATCACCGAACACGCTGCGATAGCAGACTACGCCGCGCTGACCCGCGCCATCGCACCGTTTCGCGCGCTGGGGGCGCGACTCGCGATCGACGATGCCGGCGCAGGGTACGCTAGCATGCGCCACATCCTGAACCTCAAAGCGGACATCATCAAGCTGGACATGAGCTTGACCCGCAACATCGATACAGACTCCAGCCGGCGCGCGTTGGCAAAGGGACTCATTGCGTTTGCGCATGAAGTAAACAGCACGATCACAGCCGAGGGCATCGAAACCGAGCGCGAGCTAACGACGCTCCATGCCATCGGCGCCGACAAGGTACAAGGGTTCTTGCTGAGCCGACCGCAACCACTGCAGGACGTCATGGCCGCAGCTCACAGCGGTTCTCCGAGTTCGGTGCGTTCCGCGAACTGATTGAACCAGCAACCGCGCGAGGGTGGACGCCCCTGGCCGATGCTGGCTCCGGCTAACACGGTCATCACTCAAGACTAGGCGCTTGCCACGGAATCCATTTGGCGAGGTCGGCCGTGCCAGCGGGTTGTGGCTCCATCCTACCATCTGGCTCTGCCGTCCGGGTGAGGTGCGCGCGGATCGCTCGCTTGAGCGGTTCTTCCTGAGAAGCGTAGAACGAGCAGTGATTGTGAGGGTCCGAGGGATTCCCGCCGTGATACGCGACGTTCTTTTCCACGCCCAGTGCTTTGTAGACCTCGCCGCCAGCGACTGTCGCTGCGTGCTGAGCGCTCGCGCCGAGTTCACCGATGCGTGAGTTGTCCAATACGAGCAACCCGCGCGGAGCATACATCGCAACCAAAGAATGAGTATCCCCCGGGATTACGTTCACGTTATTGCGGTAGTCTCCGAACGCGGTGCCGAACCAACCCTGTGCCTCACTCCAAGCGGAGGCCAACGTCTGAGCTCCCTTGCCGTTGGGGCCTTGAGGATTCGTGTTGACGATGCGGAACGCCGACACGCCGCCCGTGCCCGACTCTTGCGGAATACCGAGAGCGATGCGTTCATCGAAGGCGCCAATGGTGAACGCACCTTTGCCCAATCGCGAGCAACCGGTTACGCCAATCGCGGTGGGATCGATGATGTCGTTGCGCCCGGCGGCCTTCTCGTCCACCAACACGTCGATGATTCGGCTGACACCCCATGCCCACCCGACTTGGGCGCTGGCACCCGTGTTGCCGTAAATGTTCGAAAACAACCCGCTGCGGCTGGTCTCGCTCGACATCGTCCCGTTGTTGTAGTTGATGGTCGCCACCCCCTCGGCCTTGAGCAGGTTGGCTGGCAAACTGCCACCCCCCAATCCGATGATGGCTGGAACTGGGCCGCTTCCGCCGCCTGGTAAACTCACGGATACGCTGAAGTCGATGCTCTTCCCGCCATGCTCGACGTGGACGCTGATTGAATTGCTGGAGACGGTTCCCGTCACGGTGTCTGGGCGGCCTGGCTTCTCACCGTGAATGTACTTCTCGACGACTTTCTTTATCTCCGCGCGGCGGCACGCCCATTCGGACTTCTTGGTCATGCGCGATCCGTCCAGCTTCTCGAACAAGTCGGGCAGGGTCTCTATGTTCACGTCCTGCGGCTCGGCGACCTCGCACTCCTCACCGACGAACTCCTTGAAGTCCGGGTTGTACTCGTCACCGGAGGGGGCGGGCGGAGGCTCACTGCTGGTCTCCAGGGAGCTCGTTCCCTCGGGTCCACTGCTGCCCGCCAAAGCTGCGGTGTCCTCGGGAGACGTGGAAACGGCGGGGGTCGTCGTCGTACCGGTTGGGCCAGAAGCTCCAGTGGCGCCCGTATCATCTCCGGTAGCACCCACCGGAGGCGTTACTGGCTGCGGTGGAGTTGGATTTGCGGCGGGCGTCGTGGCGGTCGGGGTGACTGATGAGACGGGCGCTACCGTGCTCCCGGGCGGAGCCGACGTAGTAGTGGCATCGGTGGTGCTCAGCGGTGATTCACCCGTGTTCGGATTGTGAGACTCACTGCCGCAGCCGAACAGGACTGCGAGAGCCGATACCGAGCCAACGAGTGCGCTAGATGAAGATGAGATGTTTTTGCGAATCGCCATGATGTGCTCCAGACCATCGTGCTTGCGACACGAGGCGTTGCACTTAACACGGCTGCAGATACCCCGGGGGCCCGTAACCCGACGAAGTAAACGCCCGCACGACTCGTGCCTCACCCGCGGCACCAGTTTGCACTGCGGCCAAAACGAGGCACCGTAACGGAGCTGAGTACGTGTATCCACGTAACACCGTGAAGCGTACGAAGATCGACAGACAAAGCAACGTCGCCGGCCTACGCGCTGAATCTTTCAGCCACGGAGCAACTCCTGGAAGAGAATGCAGGCTTTTTTCATCCACCGAAATACGACGCCGAGTCTGGTGAACCGGTTCCAGCAGCGAGCAACGCGCGCTTGGTCACCAACTCTTGCGGCCTCGGGCACGACGCCCTCGGGCTAGTGCCTCGTCATCCACACTTCACGTCTTCAGACCGGTTACCCGCAGGACTTACTGACAAACCAGGCGATTGCCACGTCCGGTGAACACAAAGGGAGCAACGCGAGAGCCAACTCGAACATGGACGACCACCGCTACGTTGGGCACTTGAAGAACGGGGCACATTGCCTCGGAGGTACGAGGCCCCGTCGCAACCACGAAGTGCGCCGCGGTAGTACAACGGGCGCCGACGCGGCCCCTCTCGGCTCGATTGTTCGAGAAAAGGCGCCGCAGCGAAACACCCCACCTGCGAGAGAACGCGAGACAACCGCGCAAAGTTGCCACAGCTCAGATGCCACACTGCTGAGTTGCGTGTGAACTTTACCCAACGGTTTCGAAGCTTCTTGCGAGACCCGGTATCCTCGGGTAACCAGGGAGATCGAGGGGTATCGTGGAGGTTCTGTTGTTCACTGTCGGCAGGCAACGCTGCGCCTTGCCTCTGGATGACGTATCGGAGGTGCTGCGAAGCCAGCCTCTCACGAGCCACGACTTGCTGCCGAGCGGCGTCTTGGGAACCTCGGTCATTCGTGACCGACCGACGGCTGTCGTGGATGCGGGTCTGATTTTGACGGGAACGCCCAGCACCGGGACACGGTGGGTGCTGTTGCGGTGCGGTGACCGTGCGGTCGCGCTGGCAGTGGACGCGGTTTCGGGTACGGTCGCCTCGTCCGACCAAAGTTGGACCAAAGCTCCCGCACTGATCAGCGGGCCTAGCTCTCGGGACGACGAAGTGGTCGACTCCAACCCGTTGGTGCGCGCGTTGGGGATCCTCGATTCCGAGCTCGTCCAGCTGCTCAGCGGCATACGTGTGCTCGCGGAAGCAGAGAGCGCTTTCCGCATGACGTCCGCATCCGGTGAAGACGGGTCCCCAGCGACATGATCACCCATCCGAAGTCGCTACCGGAGCCGTGCCGAACAGAGGTCGAGCGGCACCTGGGGCATGCGCTGTCTTCGGAGCAGGTGAACGTGCTCGCACGCCTCGTCACCGAGCGTTCACGCAGGCTGCGTCTGAGTCCGAACGCGTACGCCCGCCTACTTCGCGAAGGTAACACCCCGGAAGAGGTGCTCACGCTCGCTGGCCACTTCACGGTGGGTGAGAGTTATTTCTTTCGCGACACAGCCCAGCTGAACATGTGCTGCGCCTTGATCTCCAAACTGCTCTGCGAGGCGACCCCGGAGCGACCGGTCCGCGTGCTGTCGGCGGGGTGTTCGACGGGTGAAGAGCCGTACACGCTGCTGATGTCCCTACACGACCAGCTCATGGTTCCAGAGCTGCTCCGAGTGACGGCGCTAGACATCAATCGCGCGGCACTGGACCGAGCTGCTCGCGGCCGCTACTCGAGCTGGTCACTGCGTGAGACACCAAACGACGTCAGGGACCGTTGGTTTCGGTTCGACGGGCGGGAGTACCACCTTTCGACGGACATCACTGCACGCGTCGCGTTTCAGTGCGGGAGCCTGATTCAACCCGGTGAGTTGCTGCCCGAGCATGGCTTCGACGTAATCTTGTGCCGCAACGTCCTCATGTATTTCTCGAACGACGCGTATCGAGCGGCGGCACGCGACCTGGTGAACGCGCTCGTTCCTTCTGGACATCTGTTGCTTGGCCATGCGGAGTCACTGCGCGGATTGGGGTTGCCAGTCGAGCTCGTGCAGTTGGGGGACAGCTTCTGCTACCGCAAGTCGACTCCGACTGTCGCCAACTGCGATCCGCTGACCAGCCTGTTGCAGTCCATCCCGCCCATGACGTCGCACTTCGGCACCGAACGGCAGGGTGCGACGTTGGGAGTGCCCCTTCAGACGGCCTTGGCGCCCCACGTGGTCACCCACCCAGTGACGCAATCTTCCGTCTTGACATGCGAGCTGGCGAAGCTGGTCAGCGTCACGCCTCTCGTCGAGTCGGAACGCTTCGCGGATGCTCTGACCGAGTTGGAGACGTCGAGTTGCAGCAACCCGCACGTTCGACAGTTGTGTCAATCACTGTTATTAGTTTACACTAACCAATTCGACGCGGCGGTCGCCATCGCGACACCGCTGTCGAACGTCGAGGCGATTGCCGCCGAGGCACACTACACTTTGGCGCTGTGCCGTGAGCAAGCTTGCGACTGGGAGTCCGCTTCTAGCTTCGCGCGCCGGGCGACCTACCTGAATCCGACGTTTG
>CBINDO010000311.1:0-9663 GCA_966249405.1 uncultured bacterium | reverse complement strand
CAAGCTACGTTGAGTCCGTCCTTCAAGAGACGCTGACGAGGAACGACGCTTCCCCCAGAAAGAGGGAGGCGTCGTCGTCGGGCACGGCTTCGGGAGGTGTAGGGGGCACCACGTTCTCAGCGTGCGGCGCGGAAATTGACGCACAGTAGGCGGTATCGCGGCGCCATTCCAATCCGTTGGCCCATTCGCCGCGACGCCAAGTTGTCGAGGGCGCAACCAGCAATGGGACGATACCCGGCGGCGATGCTGCGGCTCATCAAGTCTTGCATGACGTACAAGGCAAATCCCTTGTTTCGAAAGGGACGGTCGATCGCAATACCGACATCGACGTCCAAGGCGCCAGCGCGCACGGGCTTTATGAGCCCAAACCCGACGACGGTTTTGCACTTCACGTCCGCGCGGTACAACCAGACGTAGCCGTTCTCCACGGCGTCGGCGAGACGCTGTGGGTCGGAGAATACATCCTGGTCCACGGCGTCGATCAATTCCTGGTCTGCGCGCGTTGCCAGCGTGCAGGTAACCGCAAGGGACTCAATCGGGGGAAGTGGTCTCGGCACGTAGTCACGCACCAACATTCCCAAGCTCGTCACGCCGCACTGGTGGTCCATCGCGGCGGCCATGAACAGGTCGTCGAAGGATTTGACCAAGCCTCTGGTGATGTCGCGCTGGCGCAGGAGCTTGCCGAAGATCTCAGTCGAAAACGCCCATTCGGACCGATCCAGATAGTATTCGAAGATACCCCTGTCGGGATGCACCAGCGCGTAACCTATGGCCGCGTCGCGCGTCTGGATGAGGTACGCGCTCGACGCCGCAACGAGCGTTTCGAGCAGCGGCTCCTGTGCTTCACGGAGCTCTGAAAAGTAGCGCTCACGCCAAGGCTCGAGTTGGGAAATAGCTACGGGTGTGGACGTTATCGTAATGTTCGCCATCGAGGTTGCGTCAGCCCGGGCCGAGTTGCTGCATTACCTCCCCGAACATCAACTCCGAAGCCGTGCCCCACATGATCCAAATCGCCAGCGTCAAAGCAAAGAACAGGGAAGCCAGACCGACGATACGCGTGGCCTTCAGTTGCCACCACATCAGCAGTCCGGTGATGGCCCACAGCACCATCGCCGCGCCGAGCAGGTCTTGGAAGAAGGCCCACAACCAGCGTGCGCCGAAGTGGGGAGGAAAGTGGTGAACCATGTGGAGCATCCCCAACAACTGCGCGGCGCCAACCGGCGACCAGCTATCGGCTCTTCGTCCACCCAGCGTGGCGTTGCCAGTGTCGTAGGTGACGTTGTAGCGAACGCCCGTTCCATCGTGCATGACGAAACGCAACTCTGGCGCGAATTTGGCGTTTGCACGCAGCGGAGCTGTCGCTTCGAGACCGAGCGGGGTCAATAGACCTCCGAGCTGAGTCTCGATGGCGGCCGTCGAGACCCCTGGGACTTCCAGTGTTTGTGCGAACGGTACTTTTGGTGGTTCGGCTCGCGCGGTTCTGGTGATCACGAACGCACGTCCACGCTCCACGTCCACCAACGCGGTATGGCGGCCATTGCTGGACGCGGCGCTCAGCAACGCAGGGCCGTGAAATTTTGGCGTCACGGTGGGTTCCACGGCAAAACCCCGCGGAGACTGCTGGTTGAGCACTTCGACAATCGTTTGTGCAAGCTCGGGTGCACTCCAGGCTTCGAAACCGGTGAGTTCGCGGAGCCGCGCAGCGGGGACCGGCGTGCCCTCGACCCTTTCACCGACGTTGGGGTGATTGAACGACACCCCGCTGATGCCAAAGAGCAACAACCACGGCACGAGGAACAACCCGAGGTACATGTGCACACGGCGCACTACCCGCATTGCTCTACCGCTCAGCCACCGAGGCCTACGCGACGGTGTGATGGGGCTCACCGACTCGTCGGGTGTGGATGGCGTGGGGTTTTCGCGTCTGGTAACTTGGTCTTCGCTCAACATCCGAGTGTCGCGCCACCGTCGATCGTGAGTTCATGGAGGGTCAAGTGTTTGGCGAGAGGTGACAGCAGGAACAGCACCGCATTGCTGACGTCATCGACCTCTGCGACTCGCCGCAGCGGGATTCCAAGTCGATATTGCTTCGCGTTCCCATTGATGGCGGCTTCGGCGGCGTGATGGCCCGCGTTCAGCTGCGAGAGCATGGGTGTAGCGGTCGACCCTGGTGAGACGACGTTGCAGCGGATTCCGTAGGCGGCCACTTCCAGTCCGAGACATTTCGTATACATGGTCGCAGCTGCCTTGGAGGCGGAGTAGGCTGCGATTTCTGCCCGCGGAGTGCGCCCCGCATTGCTGGCAACGGTGACGATGGCTCCGCGCGCGAGTGGGAGCATGAGCCGTACGACGGCTTGACTGAGCAGCATCACGCCGGTGGTATTCACGCGAAACGTCTCCTCCCAGTCCGTGAGCGCTACGGTCGTCGCCGGACCAGCTCGCAGAATGCCGGCGACGTTCACCAGACAGTGTGGTGCGCCATGAGTCGCCTCTATCGTCGCCACTGTAGCGGTTATCGACGAGGGGGACGCCACGTCACAGACATATCCATGGACCGCGAGTGCGCTCTCACGTGCCTCACTCGTCAGCGAGCTCATTCCGCCTTCGTCTATATCGAGGGCAGCGACGCAGGCGCCATGCTCCGCCAAGGCGAGCGCCACTCTTCTACCGATGCCGGATGCCGCGCCCGACACGATCGCGACTTGCCCACGGAACGCCGACATACCCAGGACCGACGGTTGCAGGTTCACGACGCCTCCATCGAGTCCATTTGCTCGTGGCGCTCCCGGTGGTACTCCTCTTCGGTCGTCGCGTGCTTCCAGTACGGGACGCTGTAGAGCACGGCCCGGGGCAGCCCGAGCTCCCGCTCCAGGTAAGTCCTGATCGCAACGGTCACGGCGCTCTCACCCGCTACACACACTCGCATCGACGTGTGTGGCGGAGGGAATGCCACGCGTCGAACCATCGACGGCAGGCTCTCCCCGCGTTCACCCAACCGTTGCTCGACGTTCACGCGGCACCTTGCCCGCAAGGTCACTGGTCGGTGGGTGGGGAGCTCGACCAGCACCTCGGCCATCGCGGAGGAGGGCAAGTCTTCCACGAGTGCGCAAATCATCGGAAGGGCGCTGAGGTCGCCGACGAACAAGTTCCAATCAGCAGGTTGGCGAAACACGGGGGGGATTGCTGGTCCAGCGACGCCGATCCGTAGTCCTGGGCGAGCGGCCCTTGCCCAATTGCTGGCATGCCCAGGCGCTTCGTGGAGGACGAAATCGACGCTGAGTTGGTGAGACGCAGCGTCGAAGGCTCGCACGCTGTACGTGCGCGTGACCGGGCGCTCGGCGGGCCAGACCTTTTGTCCCAGTGCGTCCTTGAACGGCAACTGGGGCACCTGTTCGGGACTGTTTGGGAAAAACAGTTTGATATGCCCGGCCGCACAGCGCGCCGGGAAGCCGCGCAAGCAGTCGCCCGCAAACGTCACGCGCAACAAGCCTGGAAACGGTGAACTTACGGATACTACTTCCATCAAACCGGGTTGAATCGACATGGTAGTTCGACCTCGGTCACCGAGAGGCGACATCCGGCGACACTGGTTTGAACTTCTCGGCCCACGCCGACAGCGTCGGGGTCTCGGCGAGTGCCATCAGGTCAGCGGAATAACCTTTGCCACGCCAGCGTTCGACGAGCGTCATCAGCCGCACCGAGTCCATGCCGAGTTCGAACAGGCTGATGTCGGGCTGAACGCTGCTTGCCTCGACGCCCAGCAGGGTAGCGACGTCAGCACGGAGGGCGTCTCGGAAGTGAGGCGTGGGATGATCTGCTTGGGAGGTGGTCCGAGTCTGCTCCCGGAGCGCCGCGAGCACGTGTTGGGTGTCGAACACCAAGCCGCAACACCCCGCCACGTACTCGAGTGCTCCCAAGTGTTTGACACGAGAGAAGTCGGCTACGGCATCACTCACGACGATCGGCGTGATGTCGGACATGAAGGCGTCGGCAGCGGTGCACTGGCAGCCGATGTGCGCATAGACGCCGCAGATGATGAGTTGAGTTCGTCTGTGTTGGCGCATCCAAGTGAGCAACTCGCTGCGCACGAACGCGCTGTACCGCCATTTGGTCAGCACTAGGTCGTCCGCGCTCGGAGACAGGGTGGGGGTGATGGACGCGCGCGACGGGAAAGCGGTGATCCCGGATCCCCACATGTCTTGCAGCAAGCCGCGGTCACGCGGAGTCTGAGTCGAGGGCTGGGCGGTGTAAACCACGGGGATGTCGCGCTCGCGGCACACGGCGCGGAGCGCGCACATGTTGTCGAGGACCGCGTCCATGGTGACGTTGTGCTCACCAAAAAAGTCCAAGAAGTACTGTTGAGCGTCGTGAATCAACAGAGCTACGCCGTTCGAGTCGATATTCGAGCGCAGGCGGTTCTTCGGCAGTTCGGAGCGAGAGGGCAACTCGTAGGGCTCGATGCGGGGGATACTCATGACGTCGTCTCTGATGATGCGCGGGTGCTGATTGCTTGGGTTAGGCGTGAGCGCGAAGTGCGACTTTGTTCACTTTGCCGATCGATGTTCGGGGAAGCTCCGGCAGCCAAACGAGGCGGTCGGGAAGTTTGTAAGCGGCTACCCCGAGCTCTCGCAGCGCGGCACGCACCGATTCCAGCGATAACGACGAGTCAGCTCCGCACACGAAGGCACAGCTCTTCTCACCGAGGAAAGCGTCTGGGATGGCGACCAAGGCGGCGTCCGTGACGAGTCCGGTGCGGCGGAGCAGCAGCTCGATCTCCTCGGCGGCGATCTTCTCGCCAGCGCGGTTGATCTGGTCCTTGGCTCGTCCTTCCACCACGAGATGGCCGCTCGATAGCTGACGGACCAAATCACCGGTCCGGTAGAATCCGTCTCGAGTGAATGACACCTCGTTGTGAGCCGCGGCAGCATAATAGCCGCGGATCGTGTACGGGCCACGCGTGAGCAGGTGGCCCACTCGACCAGCGGACACTGGTTGGTCCTCATCGTCGACGATGCGAATTTCGTCGGCCGAAGACATGGGGCGCCCTTGAGTCGTCAACACGTGCTCGACGTCGTCATCAGCGCGCGTGTAGTTCACTAGCCCCTCTGCCATCCCGAACACCTGCTGCAGCTTACGCGCCGTACGTTCGTAGAGAGCCGAGGCCAAAGAAGGGTCGAGTTTTGCTCCTCCGACTTGTATCGCCAGATTGCGCAGCCCGTCTCGAGGGCTGGCATCGAGCCACAGCCTCGCCAGCGCCGGCACGAGAGCCACCGTGGTTGCAGCGTACCGTTCGATGAGCGGCAGAGCCGCAGACGGAGTTGGACTCGCGAGCAGGAGCGCGCTCCCGCCTGCCAAGAGCGCACCGAGCGCCCCGGGTGAACTCAAGGGAAAGTTGTGAGAACACGGCAGCGCGATGGCAGCCGTCACGCCGCTATCCCACGCGCACACGGCGACGCTTTGCCGTACGCTGTACAAATAGTCGTCATGGGTGCGCGGGATGAGCTTCGGAGCGCCCGTGCTGCCGCCAGATAGCTGCAGGAGAGCAACACGCGAGGCATCAATCGCAGGGAGCACGGCCCGAGTTCCACCCAGTTCTCGCGCCCGGTCCAACGAAGTGTGCGGACCAGGGGACCCAGCTACGAAAACGTGTTCGACGCCTGCCGTTTGCTGCACGGACGTTGCCAGGTCGCGGTAGTCGAAACGCTCGAACGTATCGGGGACGACATAGGCCTTGGCGTGGGTTTGTGAGCAGAACGAAGTGATCTCGAACGCCCGGTGCGACGGGTTGGCCAACACCGGGATGGCCCCGAGTTTCCACAGTGCGAAGCACACCTCGTACCAAAGGACCGAGTTCGGAAGTTGCACGACCACGACGTCGTCAGCGGCTAGCCCAAGTCGATGAAACCCGAGCGCCAGGCGTTCGGCACGCGCTTCTAGCTGCGCATACGACACTTCTCCTCGGGCGTCGACGAGCGCCCGCCGCGGACCGTATACGCTCGCCAACCGACTCAACGTGGCGCCGAGAGTCTCACCAGACCAGTAGCCACAGCGCCGATATCCATCCGCAACGTCGGCGGGCCAAGGAACGAAACCTTCGAGCAGGGGCCGGGTCGTCACGTCAACGCATCTCCTCAAGCGGTTGGATGCGTAGCGCGCGTAGCAAGGTGCGGAGTTTGGCGTCAGTCTCGCGCAACTCGGCGTCCGGTCTCGACCCCGCGACTACTCCAGCACCCGCGTAGAGCCGCAAACGGGTGGCGGTGAGTTCGCCGCACCTGATCGTCACTGCCCATTCGCCATCGCCGTGCGCGTCGTTCCAGCCAACCATGCCGGTGAAGTAGTCCCGCGAGAAATCCTCCAGCTCTTCGATCGCGCGTTTGGCTGCTGCCGTTGGGCTTCCACAAACGGCGGGCGTCGGATGCAGCGCCAGCGCCAGCGCATATGAAGTGACATTGGGGTCGCGCAGCTTGCCCTTGATGCGTGTCCCCAGATGCCACAACGTGGGGGTGGAGACGAGTGTGGGCGTCTTCGGAACGTCGAGCTCACGGCAGTACGGCGCTAGCGCGTCGGCGATGGCTTGGACCACGAACGCGTGTTCTCGCAGATCTTTTGCGGAGCCGAGCAGTTGCGCGGCGCGCTCGTCGTCGACGGCAGCATCCTCTGCTCGGGGTATCGACCCTGCGAGAGGGTGACTCTCGACGAGCGGCCCTCGCTTTCGCAGCAGCAGTTCCGGGCTTACGCCAAACAACCAGCGGTCGCCACGAATCGGCTCGCGCTCCATACCCCGCTCAAGTCGCGTCGCGTCGTGAGTCGGTCCAGCTGGTAACCTGACGGCAAAACCAAACCGAGCCGGCTCGCGTAGCAGCACCCCGCGCACCAGGCTAGCCATCTGCGTGTGGTCCAGCATGCAGGTTGAGCCATCCAGCGCGCACGGCGCCAAGTCCAGCACGCGAGCGAGCACTACCTTCTCCACTTCGCGGGCGGCGATCTTGCTCAGCGCACCCTCCACTGCGCGCACGTAGCTGCGGCGAGCACTCACTTCTGCGCGGGGATCGATGCTCCACCCCACCGCAGACACGACGTCCGAATTTCGGGGCGATGCCGCAATGGAAGCGGCATGGAGATGCTCTGGCGCTTCAGTTGCGTCGACATCCGTCCATGGCATGGCTTGGCCCGAAGCCACATGTGGCGCAATACACAAGTATGGTCGGGGCAAAACCCCCGTCGAACGCTGGTCGGGGGTGAGAAACGGTAAACATCCGACCAGACACGGGTCCGACGCTCCCGCGGCCGCCAGTCTCTTCAGACTATTGGCGACGTGTTCCGGCGCTGCTCGTTCCAGGCTACCGAGTGGTCCGGCAGCAACCATCGTACGAGTGGGAGAGGAGAAGGCAAACGCTGATTGCGCACTGAAAGCACCGAGCACCACGTCGCCAGACATTGCTGACACTCGATGTTGAGTTGCGTTGAACATGGATCCTCCGAGGAGTAGTCGGGTGCGATGAGGTCAATCTTACGAGGCACGGAACGAGCCCGAGCACGAGTCAGCACCGTGATCTCAAATTGAGAACCACTCTCAGTTGAGAACTGCTTCGCGGTAGCGACGCTCCAGGCGAAGCGCTGACTGGTAAACTTCATAGCCCGTAACGCGTATCATGCAAATAGTTTGCGCAATGATCTATGTGAAAATGAATTGCATGATTGGTCGCTAGGCCATACGTTCCGTCCCCTAGGGAACGAGGAACGATGAATCAGAGATGTGAGCAAGCGCAGTGGGACACGGCGGGCATCGAACGTGCGATGGACTTCTTGAGAGAACGCGTGAGGGCCGCAGGCCTCAAGGGCTCCCTAGTTCGTGACGCGGTTGCACGCGCTGCGATGGAGCGGGCGGGACATTTCACCGCCGAAGATCTGATACGTGACCTCCGCACGCGGGGATGCCACTACGCTCACACGTCCACGGTGTACCGTACGCTCCCATTGCTCGTGCGGCTCGGACTGTTGCGGACGACGTTGGTTACGATGGGTGAACACACGCACTATGAACGCGCGTTCGAGCGCGAGTGCCACGACCACCTCGTATGTACGGAGTGCCACGCGATCGTCGAGTTTGTTTCGTCTGAGGTGAACGTCGCGCAGGCACACATCGCGGCGAGCCACGGTTTCGTCATCACTGGTCGGGTGCTGGAGGTCTACGGGGTGTGTCAGGAGTGTGTTCGCAAAGGCACCAACGAACATCAGACTCGGCTTGCCAGCCTCGCACCTACTCATGTACAGGCAGCGCGCGAGCACGCGCCTTGAATCCGGCTTTCAACAACCCACCGGCAGCGCGGCCCAATCGGCGAAATCGGCCAGCTCTCAGGCGGGCGACCTGAAAAGCGCTGTCAAGAGCGATACCGTTGTAGACCTCTCGGGCGATGAACCTATAGTTCGTCCCATGAAAGGCAACCCATCCGTCGTCGCCATGCTCAACGAGCGCCTTGCTGCCGAGCTCAGCTCCATGGACCTCTATCTACTACAGGGCCGTATGTTGCAGGACTGGGGGTATCACAAGTTGAGCGAGCGGCTGATCCACGAGTCTGCCGATGAGCGAGAACACGCGGACTTGCTGATCCAACGCATCCTGTTCTTGGGCGGAGTGCCCGACATGAGCAAACGGCTGAGTCTCGCCCTCGGCGCCAATCCCCAGGAGATGTTCCAGGGGGATCTCCAGTACGAGTACGACGTCGCGACTGGCCTGAACCAGGGGATTGCATTGTGTGAGCGAGTAGCAGATGGGGGAACGCGTCAGCTTCTGCAGCGCTTGCTCAAGGACACCGAAGACGACCACATCTACTGGCTCGAGACGCAACTGAAGTTGATCGGAGCGATCGGCGTCCAAGGATACTTGGCTGAGCAGCTGTAACGTTCCTCGCGCCGCGCAGTGACTTCTTCGCGCGCGGCGTTGACTTCTTCGCGCGCGGCGTTGACTTCTTCGCGCTGAAAGGCAAGTCTTGGCCGCGCTGGCGGGCGCGGCTCCAATAAGAGGCGCCGTGATAAACCCGGCGTGTCTCGAGGCTGGGCATCGTAAACGTGCGAGGACCGTCTCCGGGGCGAGAGTTGCGCTGGCTTGGCTTCTTCGTACGCAGCTCTCGCGGCTAGTTGTGCCGCGGTTAGGAGGCTTGGTCTTTCGAGTCCTGTCGAGACGATCCTCGCGAGTCGTCGTTTCGCCCACGCTGACTTAAATTGCAAGTGATTTGTGTTTTCTGAACTGTCGAATTCGCCGAGCAGGTGGTGGTTCAGTTGCAGTTTGGAGTCACCTCGCTGCCCGTGGCTCCGCTGCCACCAGAGTCACCACTCGGACCGCCGCTGCTCGCTGCTGAGGGACCCGTGTTGCCGGTCGCACCAGTCCACCCCGTTGGACCCGTCGGGCCCGTCCAGCCAGCGGTGTTCCCTGTCCACCCCGCGCTGCTACCCGTTGCTGCGGTGGCGCCCCAGCTGCCGGAGTCGCCCGTCGATCCGACGGCACCGGTTGGGCCCCAGGCGCCTGTTGGGCCCGCAGTGTCTCCCCAACCGGTGCTCCCCGTAGCTGACGTTGCTCCCGTTGGCCCCGTCACGCCCGTGGCGCCAGTAAACCCAGTCCCGCCTGTAAACCCGGTACCGCCTGTGAACCCAGTGCTGCCGGTG
>CBINDO010000310.1:0-9745 GCA_966249405.1 uncultured bacterium | reverse complement strand
CGTCGACCGTGGATGTCTTACCCACGAGTGAAGCTGGCGGCGCGCTGAATGCTAACTTTTCCAGTGAGGGCTCTTCATCAGACGTACAAGATCCGATCGATTCGACACTCCGCCCGGAAGACCCTGTTACCAGTGAGAACGCGCCCTCCAGCACACCAGCAGGCTCAACAAGCAGCGACTGCATTGGTTGCGGGATTGATGGTCAATGCTGGAACGACGGTGCCATCAATCCAGCCAACCCTTGTCAGGCTTGTGACGTTCAGCAGAGCGACTTCGCGTGGTCGGCAAACGACGCAGGCATGTGCGACGACGGGCAGTTCTGCAATGGCAGTGAATCGTGTGGGGGGGGTCAGTGCCTGACAACGACAATCTGTGAAAGTGACTGGTGCGACGAGCCCAGCGATCAGTGCTGTTACGCAAGCGAAGACCTGCGTTGCGATGCTGACGGCCAAATATGGGAGGCCGACACATGCGGCATTGATCGCGTGCTGAGGACCGCCTGTCCCGGCGGATGCAAAGGCGCTACATGTCGACGCATCATTCACGTTAGCCAAAGTAACGGTGATGATGCAAATGATGGGGAGACGTGGGAAACGGCGAAGAGGAGTCTCTCAGTAGGCTTGACAGCAGCAGGAATGGATGGGGAAGTATGGGTAGCTGCAGGAGTGTATCTGCCCGGCGGAGACCGCGAAGCGACATTTAGCGTGGTGGCCGACACTAGCCTCTACGGTGGCTTCTCGGGCACCGAACTTCGCCGCAGCGAGCGTGATCCTGTTGCCAACCCTACCGTGTTGAGCGGCGACTTCGCTGGCACACCTGAGGATCCGTCCGACGACGTGTATCACGTGGTCAGTGTCCTGGGTGATGTAGTGATCGACGGGTTTAGCATTGAGTATGGGAATACAACAGGCGCACCCGATGATCCGTGCGGAGCTGGCGTCACCAACCATGGGTTTGATATAGTGTTAAGCAATCTGGTCTTCGGTCATAACGTGACCCAGGAATACGGCGCAGACGTGTGCACTCAATCCAATAGGACGACTATTACTGCAAGTCGGTTTTATGACAAGCGTGCCGTGTTCAATGCTGGAACAACTCGAATATCCGATTCGAAGTTCACAGGGGATTACGGCGCAATCGCAACTCCTGATGGGGGTGGATTCATACGAAGTACAGGCATTCTTGACGTCACTCGGTCAGAGTTCAGCGAGCTACACGTGGGCATCAGTAACTTCGTTGGGGGGGCAATCGCTGGTACCCAGTTATCTATACGGGATTCGTGGTTTCACGGGCTAGTCTTGTCTGCAGAGGGTAGCTCTGGCGGTGCGATATGGAGCTCCTCCAGCGATACGTTTATATTGGGTTGCCGATTCGAAGGTAATCGGGCGGCTCACGGTGGTGCCGTTAGTGGTCCTGTATCTGTCTTCAATTCTTGGTTTGTGAGTAACAGAGCGACGAGTGGTCCCGAGCCGGGTCGCGGAGGCGCGGTCCGCGGTGCGAACTTAATTGCGGGCGGGGTCTTTCTTGATAATTCTGCAAGTTCATCGCCGGACTACAGTGGTGAGGGCGGAGCAATCGTTGATGTGTCTAGCGTTGTAAATAGTACATTCGTGCAGAACAGAACCTCCGAACGTTCAGTGGTCGACTCTTCGCCTGTAGGAGCCGTCTCCGCGCTGATAGTCAGCAACACCGCGAGCTGGGGCAACGAAGGAGGCTACCCAGCCACCGATATTTCATCTGCGAGCCCGAGCGTTCAAGTTGAAACAAGTACCTTCGGCGACGGGTACGCATGCTATCCGCAGAGCCTGGGATGCCGGTCCGTTGACCCAATGTTCGTTGATCTAAGCGGGTCGGACTTCACGCCGACAAATCCTTACTTGATGGACACAGGCACCACGTCCAGACTCCCGCCAGATATCGCTGACGCCGATCAAGACGGCGACACCACTGAGCCCCTGCCAGTGGACATCCTAGGCAACCCGCGAGTTGTCGGAGGAGCCGTTGATATTGGTGCTATTGAGGTACAGGTGTCACCTTAGTGGGCTCTATGCCTGACTTCGAACGCAGCGTTTGCCTAACGAGCCTAACGCGGGGTATTGATAACTGACGCCCGTCGAGAGCTAGAGCATCATCGAAGGACGGCTTCAAGTCGACGTGAAGCGATTCGGTCGTCGCGAACCGCGGCCGTGACAGCCCCCGCCACAGCGACGAGTTACTGCACGAACGAGTTGTCGATCCACGTCGTCAAGTCGGCGCACGTGTGTGAAGGGCCCTCCATCGCGACGACGACCAGGTGGTCCTCTAGTTGTCTCACGGTGCGGGCCGATTGGTCGACGCTGGGGCGGCAGTGCGGGATCCCGACGCGGAACGTCTCCATCGCGCGTGCCGTTTCGCCGGGCTCGTCGTAGGCGATGCGCCACAACAGCGCGCGCTCCTGGCCGCAGCGGAACACGCTCATGCGGTCGCCGTTCCAGCCCTCGGCTCCAGCGGCTGCGTCGCGGCCGTCGACCCACTCTTCGAACAAGATCTTGAGCCCTTGCTCGCCGATCACCTCTTCGTAAACCAGCTCGCAGCCCTCGCGCGGTGGTCGCGGCGAAGCAAACGTGCGCCAGCGCTCCTTGGCGGCATGTTTCTCCGGGTGCAACAGCTGCTCCGTGCTCTGGGGTGGATCGGCCCAAACCTTGTCGACGAGCTTCCAACCACCCGAACGTCGGAGCTCGTTCACGAACGTGAGCCCGTCGAGGTACGGAGCCAAGGCGGCGCGTTTGATGATCGACGGGATCTCCGGGCTCTGGGTTTGGAAGGTCATCCGCATGCGTTCGGACAACATCTCGTCGCTGAGCTGGTTGATGTCGTAACCCTGCTCCTTGAGCGCGGCGCCCAACATCGCGCTCGTGGCGTCACCCTCGGCGAGCGTGTGCAGGGCGGCCAACTTGTCGCCTTGTAGCGGCTCGTAAGTGAGTCGTTTGCCGAGCTCGAAGTGTTGGTCCTGAAAAGCGTGCACGAGCTCGTGCAGCAGCGTCGCTTCTTGCTCCGGCTTGCCGAGATCCGAAGCGAGCAACATCGTCTGCCGCGAAGGGTCGTAGAAGCCCGCCAGCTGCTCCTTCATGAGGGCGATGTTGCCTGCCAGGAAGTCGAAGTTCGGCGGTAGCAGGCCCAGCAACTCGAGCATGGCGCCCTGCCCTTCGATCGCCACCTTGGGCGTTTCACGGGTGACGTAGGCCTCTACCTCGGTCGACAGCTCCGCGCGGCTCAGCTTCTTCATCGACACGTGGCGGAGCACCGACAGTTCACGGATCTGCCCAACCTTGAACATCTCCTCTTCCAGCGGGTCGCGCTCCGGCAAGGCTGGCGGCGGAGCAGGCGCCTTTGGCTCGGCCTTCTTTTCGGCACCGCAGGCCAACACCAAGCCGGCCACACCAACGCAACTCACCCGTCGCCACTTGTTCATCGCCTGGGAATGTAGCGTATGGGCAACGGCGGCGGCTCGACATTTGGCGCCAACTCCGACGTCACCAAACGAATCGGCGGCGAACCAGCCAGGCCCGGAGAAGTCAGCTACGCGCTGCGTCGCGGATCGATCGAATTGCCGCCTTTCGGTCCTGCTGGCCGAACACCGCCGATCCTGCGACCACCACGTTGGCTCCGGCGTCCACCACCGACCTGACGGTCTTGGGTCCGATACCGCCGTCGATCTCCAAGTCCACGTGACCGAGTCCACGCTCCTGGAGACGCCGCGCCAGGCGCTCGAGTTTGGCGAGCTGGCTCGGGAGGAATGCCTGGCCGCCGAACCCGGGATTGACGCTCATCACCAAGATCAGGTCCACGTCTTCGAGGACGTATTCGAGCGCCGTCTCCGGCGTCGCCGGGTTGAGCACCACGCCCGCCTTCTTGCCGAGATCGCGGATCTGACGCAGGGTCCTCTGCAGGTGAACACACGCCTCCTGGTGCACGCTGATGACATCGGCGCCCGCGGCCGCGAACTCTTCGACGTATTTCTCCGGCTCGACCATCATCAGGTGCACGTCGATGGGTAACTTGGTGGCAGCACGCGCGGTCTTGACCATCACGGGCCCAAATGTGAGGTTCGGCACGAACCGGCCGTCCATCACGTCCACGTGGATCCAGTCGGCGCCCGCGTTGGCCACGTCCGAGATCTCTTCGTTCAGTCGGCCCAAGTCGGCGCTCAAGATCGATGGCGCCACACGTAACTCGGTCATGAGTTGCCCTTAGTTACTTGTCTCTGGGGTGGCAACTGCTGTTTGCCCTACTTCGCCGTACAGTTGGGAGTTGGGTCGTGACTGGCAGCCGCTGAGATCGTTTCCCGCACACCTCCCGCAAGATTCTGCCCAGCGCGGCGGGAATGATCCTGCGTGGCGTGGGTTTCCTGCTAAAACTTCGAGAAGTTCTCACCCCGTCCAATTGATGATCACACGACCTCTGGGCAAAGCCGACTACGACCACATCGTCCAGGTCATCGACCGTTGGTGGGGCGGGCCGACGAGCGCGTTGGCCCATCCGCTGTTCTTCTACGAGCTGGGCTCGTTGGCTCGCGTGGTCGAGTCGGACGGAGTGCTCGTTGGGTTCTTGTTCGGGTTCGTCGCCGAGACGAGCCCGCGCACCGGCTATGTTCACCTGGTGGGGATACATCCCGACTTCCGACGCCGCGGCGTCGGTAAGGTGCTCTACCAGGCCTTCGAGGAAGATTGTCGTGGCCTCGGTTGCACGCGCCTGAAGGCGGTAACCACCAGCGGCAACGAGGGGTCGATCGCCTTCCACCGAGCAACGGGTTGGACGGTCGACACGGTCGACGACTACGCGGGTCCAGCGCGTCCGCGCACGGTGTTCACGAAGACGCTTTCGTCGTAACGCCTGGGCGTGCGGGCGTCGTGCGATTAGACTCCTCGGCTATGGACGGTGAAGGAGTTCAGTGCCCGTATTGCGGTGAGTGGATCGATGTCTACGTCGACACGGGCGGCGCAGCAGCCCAAGACTACGTCGAAGATTGCTCGGTGTGCTGCCGCCCGATCCGGATGCTCGTGAACATCGACTTCGAGACGGGCGAGACCGAAATCACGGCCAGCTCGGACGTTTGACCGTCGAACGGCGCGCAAACGCCAAAAGCCCGCACGCGGCGGGCTCGAAAACACGCGCAGCGCGCCTTAGTGGTGGCTGGCGCCGTTGATCAGCAGCGCAATGAAGATGCCGCCGCACACGAGCACGGTGAGGGTAACCACCAGAAGCCCACCAAACGCCGATTGCAGAAAGCCTTTTTCCGTGCCGTGACCTGACATATGTACTCCTCGGGGAGGCGCGGACTTTAGGCAAATCCCGGCCAAAGTCCACATCGTAATTGACGCAGCCCCGGCCCGCAGCGCCCGCGGGCTGCTGGAACGTCCCGGACCACTCCAGAGCCCAGCCGCCGCCAGGCAGGCTTTGGGGCACGACCGCAACGTCCTCGCGAACCCCCTGCCGGCCGATGAGCTCCGCAGGTTGACGGTGGGCCGCTTCAAGCCCAGTACTCGGCCATGGTTCGCGCACTGCTCTTCGTCGGACACGGCGGGGTCCCAACAGACTTCCCTCGCAACGACCTCACTCAATTGAAGCGCCTCGAAGGCGAACGGCGCCGGACCGGTGCGCCGCTCAGCCCGGAGGAGTCGGCGCTCGACGCGAAAATCCGAACGTGGCCTCGCAACGCGGCTACGGACCCGTATTTGGCGGGCTTCGAGGCGCTGGCCACCGCGCTCCGGACTCGAGTCCCGTATCCGGTGTTTACCGCGTACAATGAGTTCTGCGGGCCGACCATCGAGCAGGCGGTCGACCGAGCGCACGAGGCGGGTGTCACCGAGCTGGTGGTGCTCACCACGATGCTCACCCCCGGCGGCAGCCACGCCGCCATCGAAATCCCGGAGGTGCTCGCCGAATGCCGCGCGCGCTTCCCCGAGATGACGATCACGTACGCGTGGCCGTTCGAACCCGACACCATCGCTTCGTTTTTGGCCGCCCACGTCGCCGGCTACTGGCAACCGCCCACCTGAAGCACTCGGAAGCGCGAGAAGCGAGCGCCGCGGCGCAACGTGACGCGTTCACTCGAAGCGGATCTCGAAACCCTTCGGTGAGACGACTACGTTCGGCGGCTTGAAGCCGGTGATGACGCGAACCGCGGTGAGCCCTCCGCCCAACGTGAGGATCGTGCCGGCGCCGAGCGCGATGCCGATCTTGGAGTAGGGCTCGGGGTCGAGCACCGCCATGACGATTAACCAAGCGCCCACCG
Source organism: uncultured bacterium (assembly GCA_966249405.1). GTDB lineage: Bacteria > Myxococcota_A > Polyangia > Polyangiales > Polyangiaceae > SZUA-265. Next base: position 3,471 of record CBINDO010000310.1, on the reverse strand, counting down.
CGCTCATGCCCAAACCGACCAACACGGCGACCCACTCGCGCACGGGGAGGTTGGCTTTGCGCCCCATGTCCAAGAGCGTCTGCTGCACTGGGTCGATCCCGAGCCGCGCGTCGTCGACGAGGGAAACCGCCGTGCGCGACTGGTATGCGTGGGCCAACTGCGCGAGCCAATCCCGGCTGCTGGTGCGGATTTCCAAGTTGGGCATGTCTCTTCAATTTGCGGACAACCTAGGGCCGGGGCAACCCCGAGCAGCAGTAGTGGGCGGGAGCCGTGGCGCGACGCACGGGCGCTGGGCCCAACCCCAACCTGCCATGGAGCCCGCAAAACCCGGTGCTTACGGCGTTCGCTCCTCGGTGCGTTCTTGCAGCGCGGCGTTTCGTTCCGGAGGGTGGAAGCGCTTACGCTGATGAGCCTAGGAGCTTGCCGTGCACTTCGGGCGTAAAGCATGTCGCTGGCAGGAATTCCGCAGCGTGGCGTGCCTGAGCACTGCGCACCTCGCGCTGGGCGTCTGCGATCCCGCGCGGAAATTCCGCTCGCGATCGGCTCGCCAAGCGACAGATCGTATAGACTTGGTTGCATCGACTCAGGGCCGCGTCCGAACCGGACTCGTGCCTTCTTGCGTCTCTAGCCGTTGGAACGACGAAGTTCCGCTTATCATTCGAAAGGCCGATCCGAAACATGAGGACCACCGTTTTAACATTGGGGATCTTGGGGCTGGTTGCCGGCGTGGCATGCTCGCCCGCCGAACCCCAGAACCAAATAGTCTTCACGACGCCCAGCCCCTCGTCGACCGTTCCGGTCACTCCGGGCACGACGCCTGGCGTCAACCCGCCGGTCGGCGTTCAACCCCCAGGTGTCGTCACCACGCCCGGGGTCACCCCGCCGGTCACGCCCGGCACGACGCCTGGCGTCACCCCGCCGGTCACGCCTGGCACGACGCCTGGCGTCACCCCGCCGGTCACGCCCGGCACGACTCCTGGCGTCACCCCGCCGGTAGAGGAATGCAAGACGGGCGACAACTTGGCCGTCATTCACACGAATGGCAATTGGATTGGGTGCGACCCTGCGCTTTCCACAGACAACCCTGGCGGCGTGCAGGGCGCATTCTACCTGTATGGAGACGGAACTTCGTGTGACGATACGGCAATTCCCTGTGACGACACTGGCTGTCACCTGAAGGGCACCTCCATTGAAGGCGACCCCGCGGAAGACTGGGGGTGCGGCCTCGGTCTCGGCTTGAACACCGACGAGTCGGAAGCCAAGCATCCGTACACTGGGGCAACCTGTTTCGACGTCGAGATCGCAGGGTCGACTGGCGGCTTGGATTTGCGCATTGCCTTTACCCAGCACGATGGTTCGGGGAGCACTGTAGTGGCCCCGTTCCGCAACATCGCCGCATTCGACGACGGTTGGTCGGGGGAAGTCTGCGTGACTGACGTGAGCTGCCCCAGCTGGTCTATCGCGGAGGACCTAGCCGAGCCCCTGTGCGAGGAGAGCGGCGAGGCATACGATCTCCAGATTCAGGTGGCCGCAGGGGAAATGGACGCCACGTATGACCTGACGTTAACCAAGCTCGTTCCCAAGTCGGAAAGCGGAGTGGTGGTTAACGAAGGGATGGGTCCTGCGTCGCTTACGGGTGCTGGCTCGAGCTGCGACAACTATCACACGGCGACCGTCCAGGCCGACGGCCAGAACTATGTGCTCATCAACAACGTATGGAACCCCAGCGGTGGGCAGCAGTGCATCGAATACCAAGGCACGAGCTTCAAGATTGTCTCACAGACGGGCAATAGTGGCAGCACCGACCCGGTGTCGTTCCCAGCCGTAATCTTGGGTCGGAAAGCGGAACACTTTGCTCAAGGCGGCGGACTACCGATCCAGGTTTCGGCCATCCAAAGCATCGAGACCGGGTTCAAGATCAAAGCAAACGGCATACAGGGCACCTTCAACGCCGCCTACGACATCTGGGTAGATGCTGACCAAAACTATAATGGTAACGGACCTGACTACTTCGTGATGTTGTGGCCTTGGACTCAAGGTAACGTTCAGCCCGCAGGAAGCGTCACGGCGAACGTGACGATCGAAGGCGTAAAGTGGGACGTCTGGACTGGTGGCGTCGGCGAGGGTGGTGGAAAGTACATCGCCTACCAAGCCGCTCCGAACACCGAATCGCTTCACGTCGACTTGAAGCCGTTTTTCGATGATGCTGTAGCCAATCGCGGCCTACCCGCAAGTAGCTACGTGCTGAACGTCCAAGCCGGGTTCGAGATTTGGAACGGTGGCACGGGCCTAGAGTCAGAGTACTTTTTCGCGAACGTGCAGTAACCCGGCACAAGCGTCAAATCCCACAGGCGTCCCGTCACGAGGGTGTGATGGGACGCCTGTGCTGCTTTTGTTCTATGTCCAAGTCCCCCTCAGGACGGCTCGTTCGCGACTGACGGTAGCCGGTGAGAAGCCCGAGCCCAAGGTTCCGCGGCCTGGAAGTCCATGCTACTTTGGGTGCCCCATGACCTCAAAGACCTGTCGAACGAACTTCGCTCGCGCCTTGCTGACTGTCGTAGTCTTAGGGCTGGAGGCTTGCGACGACTACACGTGCCTGGACACGGCAAGCTGCACACATGCGGCGTCGGATGGCGGTTCACATACGCCGCAACCCACGAACGACGGCAAGTCGGATTCGGGGCACAGTGATGCTGGAGGCAATGGCGAGCTCCCCGACTCTGGAACCCCCGTCACGTCGGGTCCCACCCCACCCGCAGTTTCAACTGCTGCGGGGACCGAGGTCTACGACGGTCAAACTTGGAGATCCAGCGGGCTCAGTGAGACGACTGAAGCGTCCCACGACGCCGGGTTCGAAGCGGCTTCGACCGACTCTGAGCTGTCCTCCACCGCAACATCGACTCCTCCTCGAGGATGTCTGGGCTCATCTGATGAATGCCTTGCCGACACACAGTGCTCGGAAAGCACCTGCATGGATAGGACGCCCCCTGACGTCGCGGGCGTTTCTCCCGCTGACGGCACCGACGGCGTTCTGTCTACAGACCCCATCGTGCTGACGTTCACCGAACCCATGGACGAGGCTTCCGTAGAAGACGCCCTGAGCATCAGCTCACTGCCAGTGGGCTCACGGACTCTTGCTTGGAATGAGTCGTCCACCATCCTCACGATACTTCCGACAACCGGTCTTGTTTATGCAACTGGGGTCTCGGAAGCAACGCCCGCCAGGCAGTATACGGTGTCACTGAGCGCTTCCGCGAAGGATCTCGCTGGCAACGAGCTCCGAAGCGCAGCGACGGCGTCTTTCACCACGCTACGGCGGGTTACAGCGACGATACCAAGCGGCGTCGTCGCCCAGTTTTCCAAGTACCAGGAGAGCAACGGTCAAAGCCCCTCGAGCTGTCCAACTGATGACGGAACAGTCCAGGTTGGTCATGTCCAGAACCCAGGAGTCTCTACGGACTTTCACATCTA